>JBAXVO010000079.1:0-13734 GCA_037129355.1 Deltaproteobacteria bacterium | reverse complement strand
AGAACTGGCGCTTCTCCGCCGAGTACGCCCGGTCGACGAGCTACTTCTTCAACGCCACCAACTACAGCGCGGGGCAGTTCTCCATCAACTCCCAGCTGGTGTTCTAGCAGTCGCGGGACGGAGCACCTGCGGCCGGCCGCCGCCCGCCTTGACGGCGCGCCGGCCGCGGGACTCCACTCGGAGCATGGGGCGAGAGCCCCGCGCCAGGGCGACCGGAGGAGAACGTGCCCAACGTCCTCGTGGTCGACGACGAGCGAGACCTCGTCTCCCTGCTCGATTTCAACCTTCGGCAGGCCGGTTACGAGACGACCCTCGCCTACGGTGGCGAGGAGGCGCTCTCCGCCGCGCGAAGGCGTCCCCCGCACCTGGTGCTCCTCGATCTGATGCTCCCGGATCTCTACGGCACCGAGGTCTGCCGGCAGCTCAAGGCCGATCCCCGTACGCGTTCGGTCCCCGTCGTGATGCTGACGGCCCGGGGAAGCGAGGTGGATCGGGTGGTGGGTTTCGAGCTGGGCGCCGACGATTACGTGGTGAAGCCCTTCAGCGTTCGCGAGCTCGTCCTCCGCGTCGGCGCGGTCTTGCGCCGCGCCGGTGCGGCCGCGCCCCCGAGCCCTGGCCCTGCCATGGAGGTCGGTGGCGTCCGGGTGGACCCGGGGGCCCATCGGGCCTGGGTTCGCGGATCCCTCCTCGCCCTCACCCCCGTGGAGTTCCGGCTCCTCTCGATGCTCGTCTCCAGGGCGGGCAGGGTCCAGTCCCGGGAGCGGCTCCTGGCCGACGTCTGGGGAACCACCGCCGAGTCGGCGAACCGGACGGTCGACACCCACGTGAAGCGGCTCCGGCAGAAGCTCGGCCCGGCGGGCGAGCTGATCGAGACCGTCCGCAGCGCGGGATACCGGTTTCGCGATCCGGCCGGGGGGCCCTAGGCGATGGACGTCCCCGCCTCCGGACTCCCCGACCTGATCGCGGCGCTCCAGGCCGAGGCGGCCGGCGGGGCGCAGGTCGTCCTGCCGCCGGAGGCAGCGAGGCTCTCCTCCCTGCTCTGGCAGCGGGAGCTCCGGCGCCGGGCGCTCGAGCCCACCCAGCCCGAGGCGGAACTGCTCGCTGCCATGCCGGCGGCGGCCGGGCTCCTCGCGTCGGATGGACGGGTCCGGGCCTCGAACGCCGCGCTCGACGAGCTGGCGCCGGGCGGACGGGCCTGCGGGTTCACGGTCTCGGAGCTGACCCGGCAGGAGGAGCTGGCCGGGGCGACCCAGCGAGCGATGAAGGGCTCCACCGTCCGCCTGGAGGTCCAGTTCGCCCGGCGGATCTGGAAGGCCAACGCGGTCTCGCTCCTGCGCGGCGAGGTGCTGCTCCTCCTGCGCGACGTGACCGATGCGCGGCAGGCCCAGGCGGTGCGACGCGACTTCGTCGCCAATGCGAGCCACGAGCTGCGCACGCCGGTGAGCGCCATCGCCGGCGCTGCCGAGACCCTGCTCTCGGGAGCCATCCACGACCCGACCCAGGCCCGCTCCTTCGCGGAGATGATCTCCCGCAACGCCGAGCGGCTCGGCAGGCTCGCCAGCGATCTCCTCGACCTCTCCCTTATCGAATCACGCCGCTGGCCGGTCCGGCTCGGACCGGTCGAGGTGGAGGTCACCGCGCGCCGGGTCCTGGAGCTCTGCTCCGAGCCCGCGCAGCGCAAGGCCATCGAGCTCCGCCTGGACATCCCGGCGGGCACGATCGTGCACGCCGACCCGGGCGCCCTCGAGCAGGTGCTGGTGAACCTCCTCGACAACGCCGTGAAGTACACCCCGGGTGGAGGGAGCGTGACCGTCTCGGCGTCGCCCCTGGAGGGGGATCGGGTCGAGGTCGTCGTCACCGACACCGGGCCGGGGATCGAACGGCACCACCTTCCGCGCCTCTTCGAGCGCTTCTATCGGGTCGACCCGGGTCGGTCGCGGGACGTGGGCGGTACAGGGCTCGGACTCGCCATCGTGAAGCACCTGGTCCAGATCCAGGCCGGCGAGGTCGGCGTGGAAACCGGATCGGGGGGGACGTCGTTCCGGGTGCGCCTGCCCCGTTCGGGGCCCAGCGAAGCGTCGCCAAGTACCTGATTTAAAAGAATGAAAACATTCGTTTTCCAAACAGGAAGTCTTCACCCCGCCGTCACCGTCCCGTCACACGGTCCCGTTACACCACCGACGCACGACACGACCAAGACCCGAAGCTGGAAAGGAGCCTTTCCGATGAAGAAGTTCGCCCTGGCTGCCCTGGTGACCCTGGCCGCCTCCACCGCCTCCGCCGACCCCGTCCTGATCACCGGCGCCGGCGCCACCTTCCCCAACCCGCTCTACTCGAAGTGGTTCTCCGACTACAACAAGCTCCACCCGGACATCCGCTTCAACTACCAGTCGATCGGCTCGGGCGGCGGCATCCAGCAGTTCACCGCCGGCACCGTGGACTTCGGCGCCACCGACGCCCCCATGAGCGCCGAGGAGCAGGCCAAGGCCCCCGACGCCGTGCACGTCCCCACGGTCCTCGGCGCCGTGGTCGTCACCTACAACGCGCCGGTGCAGGGGCTCCGCCTCACCCCGGGCGTCCTCGCCGACATCTTCCTCGGCAAGATCACCAAGTGGAACGACCCGAAGATTGCGGCCGTGAACCCGGGCACGAAGCTCCCCGACGCGGCCATCGCGGTGGTCCGCCGCTCCGACGGCTCCGGCACGACCTACGTCTTCACCGACTACCTCTCCAAGGTCTCCCCCGAGTGGAAGGAGAAGGTCGGCACGGGCAAGAGCGTCTCCTGGCCCGTCGGGCTCGGCGGCAAGGGCAACGAGGGCGTGACCGGCCTCGTGAAGCAGACGCCCGGCTCCATCGGATACGTCGAGCTCGCCTACGCCAACCAGAACAAGCTCCCCACCGCGCTCCTCCAGAACAAGGACGGGAACTTCGTGGCGCCGTCCATCGCCGCCACCTCGGCCGCCGCCGCCGGCGTCGCCATCCCCGCCGACTACAAGGTCTCGGTGACCAACGCGTCCGGCAAGGACGCCTGGCCCATCGCCGCCTTCACCTACCTGCTCGTCCACCAGGACGCGAAGGACAAGGTGAAGGGAGAGGAGATGGTGAAGTTCCTCTGGTGGGCGATCCACGACGGCCAGGCCACCGCGGCGCCGCTGGAGTACGCGCCGCTGCCCGGCCCCGTCGTGAAGATGCTCGAGAAGACCATCCAGGAGCTGAAGGTCCAGGGCAAGCCGGTCCCCGTTGCCGCCGCCAAGTGACATCGGCGCCCCCGCGGCGCCCTCCACCCCGGCGCGGGCCGGCAACCCCGGCGACCGCGCCTGGGGGTGGGGCATCACCATCTTCGGGGGAAGCCTCCTCGTCGTGGCCGGGCTCATCCTGTACGAGCTCGGCCGGGTGGCGGCCCCCTCCTGGGACCACCTGGGGTTCTTCAAGTTCCTCTTCTCGAGCGACTGGGACCCGGTCCAGGAGAAGTTCGGCGCGCTGCCGTTCATCTACGGCACGCTGGTGACGAGCGGCCTCGCGCTGCTCATCGCGCTGCCGGTGTCGGTCGGGCTGGCCCTGTTCCTGTCGGAGATGGGGCCGGGCGCCCTGCGCGCCCCCGTCGCCTACTCGATCGAGGTGCTGGCGGCCATCCCGAGCGTCATCTACGGCCTGTGGGGGCTCTTCGTCATGGTCCCCTGGCTGCGCAGCAGCGTGCAGCCCTTCCTCCAGAGCACGCTGGGGTTCCTGCCCATCTTCAAGGGGCCTCCCATCGGCCTCGGCTACATGGCGGCCGGGGTCATCCTGGCCCTCATGATCCTGCCCACCATCGCGTCGGTCACCATCGAGGTCCTGAAGACGGTGCCCCCGGCGCTCAAGGAGGGGGCGCTGGCGCTCGGCGCCACCCGCTGGGAGTCGATCCGCATCTCCGTCCTGCCGTACGCGCGCCCCGGGATCATCGGCGCCGCGCTCCTCGGACTGGGGCGCGCGCTCGGGGAGACCATGGCCGTCACCATGGTGATCGGCAACTCGCCGGAGATCCACGCCTCCCTCTTCGCCCCCGGCTACTCGCTGCCCGCCGTCATCGCCAACGAGTTCGCCGAGGCCACCGGCGACGTCCACGTGGGCGCGCTGGCGGCGCTCGGGCTCGTCCTCTTCGGACTCACCCTCATCCTGAACGGCGCCGCCCGGATCCTGGTGGAGGCCGTCGCGCGCGGTCCCCGGGGAGCCCGGGCATGAACCGGCTGAACTGGCGAAAGGGCGTGGACCGCTTCTGGACGGTGGCGAGCGGCGCCGCGGTCCTGGTCGCCGTGATCCCGCTCGCATCCCTGCTCTGGCTCGTCATCTCGCACGGGGCGCCGGGGCTCTCGATCGGATTCTTCACCAGCCTCCCCACGCCGGTCGGCGAGCCCGGCGGCGGCGTCGGAAACGCCATCGTGGGGACCTTCTTCATGGTGGGGATCGCCAGCCTGTTCGCCCTCCCGGTGGGCATCGGGGCGGGCATCTTCCTCGCCGAGAAGGGGGACGGGAAGCTCGGGAGCATCGTTCGCTTCACCGCCGAGGTGCTCTCCGGCGTGCCGTCCATCGTCATCGGCATCGTGGCCTACGGGCTGGTCGTCTCCCGCATGAAGCGCTTCTCGGCGCTGGCCGGCGGGGTGGCGCTCGCGCTGCTCATGCTCCCGTCGCTGGCCCGCTCCACCGAGGAGTTCATCC
Source organism: Deltaproteobacteria bacterium (assembly GCA_037129355.1). Classification (GTDB taxonomy): domain Bacteria; phylum Myxococcota; class Myxococcia; order Myxococcales; family Anaeromyxobacteraceae; genus CAIOAK01. The sequence continues at coordinate 9,042 of JBAXVO010000079.1, read as the reverse complement.
GGCTCGTGCCCGCGGCCCTCCGGGAGGCTTCCCTGGCGCTCGGCGTGCCGGCCTGGAAGACCAGCCTGCGCGTCATCCTCCGCACCGCGCTCGGCGGCATCGTCACCGCCGTGCTGCTCGCCGTGGCGCGGGCCGCGGGCGAGACCGCGCCGCTCCTCTTCACCGCGCTCAACAACCAGTACTGGAACACCGACCCGTTCCAGCCCACCGCGTCGCTCACGGTGCAGATCTTCAACTACGCCATCAGCCCCTACGACGACTGGCACCAGAAGGCCTGGACGGCCGCACTGGTGCTCCTCCTCCTCGTGGGCGTCCTGAACCTCTTCGCGCGGTTCCTGTCCCGGAACCGGCTGCAGGGTGCTCCCCGATGAATGCCGCCCAGGAGATCGCCTCGGTGAACTCGCCTCCCCGTCGCTCCGTGAACCCCGTCGACGCTCCAGTGCAGGTGCCTCCCGAGGGCTCCGCGCCCGTGGCGGCCACGGAGCAGCCCAAGCTCACCGTCAAGAACCTCGACGCCTGGTACGGGTCGAACCACGCGCTCCACGGCGTCAACCTCACCGTTCCCCCCCGGTCGGTGATGGCGGCCATCGGTCCGTCGGGCTGCGGCAAGTCCACCTTCCTCCGCTGCCTCAACCGGATGCACGAGCTCATCCCCGGCGCCCGGGCCCAGGGAACCCTGCTCATCGACGGGCAGGATCTGTTGTCCCGGGACGTCGACCCGGTGACGCTGCGGCGCCGAGTGGGGATGGTGTTCCAGCGCCCCAACCCGTTTCCCACCATGTCGATCCGGGACAACGTCGCGGCGGGGCTGAAGCTGAACGGGATCCCGGGAAACCACCACGAGATCGTGGAGCGGACGCTGCGCCAGTCGGCGCTGTGGGACGAGGTGAAGGACCGCCTCGACGCCAGCGCGCTCTCCCTCTCCGGTGGCCAGCAGCAGCGGCTCTGCATCGCCCGGGCGCTGGCGGTGGAGCCCGAGGTGCTCCTCATGGACGAACCGGCCAGCGCGCTCGACCCCATCGCCACCGCCAAGATCGAGGATCTGATCCACGAGCTGAAGGAGCGCTATACCATCGTGATCGTGACCCACAACATGCAGCAGGCGGGGCGCGTGTCCGACCAGACGGCCTTCTTCTACATGGGCGACCTCGTCGAGGTCGGCCCCACCGAGAAGATCTTCACCAACCCCTCGGAGAAGCGCACCGAGGACTACGTCACCGGGAAGTTCGGGTAGCCCATGGCTCCGGAAACGCATACCGACAAGGTCTACGAGGCCGAGCTGGCGCAGCTGCGCGACCGGCTCCTGGTGATGGGGGGCAAGGTCGAGGCGGCCATGGCCGCGAGCGTCCGGGCGCTCACCGAAAGGGACCCGGCGCTCGCCGAGAAGGTCATCTCCGGCGACAAGGACGTGAACCGCGCCGAGGTCGAGATCGACGAGATGTGCCGGCGCCTGCTCGCTCTCCGGCAGCCGGCGGCGAGCGACCTCCGCTTCATCACCACCGCCCTCAAGATCGTCACCGACCTGGAGCGCATGGGCGACCTGGCCGTGAACGTGGCCGAGCGGGCCCTCGACCTCTCCCAGTCGCCCCCGGCGCGCCCTTTCCACGATCTGAACGAGCTCGCCGATCTCTCCGGCTCCCAGCTGGGCAAGGCGCTCGACGCGTTCGTCGAGCGGGACGTCAAGAAGGCCGAGGAGGTCATCGAGGGAGACGACATGCTCGACGCCCTCTACCACCGGCTCTTCAACAACCTGCTCGCCTACATGATGGAGGACTCCCGCGTCATCCGGCGGGCCACCAGCATCATGTTCGCCGCCAAGCAGCTCGAGCGCTTCGGCGACCACGCCACCAACGTGGGGGAGATGGTCGTTTACATGGTTCGTGGAACCGACGTCCGCCACCCGGGAAGCCGCGCCGGCGAGGGCGGAGCGGTCCCGACCGCGTAATCATTCACTTACAGGATAGTCCGCCACACACTTGTTTCCTTGCCGGAACGGTGTGGTCCTGCGCCCCGCCATAGCTCCTCCCCCGTGGCCGCACTTGCGGCCCGCTGGAGGGGGAGATGACGGGAATCTTCGCAGCCGCTGCGCTGACCGTGGTCGTCGCCGCCGCCGAACCCGCGCCGCTGGCGTTCTCCGAGTACTTCCGGACGGGCAGCGCCCGGCTCGAGCCGTCGGCGAAGTTGCTCGCGCTCGACGGCCAGCGCGTCCGCCTGACCGGCTTCATGGCCCACATGGAGGACGGCCCCTCGGGGGCCTTCTACCTGACCTCGCGCCCCGTCGCCTGCGACGAGGGCGGCGCCGGGACCGGTGACCTGCCGCCCGACGCGGTCCTGGTCGTCGTCCCGTGGGCGTCCGGGGCGGAGATCCCCTTCCTCGCCGGCCCCCTCGAGGTGGTCGGCGTCCTGCAGCTCGGCGCGGCCACCCGCCCGGACGGAGCGCCCGCGCGCATCCGCATCGTCCTCGATCCACCCACCGCGAAGTCGGCAGCACCCAAGGTCAACCAAGAAGGAGGAGAGCTTCCATGAACGTTCGATCCCGGTTCACGCGGTCAGCGGTCGCACTGGCCGCGGCACTGCTCTGCACGTCCGCGTTCGCGGCCCCCACCCAGGTGACGGTCGTGCCGCCCAGCGGCGCCCGCTTCCTCGAGGGGCAGCGCTTCGACATCCGCGTGGAGGGCGCCGGCACCGGTCCGTACTCGGCCACCCTGGCGGTGGACGGGAAGCCGGTGGCCTTCACCTCCGGCGAGCAGGGCACGACCACCACCGACGGGATCAGCCCGGCCGGGTGGGGCGGCTTCAACCTGCGCGGCCACGCCATCCGGAAGCCGGGGCTGCACCGGCTGACGGCCACCTTCACCGACGCCACCGGGACGGTCTCGGTCGAGTCCACCGTGCAGGTCCTGGGCGTCTCCGGGGAGCGCGAGGGCGGCGAGGCGAAGAACATCATCATCCTGCTCGGCGACGGCATGGGCGTGTCGCACCGCACCGCGGCCCGCATCGTGAAGTACGGCGTCACCGCCGGCGACCCCAACGGGCGCCTGGAGATGGACGCCTTCCCCGGCCTCGGCCTGGTCTCGACCCACTCCCTCAACAGCATCATCACCGACTCGGCCCCGGGGATGGCCTGCTACTCCACCGGCAGCCACGCCAACAACAACCAGGAAGGGGTCTACCCGGCCCACGTGAAGAGCCCCTTCTTCCAGCCCCGCGTGGAGTACATGGGGGAGTACCTGCACCGCGTGAAGGGGACGTCGCTCGGCATCGTCACCACCGCCGACGTGGAGGACGCCACCCCGGCCGCCAACGCCGTCCACACCGGGAACCGGAACGCCGGCACCGGCATCGTCGACCAGTACCTCGACGAGAGCGCCGGGAACGGTCTCGCCGTGCTCCTCGGCGGCGGCCGCCGCTGGTTCCTCCCCGCCACCCAGTTCGGCTCCTCCCGGAGCGCCTCCACCGACTACGCCGGGCTCCCGGCCGACCTGATCGCCGGCTGGAAGCTGCCCGCCGCCGCTGCCGGCGCCTCGGATCCGAACCGGGACCTCATCGGCGACTTCAAGGCCGCCGGCTTCACCTACGTCGAGGACGCCGACGGCCTGAAGGCCGCCGCCGCGCAGCGGCCCCACCGCCTCCTCGGGCTCTTCGGCTACGGCAACATGAACGTCGCGCTCGACAAGGTGGCCAAGCGCCGGGGCACGCCGCTTCCCGACGGCACCTACGTGGTCGACCACTACCACGCCCCCAACCAGCCCATGCTCGACGACATGGCCGAGACGGCGCTCTCGGTGCTCGCGAAGAACCGCAAGGGCTTCGTGCTCATGATCGAGGGGGCCCACATCGACAAGCAGTCGCACCTCATGGACGCCGACCGGGCCATGGGCGAGGTCCTCGAGTTCGACCGCGCCGTGGGCGTGGCGCGCCGCTTCGCCGATGCCCACGAGGGAACGGTGGTGGTGGTGCTGGCCGACCACGAGTGCTCGGGCTTCAGCCTCATCGGCGCCCTCACCGGCGGCGTGGCCGCCGCCCGGTCGCTGCCCTCCGACGCCGCGGTCCTCGACCCGGCCTCGGTGCCGGCCCGCCAGAAGGTGGCCGGCACGTACGACCTCGCCGGCTTCCCCCGCTACGCGATCCAGGGCGACGGCTACCCCGCCACCATGGACATCGACGGGAAGATGCTCGTCGGCTACGGTGCCAGCGGCGATCGCTACGAGACCTGGCTCTCGAAGCCGCTGCCTGTGATCGACAGCCTGCTTCCCGACGCCTTCAAGACGGAGCTGAAGGGCAAGACCTACGGCAGCGAGCCCATCCAGCGCGTCTCCGACGCCTCCGGCTTCTACCTGCGCGGCAACGTGACCGGCGGACAGGCGGTCCACACCGCGGCCGACATCCCCATCTCCGCCTACAGCTCCGGCAGCGACGTCTGGCGCGAGTTCGTGGGCATCCAGACCAACACCGACGTCTTCTTCAAGCTCATGCGCGCCGCGCTGTCGCGCTAGGGAAAACCATGTCCACGAACCGATTCCTCCGCCTGGCCCCCATCCTCGCCGTCCTCCTCCTCTCGTCCGCGGTGGCGCGCGCCGACGACGACTGCCGCCCCCACCCCATCGCCCCGGGGAGGGGGCACGAGGACGGGGTGGTCCTCTCGTTCGCCACGGTCGGTGACTCGCGCGAGGAGGCGGGCGCCACCTACCTCACCCCGCAGGACGCCATCTGGCTCCAGAACACCAAGGTCTGGAGCCGCATCATGCGGGAGGTCCGCGACCAGGGTCCGCAGATGCTCTTCTTCAACGGCGACATGATCATGGGCTACGCCGACTCCGCCACCGCCAAGGACCACGAGACCATGAGCCGCCAGTACGCCTTCTGGCGGGGCATGGCGACGCAGCTCCTCGAGTGCGGCACCTACGTGGTCCCCGTCCCCGGGAACCACGAGGTCCAGCGCAAGTTCAAGGACGCGGCCGGGAAGACGCAGAAGATCACCCAGGTCGCCAACGAGAACCTCTGGCGCGACAACATGGGCGACCTCGTGATCGACGTGCCGCGCTTCACGGCGCTCGTGGGGGTGCCCCCGGCGCGGTTCGATCCGGCCAACAACCCGTTCGCCGCCGCCACCGCCGCGGCCGACCACGTGACCACCGACCAGAAGCAGCTCTCGTACTCCTTCGACGTGGGCACCACCCACTTCGCGGTCGTGAACACCGATCCCTTCGGCTGGGACACCCATGCGCCGGCGGCATGGCTCCGGGCCGACTTCCAGGCCGCCAGGGCAGCCGGGGCCCGGAGGTTCTTCGTCTTCGGCCACAAGCCGGCCTTCACCTACGCCTTCCCGACCGTCTCGGGCGCGCTGGTGGGGGCGAACGGGCTCGACGCCGTGGCCGACCTCTCCGGCCGAGACGCCTTCTGGGACACCATCGAGGACTTCGGGGCCACCTACTTCTGCGGCCACGAGCACATCTACGACGTGTCGCAGCCCGGGCGCGCCCGGGGAGGCAAGGCCTACCAGGTCATCGTCGGGTCGGGCGGCTCGCCGTTCGAGACCGACACGAAGCCCGGCCTCGACCGGACCCACGCCTGGGCGGTGGTGGACGTGCTCGCGAACGGGCGTGTCCGGGTGACCACCTACGGCTTCGACGAGTTCCTGGGGCCGACGCGCGTCCTGTCGCGCTTCACGCTCCACTGACCGACGGACACCAGCGGTGAACGGGGCGGCGCGGGGAATTCACCCTCGCGCCGCTTCCTCGTCACGTCGGCCGTGCAGGATCCCTCCCCGGTGGGTACCTGGGCGGTGGCGATCCTGGCGACGTGGATGGGAGCAGGGGCAGCGCAGACCTGCGACCCCGAGCTCTTCCGCGTCACCCGCAACACCAACGCCAACGTCGTCGTCTACGAGGCGCGCCTGGCCTCGCCGGGACGCGTCGACCCGAGCGAACCGGTGCACCCGGTGTGGATCATGCACGCCGAGGACGGCCGCCGGGAGGAGCTGAACCTCATCGAGAGCGCGATGGCCTACGGCGTCGAGCTCCAGCCGCAGGACGGGGAGGGCCCGCCGGTGGTCGCCATCCGCGCCATGCCGGAGCTCTCCATCCGGGTGGAGCTGGAGGCCGGCTGCCCGGTCGCACGGACGCGCATCGCCGGCCGTGACGCGGTGCTGAGGCGGGTGGTGGTCGAGGCCTCCGGGGGTCTCTTCCCGACGGTGGCCCACCTGGACCTGGTCGGCCTCGCGCGCGGGACCGGAGCCGAGGTCCGGGAGCGGATCGTCCCCCCGGATCGTTGACGCCTTGTCACCTGGCCGCCGCTGGAACTCCACGCGGGCCGGACAGGATCTCCCACGGTTGCTCCGGGTGGGTGGCGGGTAGGGGGGGAAGGAGCCTTCCTCGAGGAGATCGAAGCGATGACCAGCCACGACCTGTACGCGATCTACGCCGGCGCCTACGCCGAGTCCTCCCACTTCGAGAGCGGGCGCCTCCATGACGCGCCGGCCGGGCTGGCGCGGAGGCTGCGCCGCTTCCTCACGGTGGAGCGGACCATCGAGGAGCTGGCACGGCACGACGCGACCGACGGCAGGCCGATGAGGACCCGGACCGATTTCGAGCTGGCGCTCCGCGAGGGCCGGCGGGTGCTTCCGGGGCTCCTTGCAGCGCTCGGCGCGGAGACCTGACACGGGAAGACGGAGGTGCGCATGGGCTGGATCCTGTTCGCGGTGGCGGCGCTGGGCGTGGTCCTCTCGCTGGTCCAGCTCGTGGCCCTCCGGCTCCACCTGCGCCCGACCCGGACCACGGGCTTCCCTCGGCCGCCCATCTCGATCCTGAAGCCGCTCTGCGGCGTGGACGACGCCCTGGAGGCGAACCTCGCCTCCGTCGCCTCGCTCGACTACCCGTCCTACGAGGTGATGCTCGGGGTCCGCGATCGCGCCGACCGGGCCTGGCACACCGCCGAGGCCGCCGTCCGGCGCTGGCCGGGAACCTTCCGGCTCGTGCTGCAGCAGGGCGAGCCGGGGCTCAACCCCAAGGTGAACCAGCTCATCGGCCTCGCCGCCTCGGCCCGGCACGACCTCCTGCTCGTGAGCGATTCCAACGTCCGCGCCCCCGACGGCTACCTGGACGACGTGGCCCGCCACATGGCCGATCCCTCGGTCGGCCTCGTCACCCACCCGGTCGGCGGGGTGGGGGAGACGACCCTCGGGTCGGCGCTCGAGAACCTCCAGGCCTCCGCCGCGGTGGGACCGGCGACGGTGGCCGTGAAGCGCCTCGTGGGACGCGACGTCGTGGTGGGGAAGTCCATGGCCTTCCGGCGGGCGGACCTCGCCGCCCTGGGCGGCTTCCGTTCCGTCCGCAACGTCCTGGCCGAGGATTTCGTACTCGGGGTGAAGGTCTCCCGGAAGCTCGGGAAGCGGGTGGTCATCGGGTCGGTCGCCATCCCCGCGGTGAGCGAGCGGCGGACGGTGTCCGGATTCCTCGCCCGCTACGGCCGCTGGTGCGTCATGCAGCGGAAGATCGCCGGGACCCCCCTCTTCGCGGCCCAGGCGGTGCTCTACCCGTTGCCCTTCGCCCTGATCGGGCTGGCGGTCGCCCCGGGGCCCGGGACGCTCGCCGCTGCCGCCGCCGTCTGGCTCGCCCGGGCCGGCCTGGACGAGGCCACCTCGCGGGCCCTGCGCGGGTCCGGGTTCGGTCCCCGGGTCCTCTGGCTCTCCCCCCTGAAGGACGTCTTATTTTTGACTGCCTTCGGCCGGGCCTTCGGGGAGAACACCGTGGAATGGCGTGGCAATCGCCTGCTTGTACAGGCTGGGTCTAGGCTGGAGCGGCTCCGCGACCCTGCCACCGAAGGGGTCTGGGTACTTGGACGCTAGGGATTTCGGGGGGCCCCCAATGGGCCGCGCATCCCACCAGACCGAGGGGGTAGATCACCCTCGACCCCTGGAGGATCGGATGAAAAACAGGCGCGAACGCATCTTCGACTGCAGCTACGGACCCACGGGAAACGAGGCGCACCTCGTCTTCCGGGCGTGGACGCCCGTCGAGGCCGCCTCCGGCGTCGAGGAGGCCATGGAGCGGGCCGGGATCCCCCTCGTGGGGAGCATCACCGTCCGTGATACCCGGGGCCGCGTCGTCCTTCAGGTGCCCGTCCACCCGTCGCATGCCGCGGGAATTTCCGGCGCAGCCTGATCGTCCCCCGAACGTTGCAGGGCCGCCACGGGCGCCAGGGTAGGCTTTCCTCACCCATGGCGAAGCCCGACGGCTCGATGCAGACCCTGGTTCACATCTCCGACCTCCACATCGGCCGCGACGAAGCGACCGACCAGTCGGCCCGCCGCCTGGCGAGGATGCTCGTCGAGGCGCGGGTGGACCGCGTGCTCCTCACCGGGGACGTCACCCACCGGGGGCTCGCCTCCGAGTTCGCGCGGTACGAGCGCATCTTCGCGCCCCTGCTGGAGGCCGGGCGCCTCGTCGCGGTCCCGGGCAACCACGACCGGATGGGGGACGACGCGGCGCGCGGCCTCATGCGGGGAGGGCGCGTGGCTGTCACCTCGAGCGCCGGCCTCCACGTGGTCCGGGTCGATTCCACGGCCCCGCACAACCGCTCCCTCATCGACGGGCACGGCTCCCTCTCGACGCAGGACGTCGCCGACGTCCGGCTGGCGCTCGACGAGGCGCCCCCCGGCGACCTCCCGGTGGTGATGCTCCACCACCACGTCCTTCCACTGCCGGTGGAGGACCTGGCCGAGAGGCTGGCCACCCTGGTGGGGCTTCCCTGCGCCGACGAGCTGCCGCTGGGCGAGGACCTTCTGGGGCAGATCCTGGGACGGTGCCGCCTCGTCCTCCACGGCCACCGGCACGTGCCGGCCGAGTTCCGCGTGGCCGTTCCGGCGACGTCGCCGCTCCGCATCCTGAATGCCGGCAGCTCGACCATCCTCGGCAAGGCCCGCATCATCGCGCACGCCGGGGGAGAGCTGGCCTGGGAGGGCTGGCTCGCGGTGGAGTCGGTGGCCCCGCGGGCCTGGAAGCCGTCCCCGGGCGCCTTCCGTCCCGATGCGGTCGTCGTGGC
>JBAXVO010000078.1:0-13832 GCA_037129355.1 Deltaproteobacteria bacterium | reverse complement strand
TCCACCGGGTCGACGCCGAGGGGGACCCCCTCGCGCAGGCGGACCTCGCCCGCGACGACGACCCAGGCGGCCGGGGCTCCGGCCCAGAGGACCGCGGCGTTCCCTCCCCGCCCCTCCGGCTCCACGGCGGCGGGGCGCCAGTCGAGGATGGCGAGGTCGGCGGCCGCGCCCGCCTCGAGCGTGCCGAGCCTCACGCCGAGGAGCTGGCCGGCGAGCACCGCCCCGGTCGGCCAGACCGACTCCTCCAGGAACTCGGCCCCCGGCGGCGGCGCGGAACGGCGGCGGCGCAGGTGGGCCGCGAGCTCCACCGCCTCCCCGGCCAGGTCGGGGAAGAGCCCGTCGGTCCCGAGGGCGAGCGGCGCCTCGGCGCTGCAGGCCATCTCCACGTTCACCGGCTCGACGCCCCAGTACCTGGCGGCCCGCATCGGGATGACGAGGGTCGCGTCGACGGTGCGGATCGCCTCGGCCTCGGGCGTCGCCAGCGTGGAGGCGTGGGCGACGAGTGTCCGGCTCCCCAGGAGCGTCGAGTCGTCGAGGAGCTGGACCGGCCACTTCTGCTCGAGCGCCCAGGCCCGATCCAGGTCGGCTCCGTCCTCGCAGATGGAGGCGTGGAGGCCGAACCGGGCGGTGGGCTCGGCGAGCGCGTCGAGCGTCTCGCGGGTCGTGGCGTGGAGGCCGTCGAGTCCGGCCATCCCGCGCACGAGCGGGTCCCCGGCGCGCGGCCCGGCGAAGTCGACGGCCGCCCGGGCCGAGTCCTTGCCCCGCTCGGCGCCGCCGAGGTCGCTCGCGCCGTGGGCCAGGAGCGCCCGGATGCCGACGGCCCGCACGGCCCGCTCGGCCGCGTGGAGGGTGGCGAGCTCCTCGCCGGGCATGGCCCGCTCCAGCGCGAAGACCGTCGTCGTGCCGGCCCGCAGCGCGGCCAGCGCCGAGGCCGTGGCGAGCGCCTCCAGGTCGCCGGGGGCGAGACGGTCCTCCACGGGGCGACGGAATCCCTGGCGCAGCGCGCGGGGCGAACCCGGGTAACGGACCGGGAGCCCGGCGAAGCGGAGCAGGGCGCCCATCCCGAGGTGGGTATGGGTGTCCACGCCGCCGGGGACGACGAGCCGCCCGTCGGCGTCGATCTCCCAGTCCCCCGGCTCGGGCGGGACCGGCTCCCCGGCCAGCGCCACGCGGGAGATCCGGTCGCCCTCGACGACCACGGTGGCTCCGGTGGCGGGCGGGTCCCGGACCAGCCGGGCGCGGCGGATGACGAGGCGGGTGGACACCGGCTCCATCCTCACCCGCCCCCTTCTCCCCGTAAAGCCTGGGGTTTCCGGGAACGCCCCGATCGGGACTTGCTGGACGATTTCACGATGATATCATTCCGACATCAGCCCAGGAGACCGACATGATCCGTGAAAAGGAACTGCATCCCCCGTCCGGCATCGCCTTCCTCGTCTTCCTCGTGCCCGCCTTCATCGGCTCGGTGGCGTTGCTGGTGCTCTCGGCCCGCACCGGCGAGGCCGCCCCGACCGTGGCCTGTGCCCTGCTCGTGGCCTTTCTCGGCCTCCTCTTCGCCGGGCTCTTCGTGGTGAACCCGAACGAGGCCAAGGTGCTCCAGCTCTTCGGCCACTACGCCGGGTCGGCCCGCGAGCCGGGGCTCCGCTGGGCGAACCCCTTCTTCACGAAGAGGAAGGTCTCGCTCCGCGCGGTCTCCTTCGAGTCGGGGAAGCTCAAGGTGAACGACCTCGACGGCAACCCCGTGGAGATCGCCACCATCGTGGTCTGGAGCGTGGTCGACAGCGCCCAGGCCGCCTTCCAGGTGGACGACTTCGCGGAGTACGTGCGGGTCCAGAGCGAGGCGGCGCTGCGCGGTCTCGCCTCCCGCTACCCGTACGACGCCCACGACGACGAGAAGACCTCGCTGCGGGGCTCCACCGCGCACGTGGCCGAGCAGCTCCAGAACGAGGTCCAGGAGCGGGTCGAGGCGGCCGGCGTGAAGGTCCAGGAGGCCCGCATCAGCCACCTCGCCTACGCCCCGGAGATCGCGCAGGCCATGCTGCAGCGGCAGCAGGCGGCCGCCATCATCTCCGCCCGGACCAAGATCGTGGAGGGCGCGGTCAGCATGGTGGAGATGGCGCTCGACCGGCTCGAGAAGGCCGGCACCGTTCGGCTCGACGACGAGCGCAAGGCCGCCATGGTCTCGAACCTGCTCGTGGTGCTCTGCGGCGACCGCTCGCCGCACCCGGTCATCAACGCCGGCACGCTGTACTAGCGCTCGAGCACCCGTGGCCGAGCGGAAGCCCTTCCTGCTGCGCATGGACCCCCGGGTCCTCGAGGCGCTGCAGCGCTGGGCCGACGACGACCTGCGCAGCCTGAACGGCGAGATCGAGTACCTGCTCCGGCGCGCGCTCCACGACGCGGGGCGCGCGCCCCGGGCGGACGGCGACGCCGGGCCTTCCTTGCCCCCCGGGCGCGACGAGGGTAAGTAACCGCTCCCATGCTGTCGCCCGAGGTCCTCCAGAAGCTCGAGTCGATCGAGCGCCGCTTCGAGGAGCTGACGCACCACCTCTCCGATCCGGCCGTGGCCTCGTCCGGCGAGCGCTTCAAGAAGGTCTCCAAGGAGCGGGCCGGGCTCGAGCCCACCGTGGTGGCGCTGCGCACCTGGCGCGCCCTGCAGGGCGAGATCACCGACAACGAGGCCATGCTCGCCGAGAAGGACGAGGGCATCCGGGAGATGGCCAAGGAGGAGCTCGCCGCGCTCCGCCCCCGGCTCGAGCCGGCCGAGGCCCAGCTCAAGGTCTTCCTCATCCCCCGCGACCCCAACGACGACAAGGACGTGATCGTGGAGATCCGGGCCGGGGCCGGCGGGGACGAGGCCGGCCTGTTCGCCGCCGAGCTCCTGCGCATGTACCTGCGCTACGGCGAGCGGCGCGGCTGGCGCTGCGAGATGCTCGACGTCTCCGGCGGGACCCTCGGGGGCGTGAAGGACGCCACCGTCACCATCTCCGGCGACTCGGTCTACTCCTTCATGAAGTTCGAGTCGGGCGTGCACCGGGTGCAGCGGGTGCCGGCCACCGAGGCCCAGGGGCGCATCCACACCTCCACGGTCACCGTGGCGGTCATGCCCGAGGCCGAGGACATCGACATCCAGATCAACCCGGCAGACCTGGAGACCGACGTCTTCCGCTCCACCGGCTCGGGCGGACAGAGCGTGAACACCACCGACTCGGCGGTCCGCATCACCCACAAGCCCTCCGGGATCGTGGTGAAGTGCCAGCAGGAGAAGAGCCAGACCAAGAACCGGGCCCAGGCCATGAAGATGCTGCGGGCCAAGCTCTTCGAGATCGAGACCGAGAAGCAGCAGAGCGCGCGCGACGCCACCCGCAAGAGCCAGGTGGGCACCGGCGACCGCTCGGAGAAGATCCGCACCTACAACTTCCCGCAGGACCGGCTCACCGACCACCGCATCAACTACACCCGCCACAACCTCCCGGCGGTGATGGACGGCGACGTGCAGGACGTCATCGAGGCCTGCCGCACCCACTTCGCGGCCGAGGCCTTGAAGGAGGCCTCGCGGAGCGACGCCTCGCGGGCCGCCGAGAAGCGGAACTGACTTGACCGACGAGGCCTGGACCCCGCTCCGGCTCATCACCTGGACGCAGGGCTTCTTCGCGAAGGGCGGCGTCGACGCGCCCCGGCTGACCGCCGAGATCCTGCTCGCCCACGCCCTCTCCTGCGACCGGGTGCGCCTCTACCTCGACTTCGACAAGCCGCTCGGCGCGCCCGAGCTGGCCGCGTTCCGGGAGCTGGTCCGGCGCCGTGCGGCGGGCGAGCCCACCGCCTGGCTCACCGGCCGGCGGGAGTTCCTGGGGCACGCCTTCCGGGTGACGCCGGCGGTGCTGGTGCCGCGCCCCGAGACCGAGCTGCTGGTGGAGGCGGCGCTCGAGCGCCTCCCCCCGGGAGGTGCGCTCCTGGACCTGTGCACGGGGTCGGGGTGCATCGCGATCTCCGCCGCGCTGGCCCGGCCTGACGCCCGGGTGGTCGCCACCGAGCTCTCGCCCGAGGCGCTCGCCGTGGCCCGGGAGAACGCGGCGGCGCTGGGGGCGACGGTGGAGTGGCTCCCGGGGGACCTCGACGCGCCGGTCGCGGCGGGGGAGAGGTTCGACGTCGTGATCTCGAATCCGCCCTACATCCCCTCCGGCGAGTTGGCGGGGCTCGCGCGCGAGGTGCGGAAGGAACCCCGGATCGCGCTGGACGGAGGGGGTGACGGGCTGGACACTCTCCGTCGCATCGTGTCCTGCGCGCCCTCCCGTCTCCGCCGGGAGGGCTTGCTGGTTTTGGAAATGCACGAGTCCCACGCCGGTCCCCTCCCGGCTCTCTGCCTGGCGGCGGGATTCGCCACCGCCGAGGTGGGTCGCGACCTGGCCGGCCTGCCGCGCTGGGTCCTGGCGCGGCTTCCCGCCCCGGCCTAGAATCCCCGCCTCCGAGATCCTCGACCGATGGACAAGATCCTCATCGACGGCGGCGCCCCGCTTCGCGGGACGGTGCACGTCTCCGGCGCCAAGAACGCCGCGCTCCCCATCGTCGCCGCCGCGCTGCTGGCCGAGGGGGACCACGTCGTCCGCAACGTTCCCGACCTCGCCGACGTCCGGACCATGGGGCGGCTGCTCGCCCATGCCGGCTGCACCTTCGAGCGGGTGGCCGGGTCGCCCTCCTCGGTGGCCGTCCGCACGCCACGGAACGTGAACCCCGAGGCCCCCTACGAGCTGGTCCGCACCATGCGCGCCAGCGTGGTGGTGCTGGGGCCGATGCTGGCGCGCTGGGGCCGGGCCCGGGTCTCGCTGCCGGGCGGTTGCGCCATCGGCGCCCGCCCCATCGACCTGCACCTGAAGGCGCTCGCCGCGCTCGGCGCGGAGCTCACCCTCGAGCACGGCTACGTGGAGGGGCGCGTTCCCGGCGGCCGCCTGCGGGGCACGACCTTCACCTTCGACAAGGAGACGGTCACCGGCACCGAGAACGTGATGATGGCGGCGGCCCTCGCCGAGGGGCGCACCGTGCTCGAGAACTGCGCCCGGGAGCCCGAGGTGGGCGACCTGGCCGCGGCGCTCGTCCGCATGGGGGCCCGCATCGAGGGGGCCGGCACCCACGAGATCCGCATCGACGGCGTAGAGTCGCTCCGTCCCCTCGACCACGACGTCATCCCCGACCGGATCGAGGCCGGCACCTTCCTGGTCGCAGGCGCCCTCGCCGGCAACGACGTCACCGTCGCCGGCGTCGTGCCCGGACACCTCGAGTCGCTGGTGGAGAAGCTGCGCGCCACCGGCGCCACGGTCACCGACGTCCCGGGCGGACTGCGCGTCACCGGCCACGGGCGCCCCCACGCCGTCGACGTCCGGACCTCTCCCTTCCCCGGCTTCCCCACCGACATGCAGGCCCAGATGATGGTATTGCTCGCGCTCGCCGACGGCTCGTCGGTCGTCACGGAGACCGTCTTCGAGAACCGCTTCATGCACGTGCTCGAGCTTCAGCGCCTGGGGGCGGAGATCGCCGTCGACGGAAAGGTCGCCGTGGTGAAGGGCGTCGCGACCCTCTCCGGCGCGCCGGTCATGGCGAGCGACCTGCGCGCATCGGCGGCGCTGGTGCTGGCCGGGCTCGCCGCCCGCGGCACCACCGAGGTCCGGCGCGTCTACCACCTGGACCGGGGCTACGAGCGCATCGAGGCGAAGCTGGCCCCGCTGGGCGCCCGCATCCGCCGGGAGGCCGCATGAGCCGGGGCGCGTCGGCCGAGCTCCTCTCGGTGGCCATCCCCAAGGGGCGGCTGATGGGCGAGGCCTCGGTGCTCTTCGAGCGGGCGCTGGGCGTCTCCCCCAAACGGCTCCTCGAGAACACCCGCAAGCTGGCCGCCGACTCCCCGGAGCACGGCCTGCGCTTCATCTCCATCCGCGCCGCCGACGTGGCCAGCTACGTGGAGCACGGCGCGGCCGACGTGGGGGTGGCCGGGCTGGACGTCCTCCGGGAGGAGCCGCGCGACCTCTACGAGCCCCTCGACCTGGGAATCGGTCGGTGTCAGGTGATCGTGGGGCGTCCCCGGAACGGCCGCCCGCTGCCCCGCGGCGTGGCCCCCCGGGTGGCCACCAAGTACGTGAACCTGGCCGCGCGTCACTTCGCGCGGAAAGGGCTCCCCGCCGAGATCATCCCGCTGCACGGCTCCATCGAGGTGGCTCCCTCGCTGGGGCTCGCCGACCTGATCGTCGACATCACCGAGACCGGCGAGACCCTGCGCGCCAACGGCCTGGTCGTCGAGGAGACCGTGCTCGAGGTGTCGGCCCGGCTGGTGGTCAACCGGGTGGCCCTGAAGCTCCACCCGGAGCGGCTCCGCCGGCTGGTCGAGGCCCTCCGATCGGTGGCCGGGACCTGAGATCGGCGCGCGGACGTTGATCCGCCCCTCCCCTTGTCGTTATCATCCGCACAGCCTTTCCCCACGAGCCAAACCCACCCCCCATCCAATGCGGTTCCGGTCCTGGAGGAGGACCAATTCTCATGGATTGCCCACGCTGCAGTGTCGAGATGACGGAGATCGCCGGTGACGACAGCGTCATGCAGAGGTGCTCCGACTGCGGTGGGATCTGGGTGGACAACTCGGACGTCAATCGCTTCCTGGTCCACGGCAACCTCCCGGCCCTGACCGCCATCGGCGGCTGGCTGAACGCCGAGGTGATGGCCGGCCTCTGCCCCGCCTGCCAGGTGGACCTGGTCGAGATCGAGGGGGGCGAGAAGAAGTCGCTCCACTACGACACCTGCGAGTCCTGCGGAGGCATCTGGGTGGACGGCCCCGAGGAAGGGGACATCGCCGAGACCCTCGACTGGAAGGGCGCGGCGAAGGAGATCGTCGGGTTCTACCGGCGCTTCGCCAAGAAGTGACGTCGCCGGCCGCCCGGCCGGATCACCAGTCGCGGTCGTCGCGCCAGGGCCAGGCCGTGTTGGAGTAGCCCCGGATCTCCCAGTAGCCGCGCCGGTCGTGGGGCATGAACTCCACGCGCCGGACCCACTTGGCGCCCTTCCAGGCCCACAGCTGCGGCGTCACCACCCGGACCGGACCGCCGTGCTCGGTGGAGAGGGGCTCCCCGTCCACCCGGTGGGCGAGCAGCACGTCGGTCTTCAGCGCCTCCTCGAGCGGCAGGTTGGTCGAGTAGCCGTCGTAGGAGTGGAACATGACGTGGGTGGCGGCCAGCGTCGGGCGCGCCAGGGCGGCCAGGGTCTCGAAGGGCACCCCCTCCCAGCGCATGTCGAGCTTGCTCCAGCCGGTGACGCAGTGGAAGTCGGAGACGTCCTCGGTCTGCGGCAGGGCCATGAAGTCCTCCCAGCGCAGCCGCACCGGCTCCTCGACCTCCCCCTCGAGCCGCAGCTCCCACCGCTCGGTCGACACCACCGGCTGGTCGGCGCAGTCGAGCACCGGCCAGCTGGAAAGGACGTTCTGGCGGGGCGGGACCTGCGGCATGCCGTGCCGGTTCCGCGGCCCCTCTCCCTGGGGCGCCGCGTCGGAGAGCGACGGGGTGGCCCGCATGGCGTCGCCGAAACGCTTCCGGAGCGCGGCCCGCCCCTCCTCGATCCGCTTCAGGATGTCGGTCACCCGGGCAGTCTAGCGCCGGGCTGGCGATTGCGCCTGCGACCTTTCGGAGGCCATCCGGCGGGCCACGTCGGCGACGCGGGTGAAGCGCAGCGGCGACGGCCCGAGCGGCTCCCGCATCTCGAAGGTCATGTCGGCGGTGTCCATGACCACGCCCGCGGCGACCTGCCGCGCCAGCCCGGGATTCACGGGCCGGAGCGCGACGGCGAGGACCCGCATGAGGGCGAGCGGCACGTGGGTCCGCCGGGCCGGGCTCCCGGCCTCCTTCTCGAAGATCTCGGCCACCTGGAGGAGGCTCAGGTTCTCGAGCCCGCCCACCTCGAGGGTGCATCCCTCGGCGCGCGGGTCCTCGAGGGCGAGCAGGACGTAGGGGGCCACGTCGCCCACCGAGACGAAGTTGATGGGGTTCCGGCCCCTCCCGAAGAGGGTCACCTTGCCGGCGCGGAGGATGGGCTCGCCCACCATCGCCGCCCAGAACTCCATGAAGGCGGTGGCCCGCACGATGGCGAAGGGCATCCCGCCGCGCCGCACCGCCTCCTCCGCGCCGTACTTGCAGCGGAAGAGGTCGACCGGGTGCTCCGGTCCCGCGCCCACCGCCGAGACCAGGACGAAGTGGCCCACGCCGGCCTGGCGCGCGGCCCGGACCAGTTCCTGGTTCCCCTCCAGGTCCACCGCCACGGGCGAGTTGCCGTCCTTCCCGTCGAAGCCGTGCGCGGAGGAGAGGACCTTCTCGACCCCCCGGCAGGCCCGCTGGATCGAGGCCGGATCCCGCAGGTCCCCCTGGACCACCTCGACACCGAGGGCGGCCAGGTCGGCGGCCCGGGACGGGTCTCGGGTGAGGGCCCGGACCGGCGTGCCCTTCTCGCGGAGGGCGGCGACCACCCTCCGCCCCAGGCTGCTCGTGGCTCCGACGACGAGGATCATCGCTTCCCCTCTCGCGCCCTCCGCATCTCCTTCGCGGCGGCGCGGATCTCGGCCAGGTCCTTCTGCATCTCGCTCCAGCCGGACCACAGCGCGTGGTCGGGGCTGTCGTGGAAGGACCCCTGGAAGGCGTGCATGCGGTGCACCATGAACATCGTGAAGAGCTTCAGCTCCACCACGCTCGGCGAGTCGTGGAACTGGAGCACGTCCGGGTAGTCGAACCGCTGCCCCTTCGAGCGCTGGAGCAGCCCGTCCCGGTAGAGCCCGGCGACGATCTCGATGGCCTCGGCCATGAGCCGATCGGCCTCCCGGATCATCTGGTCGCCGCGCCGGAGCTGGGAGCGGGAGAAGGACTCCGAGTGACACTGCTGGCAGGTCCCGAGCATCCGGTCGCGCTGGGCCTGCCACTCCGGCCCGGTCATGCGCGCGATCTTCGCCCCCTTCACCACCTCGAGCATCGTGGTGGGCTTGCCGGACGGGTCGAGGATGCCGAGCGCCTTCAGGATCGTGGTCTGGTCGGCCCGCCAGGCCGGGTCCTCGGGGAGCGGGAACCGGATCCCCAGGAAGCCCCAGCCGGTCATCACGCCGTGGTCCCCCTTCTGCATGTGGCAGGTCTGGCAGGTGGGGGCCGAGGCGGTGGCCGGCAGCGCGCCCAGCTTCACGAGCTCGTGCCGGACGCCGTGCTTGGAGGCGTCGTACATCTCCCACTGCGCGTGGTCGAAGCCCATGTGGCAGCTCTTGCAGGCCTGCGGCTCGCGCGCCTCCTTCACCGAGAAGGTGTGGCGGGTGTGGCAGGAGTCGCAGCTGCCCGCCCCGTAATCGCGCCCGGACGCCCTGGCGATGGCCTTCTGGTCGGCCTCCTCGCGCAGGCCGATGGCGTGGCAGCCGCCGCAGCCCTTGAGCCCGTCGGTGAGCACCGGCGGCTGGTAGTGGAAGGTGGGCATGGCCATCATGGCGGCCCAGGCGAGCGCGTGCTTCGAGCCCTTGTACTGGGCGACCTGGGTGGCGTGGCACCGCGCGCAGGTGTCGGGCCCGGGGAGGAGCGCCTTCGAGGCGTCGGCCGCCGTCCCGTGGGCCGTGCCGTGGCAGGAGTCGCACCCCACCGACGCCTCGGAGTGGCGCGACAGCTTCCAGTCCGAGACGATCCCCGGCGTGGACCTGGCGTGGCACTCGACGCAGCGGATGCTCGCCTTGGGTACCGACGGGAACGGGGCGGCGAGGAGGAGCGCGGCGACGGCGGACAGTGCGGCGAGCGGCATCGGGGGCGCCTCCTCGGGATGGGTGCACGCTAGTGCACCCGTTCCTCGACAGGCAAGCGGCTTCCCTCAGGGCGGCGCGGGGGTGACCGTCGCCACCACCAGGCTGGACGGCGCTCCGGCCGCGACCGCGAACGGTTCGCCCTCCCCGCCGTCGACGCGCAGGGTGTCGCCCGGCGAGAGCGGGAGCCCCCCCGCCTCGAGGGATCCCTCGACGAGGTGGAGGAGCACCGTCCCGGCGAGCGGGAGCTCCGCCCGTTCCCCGGCGGCGAGCCGGATCACGCGGAGCCCGCCCCGGGCCCGGTCCCGGGACACCATGAGGTTCAGGTCCCGCACCGGCCCGTCCACGAGCTCGCACCCGGCGCGCCAGCCGCCGTCGAAGGCGAAGGGCTCGAGGGGGCGATCCAGGCGGCGCTCCGGCCCCTCCGCGAAGTGCAGCACGAAGCCCCGCCCGGCCAGGAGCAGGATGTGCCGGTCATACCCGGTGAAGTCGGAGAAGGGGCCCGGCGCGGCGACGTCGGCGATGCTGAGCCGCCAGAGGAACCGGCCGTCCGGCCCGGGCTCGGAGAGGATCTCGGCGGTGGTCCCCCCGCCGTTCCGCCACGGCATGCGGCGCCAGTCGCGCGGCGGGACGAGGGTGAGCCGGGTCACGGACCGGGGCGCTACCGGCTGATGGGCTTGTAGCGGATGCGGTGGGGCCTGGCCCCCTCCTCGCCCAGCCTCCGCCGCTTGTCGGCCTCGTACTCCTGGTAATTGCCGGTGAAGAACGACCACTTGGAGTCGCCCTCGCAGGCCAGGATGTGGGTGGCGATGCGGTCGAGGAACCAGCGGTCGTGGCTGATGACCAGCACGCTGCCGCCGTACTCGAGCAGCGCGTCCTCGAGGGCCCGCAGGGTCTCCACGTCGAGGTCGTTCGACGGCTCGTCGAGGAGCAGCACGTTGGCGCCCTGCATGAGGGTCTTGGCGAGGTGGAGCCGTCCCCGCTCCCCGCCGGAGAGCGTCCCCACCACCTTCTGCTGGTCGGCCCCCTTGAAGTTGAACCGGCCGATGTAGGCGCGGCTCGGCATCTCGTAGCGCCCGACCTGGATCAGGTCGTTCCCGCCGGAGAGCTCCTCGAAGACGGTCTTGCCGGAGGAGAGGTTCTCGCGGCTCTGGTCGACGAAGGCCATCTTCACCGACTTGCCGACCACCACCTGACCCGAGTCGGGCTTCTCCGTGCCGGTGATCATCTTGAAGAGCGTCGACTTGCCGGCGCCGTTCGGCCCGATGATGCCCACGATGGCGCCGGGCGGGATGCTGAAGGTGAGGTCGTCGATGAGGAGCCGGTCCCCGAAGCCCTTCGACACGCCGCGGAACTCGATCACCTGCTCGCCGAGCCGCTCGGCCACCGGGATGAAGATCTCCTGGGTCTCGTTGCGCTTCTGGTACTCGACCGAGGAGAGCTCCTCGAAGCGGGAGAGGCGCGCCTTGCTCTTGGCCTGGCGGGCCTTGGGGTTCTGGCGGACCCACTCCAGCTCCATCTTCATCGCCTTGATGCGGGCGCTCTCCTGCTTGGACTCCACCTCGAGCCGCTGCTCCTTCTGCTCCAGCCACGAGGAGTAGTTGCCCTTCCAGGGGATCCCCCGGCCGCGGTCGAGCTCCAGGATCCACTCGGCGGCGTTGTCGAGGAAGTAGCGGTCGTGGGTGATGGCCACCACGGTGCCCGGGAAGCGGGTGAGGAACTGCTCGAGCCACTCCACCGACTCGGCGTCGAGGTGGTTGGTGGGCTCGTCGAGCAGCAGCATGTCGGGCTTGGAGAGGAGCAGCTTGCAGAGGGCCACGCGGCGCTTCTCGCCGCCGGAGAGGTGACCCACGTTGGCGTCCCAGGGGGGCAGGCGCAGCGCGTCGGCGGCGATCTCGAGCGCGTTGCCGGTGTCGGCGCCGGCGTTCTCGATGATGGCCTCGAGCCGGGCCTGCTCCTCGGCCAGCTTCTCCATGTCGGCGTCGGGCTCGCTGTAGGCGGCGTAGACCTCCTCGAGCCGCTTCTGCGCCGCCGCCACCTCGCCTTGCGCCGACTCGACCTCCTCGCGGACCGTCTTGGAGGGATCGAGCTGCGGCTCCTGGGGCAGGTAGCCGATGCGGATGCCGGACTCGTGGGAGATCTCGCCGTCGAACTCGGCGTCCTGCTTCGCCATGATGCGCAGCACCGTGGACTTGCCGGAGCCGTTCAGGCCGAGCAGCCCGATCTTGGCGCCGGGGAAGAAGGAGAGGGAAATGTCCTTGATGATCTGCCGCTTGGGCGGGACCACCTTGCTCACGCGGTGCATCGTCATCACGTACTGGGCCATGGCGGGGCGGGAACTTTCCACGAAGGCGGGCCGGCCGCAAGGGCGGGGGGCTCCCCGCTTCCGATCGGGGGAAGGATCCGCTAGTTTCCCGGGTTTCCGGGATTCGGGGAGCGGAATGGGACTCTGGGACTCGCTGGGAATGGGACGGAAGGGAGAGGGCGCGGTCGACGCCCCGGCCCGTCCTGCGTCCGCCGCCGTGAGCCCGTCGGCCAGCCCCGCGCCGGCCCACGGCGCCCACGGTGGGGTCTCCTGGGCGCCGCGCATCGAGGCGGGCGCCTGCCGCGGCTGCGGCACCTGCCTCGACGAGTGCCCCACCGGCGTCTTCGCCATGGGGCGGCACGACAAGGGCGCGCGGGTGGCCCGGCCCCAGGACTGCCGAGACACCTGCGACAAGTGCGCGACGAATTGCCCCGAGGAAGGGATCTCCTTCCCCGGGCGGAAGCCGTAGCGCCGGACGGACGGCCTAGGTCGCGGCGCCCTCGAGCAGGTGCCGGTTCTTCCGGAAGGCCACCCATCCCCAGCCCAGGAAGGCCAGCTCCACCACCGCGGTGATGACCATCCACATCACCACGGGTGAATCGCCCATGCCGTAGGAGTGCATGCCGCTGGTGAGGACGAAGTTCACGCCCAGGTAGGTGAAGAGGATGGTCTGGAAGGCGGCGATGCTGATGGCCGCCACGCCGAACTGGCCGATCTGCTTGTCGACCTTGGCGTGCAGGATGGCCATGTAGCAGAGGAAGGCCACCAGGGACCAGACCTCCTTGGGATCCCAGCCCCAGTAGCGGCCCCAGGAGGAGGCCGCCCACATCGATCCGGTGAGGATGCCGGCCACCAGCAGGATCGAGCCCACGAACATGTACCAGTAGAGCAGGTCGTAGAGCCGGTCGATCACCTCGACCCTGGCGGGCGCGAAGATGGTGAATCCGATCTGCATGTGGGCCACGACGAGCCCCAGCGCCAGCACCGCGTAGCCCACCATGATGATGGGGACGTGGATGGCGAGCCACGGGGTGCCCGAGAGCACCGGCGCGATGGGGTGGATGAACCGGTCGATGGGGAGCAGGTCGGTGAGCGCCATGGTGAGCGCCGCCATCACCGCCGCGTTCAGCACCACCACCCGGTTGCGCATCACCGCGTAGGCGATGACCGCGAAGAAACCCACGCCCCAGGCCAGGAAGAGCATCGACTCGTACATGTTGGCGGCGGGGATGCGGTCGCCCGCGTCCCAGCGCAGCAGGATGCCCCAGGACATCATGGCGAAGCCGGCCAGGAGCAGGCCGAAGGCGGCGCCGTCGAGCATCTTGCTCTTCCGGAACCCGGCCACCAGAGAGACCAGCAGCGCGGCGAGCAGGATGATCCAGGAGAGGCGGACCGGGTTGACCTCGTTGTAGCGGATCTCGGTGGAGATCTTGTCCTGCGCGGGCCAGCCGGGAAGGCGGGGGCCGGCGGCCAGGGCGACCAGCCCCTCCTGGGTGAGCGGCTCGGAGACGCCCCAGCGGGCGTTGGGATCGGCCGCCACCGGGATGGCCCGGATCGCCTCGCGCGACAGGAACGACTGCATCCTGAGGAGGCGCGGCTCGAGCTTCTCGGCGTCCTGGATCACGCCGGTCCGGGGGCGCCCCTCCTGCTCGTACTGGCGGGCCTGCTCCATGAGCTGGAGGGCCTTCGGGTTGCGGACGATCTCGAGGAAGGAGGCGTGGGTGGTCCCGGTGGGCAGCC
>JBAXVO010000077.1:0-13888 GCA_037129355.1 Deltaproteobacteria bacterium | reverse complement strand
GCTGTTCGCGTCGCCTTCGGCCCGGGCCGTCTCAGCCGGCGAGGGCGCCACTCCGAGCGAAGTCTCCGCAGCGGCCCGCTCCACCGTCGCCCCAGCACGAATCCGGCAGGCCGCGAGGACAACGGAGCGGAGGAGGGGCGACCCGGCGCCGGCGGCAGACGTCCGGCTGGAACGAAGGCGATCCGCGAACACCGGTCAGACCCGGAGGGGCGACCCGGCGCCGGCGGCACACGGCCTGCTGGAACGAAGGCGATCCGCGCAACCAGCGCCCGAACCTTACGGCCTCCACCCGTGCGCGATCGGCAGCCGCCTGCCCTCCCCGAACGCCTTCCCGGTGACCTTCAGCACCGGCGCCGCCTGCCGCCGCTTGTACTCGCTGCCGTTCACCATGCGGATGACCCGGCGCACCAGATCCTCGGGGTGCCCGCGCCGCACGATGTCGGCGACCGGGAGCCGCTCCTCCACGTAGGCCGCCAGGATGTCGTCGAGCACGTCGTAGGGCGGAAGCGAATCCTGGTCGACCTGGCCGGGCTTGAGCTCGGCCGAGGGCGGCTTCACGAGGGTCCGCTCGGGGATGGCGTCCCGCCCGACCGACCGGTTGAACGCCCGCGAGACGCGGTACACCAGGGTCTTCGGCACGTCGCCGATGACCGCCAGCCCACCCGCCATGTCCCCGTAGAGCGTGCAGTACCCGACGGCGAGCTCGCTCTTGTTCCCGGTGGAGAGGAGGAGCGCCCCGGTCTCGTTGGAGATCGCCATGAGGATCTGGCCACGGATCCGGGCCTGGACGTTCTGCTCGGTGAGGTCGCCCGGGGCGTGGCCGAAGGCCGAACCCAGCGAGGCGAGGTAGGTCGCGTGCATCGGCTCGATGGGGACCTCGCGGAAGGCGATGCCGAGCCGCTCGGCCAGGATCCGGGCGTCCTCCAGGGAGTGATCCGAGCTGTAGCGGGACGGCATGCCGACGCCGGTGACCCGCTCCGGCCCGAGCGCCACCGCAGCGACGGCCGCGGTGAGCGCGCTGTCGATCCCGCCGGAGAGCCCGATGACGGCGCTCTTGAACCCGCACTTGCGCACGTAGTCCCGCACGCCGATCACGAGCGCCTGGAAGACCTCGGCCGCCTGCCCGTCGGGAGAGGACTCGGGCGCCGCGGGCACGGGCCGGGGCGAGCCGTCCGCACCCAGCACCTGCACGTGGCCGCCGTCGAGGTCGGCGACGAGGAGGGCCTCCTCGAAGAGCGGGGCCCGGGCCAGCACGCGGCCGCCGGGGCCGACGAGCATCGACCCGCCGTCGAAGACCAGGGAGTCGTTGCCTCCGACCTGGTTCACGTACGCCACCGGCGTCCCGTGGGCGCGCGCCGCCGCCGAGAGCATCCGCTCGCGCAGCTCGGGCTTGCCGAGCGCGTAGGGCGACGCCGACACGTTGAGCACCAGACCGGCTCCCCCGGCCACGAGGTCGGCGATGGGGTCCCGGGCGTAGCGCGGACGATCCCAGAACCGCTTGTCGTTCCAGATGTCCTCGCAGACCGAGAGGCCGACCCGGAGCCCCATGGCCGACGCCGGGACGGAGGTGCTCGCGTTCGACGGCAGGAAGTAGCGGGTCTCGTCGAACACGTCGTAGGTGGGCAAGAGCGACTTCCGCCCCACCGCCGCGAGACGCCCCCCGTCGACGAGCGCCACGGCGTTGTAGAGCCCCGGAGGCGGCGCCCCCTCGTCCTTCTCCGGGAAGCCGAAGGCCACCGCGATCCCGCGCGACCAATCCGCCGGCCGGGAGAGCTCCTCGACCGCGGCGGCGCAGCGGTCCACGAACTCCGGCATGTCGAGGAAGTCCCGGGGGGGATAGCCGCAGATCGCCAGCTCGGGAAACGCGACCAGGTCCGCGCCGGCGTCCCGGGCGAGACGGGTGAAGGCGCGGATCCGGTCCGCGTTTCCACCGAGGTCCCCGACGGTGGTGTCGATCTGGGCGAGGGCGATGCGCTTCGCTGGCACGGGGGCGAATGGTAGCATCGAGCCACCTTCATGGCCCACCGCATCCTCCTGCTCGACGGCAGTCCGCCGCTGGTCGCGGCCCTGCGCCGCTTCCTCAAGGGCTCCGAGCTCGAGGTCCAGGTGGGGACCGCGTCGGCGGGGCTCGCCGGGCTCGATCCGTCCCAGTTCTCGGTGGCGGCGATCCGACCCGCCAGCCCGGAGGGGCGCAGCGCCTTCGATGCGCTCCGCGCCGCCGATCCGTCGCTCCCGGTGGTCCTGCTCGTCGACGAGGAGGACGAGCCGGGGAGCCGGCTGCCCGCCGACGGGACGCTCGTCTCGCCGCTCACCCGCACCGCGGTGGTGAGCCTCTTCCGGGCGCTCGCCCGGCTGCGCGCGGAGACCGACCTGGGCAGGGTGCTGGCGAAGCAGGCGGCCGCGCACCCGGCGGCCCTCCCGGACTACGAGTTCTTCAAGAAGCTCCTCCTCGTCGAGGTCAAGCGGTCGCGTCGCTACCACTACCCCGTCAGCCTGGCGCTCCTCGCCGTCGACGGATGGCACGAGCGGGCGGCCCGTCTCGCCGAGGCGCTCCGCTCGGCGTTCCTCGGGGAGGTGCTGGCGCTGGTCGCGAGCGGCGTGCGCGACATCGACCTGCCGCTCCTCTACGACGGCGAGCGCATCCTGGTCTTCATGCCCCACACCGACGCGCTGGGCGCCCGGACCCTCGCCGACCGGCTGGTGAAGCGTGCCCGGGCGCACCCCGGCGGCCTCACCGCCAGCGTGGGGGTCGCCACCTACGACGGCGAGGGGACCATGTCCTTCGCCTCGCTGGTCCGTGGCGCCGCAGACGCGCTGCTCGACGCCCAGGCCAAGGGCGGAGACCGCTACGTCCAGTCCCCCGGGCGGACGAGCCGCGAGCGCGAGCACGCCAGTTGACCCTGCGCGCCGTCGCCGCCACTCCGTGGCTCGCGGTCGCCCTCGCCGCGCTCTCCTGTACCTCCGGAGCGCCGCTCCCGGAGGTCAAGGTCCACGCCTCGGTCTCCCCCGTGGCGGCGCAGGCGCTCGTGACGCTCTCGGTGAACAGGCGGCTGGCCCGCGTCGTGCTCGTCGACGACCCGGCCGAGGCCGACCTGGCCTGGTTCGGGGACCCGGTCCAGGCGCTGCGCCACGCACGGTTGCTCGTCCCCGGCTCCGCCCCCGACGCATCCGGCGTGGCGGCGCGGTGGAAGGATCCGGCACGTCGCTTCTTCCCCGTGGGGGCCCGCGCGCGCATCCTGGTCGTCGACCCGCGCGCCTCGCTCCCGGTGCAGCCTCGCAACCTGCGCGACCTCGCCGATCCGCGCCTCGCCGGCCTGCAGGCGCTGGCGCGCCCCGACCAGGGAGAGGGGCCGGCCACCTTCGCCGCGCTGGCGCTCCTCTCGAGCGACGATGCGGCGCTCGGGCTGGCGCGGGCCATCGCCGCGCAGCGGCCAGCGATCACGCTCGACGGGCCGGGCGTGCAGGCGCTCGTCGCCACCGGGAAGGCGGCCTTCGGGCTCGCCGGTTCGGAGCAGGGCGCGGCCGGCGCGGTGAGCGTCGCCGCCCTCGAGGTGGTCTACCCGGACCAGTCCGGGTTCGGGACGCTGGTCTTCCCCACCGCCGCCGCGGTGCTGCAGCGGGGCGTCGAGAAACCGGTGGTCCACGCCCTGGCCGAATGGCTCTCCGGCAGTGACGCAGAGCAACTCCTGGTGGCCCGGACTCCTGGTCTCATGCCGCTGCGCGTCGAGGTTCCCGTCCCTCCAGGGGTGCGGTCGGCCCGCGACCTCCGGTCGCCCGTCCTGGACTGGGAACGGCTTTCCGAGACCGAAAAAAGGCTGACGCCCCAACTGGGACTAATTTTTCGTCCCTGACGGATCGCCCCATGGCCATGGTGGGGCGTCCCGGATGGAGCCATAAATTACGTGTACTTACAGCCCCTTGGGGGTGCGAAGGGCTCTTCGCTAAGGGAATCATGGACGGAATCAATCGTGATTCCGTACCCATAGCATGGTCCAAGGATCGGGGTCCCTAGGGGGTGCCAACCGGCAGGGGCGTTGCTATCGTACTGCCTGGAAACCCGACCGGGTACGCGGGGGGGAGCAGCACAAAATCCGCCCCTGGTCGGGACCGGAGCCGAGTTCTGAAAGGAAACAACCGAACCATGGCCCAGATCGACATCGAAATTCTCCAGCCGTTCGCCGCCCGCTTTCTCGAGGGAACCAACCTGACCCCGGCGGAGCGCGCCGAGGTGCTGCGCATCGCCCAGGGCTTCGCCTGCAAGGACTCCGCGTCGGCCGCCGGCGTCTCGCCCGAGACCATCCGCGCCCGCCGCAAGCGCATCTACCGCAAGCTCGACGTGCCCGGCTCTGCCGAGCTGCTCGCCAAGCTCCTCGCCCTCTCGCTCAAGATGCTCTCGAAGGGGGAGCGGCTCGAGGCTCGTCCCGTGACGGTCGCCGTGGCGATGCCCATCGCCCAGCCGGTCCAGATCCAGCCCCAGATGCGGTAGGAGAGCCGCAGGATCCGGCGGAACCACCGCCGCCCTGCGACGCCCCGCCCTCCTTCCGGAGGCGGGGCGTTTCCTTTTGGTGGGATCAGGCCCCGAGCCAGCCCGCGACCCGCGCCGCCACCTTCTCCGGCGTGAAGCCGTACATCTCGGCGAGCGCCTTCTCCGGCGCGCTGGCGCCGAAGCCGTCGATGCCGATGACGAGTCCGTCGGAGCCGGCGAGCCGCCACCACTCGATGGCCCGGGCCGCCTCCACCACCGCGATGCGCTGCCCGGCGGGGATGACCTCGCGCCGGACCGCCTCGGGCTGGGCCTCGAAGCAGGTGAGGCAGGGCACCGAGACGAGCCGCGCCGGGGTCCCCTTCGCGGCGAGCAGCGCCGCCGCGCCCTGCGCCGTGGCGAGCTCGCTGCCGGTGGCGACGAGCGTCACCTTCGCGCCGGGCGGGTCGGCCACCACGTAGCCGCCGCGCATCGCCTGGGCGGCGTCGAACGGCACCGTCCGCTCGATCTTCGCGATCTTCTGGCGGGTCAGGACGAGCGCCGTCGGTCCTTCACGCCGGGTGAGAGCGTGGGCCCAGGCGAGCGCGGTCTCTAGCCCGTCGGCCGGGCGCACCACGTGGAGGTTGGGGATGGCGCGCAGCGCGGTGAGGTGCTCGATGGGCTGGTGGGTGGGGCCGTCCTCGCCGAGGAAGATGGAGTCGTGGGTCCAGACGTAGATGACCTGGAGCCCGGCCAGCGCGGCGATGCGCACCGGCGGACGCATGTAGTCGGAGAAGACGAAGAAGGTGGAGACGAAGGGGATGTGCTCGCCGTCGTAGGCGATCCCGTTCGCCATGGAGCCCATGGCGTGCTCGCGGATGCCGAAGTGGACGTTGCGCCCCCCGTACTGCCCCGCCTCCACGCCCCCCGCGCCCTTCACCTCGGTCAGGTTCGACTCGGCGAGGTCGGCCGAGCCGCCCATGAGCGACGGCACCAGCGCCGCCACCTTCTGGAGCATGGCCTGCGAGAGCTTGCGGGTGGCCTCGGAGGCGTCGGCCCCCTCGAGGAGCTTCGCCGTGATGTCGGCGGGGACGGTGCGGTTCACGTGGGCGTCGAGGAGCGCCGCCTTCTCGGGATTCGCGGCGCGCCAGGCGTCGGCCCGGCGCTTCCAGGCGTCGTGCTCGGCCTTCCGGGCGCCGATGACGTCGGCCCACAGCGCGCGCACGTCGTCGGGGACGAGGAAGCGGGGCTCCTGCGGCCAGCCCAGGAACTCCTTGGTGGCCTTCAGCTCCTCCTCGCCGAGGGGCGCGCCGTGGACGCTCGACTTCCCTTGCTTGTTCGGGGAGCCGTAGCCGATGACGGTGTGGACGCGGATGAGGCTCGGCCGGGAGAGGTCGGCCCTGGCGGCGTCGATGGCGCGGGAGATGCCCTCGCGATCGCGGCCGTCCACCGACTGGACCTGCCAGCCGTAGGCCTCGAAGCGGCGGGTGACGTCCTCGCCGGAGAAGGCCAGCGTGGTGCGGCCGTCGATGGTGATCTGGTTGTCGTCGTAGAGGAAGACGCAGCGCCCCAGCTCGAGGTGGCCGGCGAGGCTGGCCGCCTCGGCGGAGACCCCCTCCATGAGGTCGCCGTCGGAGACGATGGCGTAGACCCAGTGATCCTCGACCGGGTTGCCGGGTCCGAGCCGGGCCGAGAGCATCGCCTGGCCGAGGGCCATGCCCACCGCGTTCGCGAAGCCCTGGCCGAGCGGGCCGCTCGTGACCTCGACGCCCGGCGTGTGGCGGAACTCGGGGTGGCCGGGGGTGCGGGAGCCCTTCTGGCGGAAGTTCTTGAGGTCGTCGAGGGAGAGGTCGAAGCCCGCCAGGTGGAGGAGCGAGTAGAGGAGCATCGAGCCGTGGCCGGCGGAGAGCACGAAGCGGTCGCGGTCGATCCAGCGCGGCTCCGACGGGTCGAAGCGGAGGTGCCGGCTCCAGAGCACGAAGGCCATGTCGGCGGCGCCCATGGGCATGCCGGGGTGTCCGCTGTTCGCCTTCTGCACGCCGTCGGCGGCGAGCATGCGGATGGTGTTGACGGCCTTCTCGGCGAGGGCGGGGCTCGGGAGCTGGGACAAGGTTTCCTCCGGCGGGGGGCGGCGGCGGGTCGAGGCGGGGCCGCAAGATCGCGCACCGGGCGGGGGAGATCAAGGGCGGTTCGCTGTCCCCCGCCGGGGGCGCTAGAGTGGTCCGGGATGGCGCCCATCCGCATCGCCGCCGTCGTTCCCGTCACCGAGGCCGAGGGGCCGGGGACGAGGTTTGCCGTCTGGGTCCAGGGCTGCTCGCTGCGCTGCCCGGGGTGCTGCAATCCCCACATGTTCGACCCGGCGGGCGGAATCGCGACCGGGGCGGACGCGCTGCTCTCCCGGCTCGACGAGGTCCGGGACCAGGTCGAGGGAGTGACCCTGCTCGGGGGTGAGCCCTTCGAGCAGGCCGGCGCCCTCGCACCCTTCGCCCGGGGCGTCCGGGAGAGGGGGCTCTCGCTCGTGGCCTTCACCGGGTACCGGCTCGACGAGCTCCGCGCCGATCGCCCGCCCGGCTCGCGGGACCTGCTCGCCTGGATCGACCTGCTCGTCGACGGGCCCTACGTGGGGAGCCTGCCCGAGGTCGATCGCCGCTGGTCGGGTTCCGCGAACCAGCAGTTCCGCTTCCTCACCGGGCGCTATTCACCGGGAGTCGAGACGATCGTGCGCGGAGGGCCGGAGCGCACGGTCGAGCTCCGCCTGGCGCCGGACGGCACGCTGGAGCGGAGCGGCTGGCCGGAGGCGTGACCTCCGGGGTCAGCCCTGGCGCGTCGTGCCCTTGGTGGTCACGGGCTGCTGGTAGAACTCCGACGTCTTCGTCCGCTCGGTGACGTTCCCCAGCGCCTTCTCGAGCGCCGAGATCTCGTCGAGGCAGGTCTTGCCCTTGAGCCCCCGGGTCTCGACGCGCACCTCGCCCTCGGGCGTGAAGACGATCTCGATCTCGATCTTGTCGGCCACGGCTCACCTCCAGCGCTGCATGACCACCCGGACCGTGCCGTCCTTCTGCTTCTCCTCCTTGGCGACGGCGTACCCCTTGCGCTTCAGTTCGCCCACCGTCTTCGCGTAGGCCCAGCGCTGCGCGATCCTGCCCGCCAGCGCCTTGCCGGGCCCGGCGTCGCAGTCCCTGGGGATGAGGGTCACCTTCTCGGTCTTCCGGTCCACCTTCACCCCCACCTCGGCCTGCCCGTCCTTCACGACGTAGTCGACGTCGTGGGAGGCGCCGTCGGCGGTGCGCATCTTCTTCTGGTCGAGGTGCTCGAGCCCCAGCTCGGCGATCACCTGCACGAGCAGCGCGATCCCCTGGATCACCACCACGAGTCCGACCTGCTGCGACATCACCACCTCCGGGTGCGGCGCCGTGACGGCGAGAAGAGGGCGACCACGATGCCGAGGAGCACCATGCCCGCGAGCTGCGGCATCCCCCGGCCGAAGAGGAGCAGGAGCAGCGGGAGCCCGATGATCACCACGGCCGCGGCGATGCGCAGCCCCGTTCCGGGCAGGAGCCGCAAGAGCCGCATCCCGGTGGTGTCCGGGCCGGGGCGCTGGAATGGCCCGTCCGGGAAGTCGGCGTCCACCCGTTCCCGCTCCCGCCGGGCGATCTCCTCGCCCAGCTCGCGCTGCTGGCGGGCCTGGTCGGCGGCGGCGCCTTGCCGCACCTTCTCCCGCTCGGCCATCTCCCGCCGCTCGGTCTCGGCCTGGGCCTGCCGCTCCGCCCAGAACCTCTCGTTGAAGGCCCGCTGGGCCGGGGTGTCGAGCGCGGCGCCGCAGTTCAGGCAGGCGGCCGCGTAGATCGTGTTGTCCATCTGGCACGACGCACAGCGGGTGAAGGGCTGCGCACCCTCCCGCTCCTCCATCGTCTCCAGGGGGCGCTCCGGCGGCGGGCGGAAGCGATCGGTCGAGGAGGAGGGGACCGACGATCGGGGCGGCGGGGCGGGAACCGTCCCGGGAGCCGGGTCGACCCCGGGCGGATCGCCGATGCCCTCGAAGCGCTCGTCGCCGGGCGGCGGCTCGGCGGCGTCGGGGCGCCCCGGCCGGGCGCGCTCCAGCTTGAGGAACCGGTCGCGGCGCTCCGAGCCCACGGGTCAGCCGAAGCGGGACGTGATGGGGCGGGGGACCTCCTCCGCCGGGACGGTGGAGGCAGGGCGGGTGCGGGTCTTGGCCCACTCCCGCAGCTTCTGGATCTCCTCGCGCATGGTGGTGGCGAGCGGGAAGGTCTCGGCCACGGCGCGCTCGAGGTGGCGCTGCTCGAGCTCCTTGCCCTCGGCGAAGGCGTCGTAGAGGGCGGCCACCACGACCTGCTCGATCTCGGCGCCGCTGAAGCCCTCGGCGGCCGCGGCCAGCGCCCCCAGGTCGTAGGACTCGGGCTTGCGCCCGCGCCGCCCCACGTGGATGCGGAAGATCTCCTCCCGCTCCGGGCGCGCTGGCAGGTCGATGAAGAAGATCTCGTCGAAGCGCCCCTTGCGCAGGAGTTCGGGGGGGAGCATGTCGATCCGGTTCGCGGTCGCCACCACGAAGACCGGCGCGGTCTTCTCCTGCAGCCAGGTGAGCATCGCGCCGAACACCCGGGCCGTCACGCCGCCGTCGGAGAAGCCGGACGAGCCCGCCCCGGACAGCCCCTTCTCGATCTCGTCGGTCCAGAGCACGGCCGGGGCCACGCTCTCGGCGACCTTGATGGCCTTCCTCAAGTTCTCTTCCGAGGACCCCACCAGGCCGCTGAAGATCCGCCCCATGTCGAGCCGCAGGAGCGGCATCTTCCACGACGAGGCGATGGCCTTGGCGGTGAGGCTCTTGCCGCAGCCCTGGACGCCGAGGAGGAGCAGCCCCTTCGGCTCGGGCAGCCCGAAGCGGCGGGCCGGCTCGCTGAAGGCGTTGCCACGGCGGGCGAGCCAGGTCTTCAAGTTCTCCAGCCCGCCCACGTTCGCGAACTGCTCCTCGGTCGGGTAGTACTCGAGCAGCCCGCTCTTGCGGATCACCTGCCGTTTCTCGTCGAGGATGAGGCCGATGTCCTCCTTGGCGAGGCGCGAGTCGGAGGCGATGGCCTTGGCGAAGGCGTTCTCGGCCTCGGAGAGGGTGAGCCCCTGGGCGGCCTTGGCGATGGCGTCGGCGTCCTCGCGGCGCAGGCTCACCGAGGCCCGCTTGCCGCGCACCACCACCTCGGCGATCTCCTTCAGGAGACCGTAGAGCTCGTCGTGGGTGGGGAGCGGGACGTCGAGGACGGTCATCTCCTTCTCCAGCTCGACGGGGATCTGCAGCACCGGCGAGAGGAGGATGACGGTGGTGTAGGTGGTCTTGAGCGACTGGGCCAGCTCGCGCAGCCCGCGGATCACCGCCGGATCGTTCAGGTACGGGTGGAAGTCCTTCAGGACGACGAGCGACGGCTCGGTGAGCTTCTCGATGGCGGCGAGCGCCTCCATGGGCTCGCGCGCCCCCTCGGGGCCGCCGCCGCGCGCACCGCCGACCCGGCGCAGCCCCTTCGTCACCGACCAGGAGAGGAGCGACTTCCCGTGTCGCCTGGCGAGGTCGTCGAGGATGGCGTCGAGCCGCTGCTCCTCCCAGGAGACGAGGGAGATGAGCGGGTACCGGGCCCGGACCAGCGTGTCGAGCTCCTGGACGAAGCGGGGCTGCTCCGGGGGGATCGGGGCGGCCGGCAGGGCGACGTCGACGGGAGGAGTGGGGCCGGTGGCCATCCGGCCCAGCATATCAGGGGCTGCGGGACCACAGCAGGCGAGGGGCCGGACCGGAGAGGTCGAGCGCCGCGACCGTGCCGGGAGGCACCGCGACCTGCTTGCCGACGGCGATCGCCAGCGCCTCGGCCACCTCCGGGTTGTGCCCGACGAGCGCCGTGCCGGGGCCGGCGTTCCGCGCCAGCTCGAGGAGTTCCCGTCCGGTCCCGTGGCCGGAGGCGAGCTCGTCCTCCGGCTCGGTCGCCGCGCCGGTGGCCCGGGCGAGGAGGTCGGCGGTCTCCCGCGCGCGGCGGAAGGGGCTCGAACGGATCCGCGTCACCGACAGGCGAGGGCCGAGCGACTTCAAGAGGGCCGAGAAGGCTGCCCGCCCCCCCGCGGTGAGCCGTCGATCCGCGTCGGGGACCCCATCGGAGGCCTCGGCGTGGCGCACCAGGAAGACGGGTGAGGTCACGCCCCGGCCTCCCGCAGCCTCCCGGTCTTGCGGGCCAGCGCCGCGAGCCGTTCCGCCGCGGTCCGGTCGGCGAGCAGCGCCGAGAGGAGCATCGGGACCCGGTACGACCAGTTCTCGTCGTTGACGGTGCCCGGGACGTTGACCCGCTCGCGGGCCCCCATGGCGTCCTGGAAGGGCAGGAGCAGGAGGTCGGACCCCGAGGCCGAGACCAGGCCGAGCAGCGCGTCGCGCACCTCGTCGTCGAAGGCGGCCGAGGTGCGGGTGGCGAGCGACGCCAGGCCGGGCAGGGCCAGGAGGGCCGTCCGCTCCGCCGCCGGCAGCGTCTCCCACCAGTCGGCGAGCGAGTCGGTGTCGTGCGTCCCGGTGGTGGCGAGCGACACGGCCGGCCAGCGCGCGGGGTCGCGGAACACCTCGCCGTCCTTCTCCCAGCGCAGCACGCGGTAGCCGGGGATGCCGAGCCGGGTGAGCGAGGCGCGCACGAAGTCCGGCACCGTGCCCAGGTCCTCGGCGATGACCCGCGCCCCCTGGGAGAAGGCCGCGAGCACCCGCTCGCCATTCACGATCTGTTCGGGCTCGGTCTCGGGGACGAAGCCCGGCGCCCCGCCGTCGTTGGGGCGGAAGTAGCTCCGGTAGAAGCCGACCACGTGGTCGACCCGGTAGGCGCCGTAGAGCTCGGCGGACCGGCTGGCCCGGGCCGAGATCCAGGCGAAGCCGTTCTTCGCCATCACGTCCCACCGGTAGACCGGGAGTCCCCAGTCCTGGCCGGTGGCGCTGAAGGCGTCCGGGGGCACGCCGGCCCGGGCGTCGAGCCGGAAGTCGCCGGGGCGGGCCCAGACGTCGGCCGAGTCGGTGGCCACCATGAAGGGAAGGTCGCCCATGAGATCGGCGCCGGCCGCCAGCACGGCGCGCCGCGCCTCCTGCCACTGCTCGTCCAGGTGCCACTGCAGCCAGGAGCGGTAGAGGATCCGCTCCGAGAGGGACGCGCGTGCCTCGGCGAGCGCCTCGGGGTCGCGGCTGGCGAGCGGCTCGGGCCACTCCTGCCAACTCCGTCCGCCCTGCACGTCGTCGTGCAGGGAGACGAAGAGGGCGTAGTCGGCGAGCCAGGAGGCGTGCTCGCGCCGGTAGGCCCGGAGCGCCGCGGCCCGCGTCGTGCTGGCGCGCCACTCCCGCTCCAGGAAGGCGCGGAAGGCGATCTCGCTGGCCCGGGTCTTCAGGCCGCGCACGTCGTTCCAGCGCACCGTCGGCGAGGCGCGCAGGTCGGCGAGCAGCGCCCGGTCCTCGGGCGAGAGGGCGTCCACGCCGCCGGCGGCCAGGAAGTCCACCGAGGCGTCGAGGGCCAGGTAGATCGGATCGATGGCGAAGGCGGAGATGGCCGAGTACGGGCTGTTCTGCCCGCGGGCCGCCTCGTTCACCGGGAGCACCTGGACGAGCGAGAAGCCGGCCGAGACCGCCCAGCGCGCGAACGGGACCAGGTCCGGGATCTCGCCCAGGCCCCAGCCGCACGGGGATCGGATCGAGAAGAGCGGGAGCAGGACGCCGGTTTCGCGCATCGGAGCGGGTCTTGTAGGCAGGGGATGCACGGGTTATCCAGGGAATCTTGTCGCACGCTCCCGTCATCCGCGGAAGATTCGCCCCCAGCCCCACCGGACCCCTCCACCTGGGGAACGCCCGGACGGCGCTCCTCGCCTGGCTGGACGCGAGATCCCGGACGGGTGCCCTGGCGATGCGGGTCGAGGACCTGGACGGGCCGCGGGTGCGCCCCGGGCTGGAGGCCCGCATCCTCGAGGAGCTGCGCTGGCTGGGGCTCGACTGGGACGAGGGGCCCGACGTGGGGGGCGCCCACGGGCCCTACCGGCAGTCGGAGCGGAGCGACCGGTACGCCGCCGCGCTCGACCGGCTCCGGGCCAGCGGGCTCGTCTACCCCTGCTTCTGCTCCCGCGCCGAGATCGCCCAGGCCTCCCAGGCGCCGCACGCCTCCGACGAGGGGCCGCGCTACCCGGGGACCTGCCGGGACCTCTCCCCGGCCGAGCGGACGGCGAGGGGGGCGCGCCGCCCGCCGGCGTGGAGGTTCCGGGTGCCGGAGGGGCCGGTCGGCTTCCTCGACGCATTTCACGGAGAGTGCTCGTTCGACGTGGCCGCCACCGTCGGCGACTTCGTGGTGGCTCGCGCCGACGGCGTGCCCGCCTACCAGCTCGCCGTGGCGGTGGACGACGCCGCCATGGAGGTGACCGACGTGCTCCGCGGCGACGACCTCCTGCCCTCGACCTCCCGGCAACTCCTGCTCTACCGGGCGCTGGGGCTCCCGGCGCCGCGCTTCGCCCACGTGCCGCTGGTGGTCGGCCCGGACGGCGAGCGGCTCGCCAAGCGCCACGGCGCCCTCTCGGTGGGGGAGCTCCGCGAGCGGGGGGCCGATCCGGCGACCGTGGTCGGGCTCCTGGCGGCGGCCTCCGGGCTCCTGCCCGGGGGCGGGCGGGTCACGCCGGCGGAGCTCGTCGCCGGGTTCCGGCTCGCGTCGGTCCCGCGGGAGCCCGCGCGCATCGAGACAAAGGGGTAGCATCGGGCCGTGAGCATCCTCCGATCGAGCACCGACCCGCGCTGGGTCGAGGTGGCCCTCTCCGACCTCGACGCCACGCTGGGCGACCATGCGCACTGCGAGAAGAAGGCGGCGGCCACGGCGGTGAAGCTGGTGGCCGACAACGCCGGCCGGCCCGACCTGGTGCGGAAGCTCGCCCGGCTGGCCCAGGAGGAGACCCATCACTTCCTGGCCGTGCTGAACGAGCTCGCGCTCCGCGGGCGCACGCTCCCGCCCGACAGCGGGGACCCGTACGTGCAGGCGCTCCTCCGGCTCGCCGGGGGAGGGCGCGGCCGGCTCGGCGAGCAGCTCCTCGTCTGCGCGCTCGTCGAGGCCCGGAGCTGCGAGCGGCTCGTCCTGCTCGGGGAGGCCATCGCCGATCCGCGGCTGGCCGAGTTCTAC
This sequence comes from Deltaproteobacteria bacterium, assembly GCA_037129355.1. Classification (GTDB taxonomy): domain Bacteria; phylum Myxococcota; class Myxococcia; order Myxococcales; family Anaeromyxobacteraceae; genus CAIOAK01. The sequence goes on along the minus strand of JBAXVO010000077.1, from coordinate 262 downwards.
CGGCGGCTCGCCCAGTCGGAGGAGGGGCACGAGCGGCTCTTCGTCGACCTCGCCCGGGAGCACGGCGAGGGGCTCGACGTCGACCGCCGGCTCGCCGAGATGGCCGACGAGGAGGCCGCCGTGGTGGCGGCCCTGCCGCTCCTCCCGCGGATCCACTGAGACCTGCGCCCCCGGCGCGCGCCCCGTCCGGGGCGTCGCCTGTCGGGTCGGTGAAGCAGCCGTCGGGCCTTCCCGACACCCCTGCCCGGCAACCCCCCGGATT
>JBAXVO010000076.1:0-13996 GCA_037129355.1 Deltaproteobacteria bacterium | reverse complement strand
CCCTTGTCACGGAACTCACCGACCCGATGGATTTCCCGACACCTCGCAGGGGCGTTCCCCCCGGCGCGCGTTCGGCTACTGTGCCCGGCCGGGGGTGTCATGAAAAACAACGTCAAGATCGCGGTGACCCTGGTGGGCGCCCTCGCCCTGTTCTTCCTGGTGAAGTATTTTTTCCCGCTCACCGGCGTCGGCGGGTAGCAGAGCCTCCCGCCTCGCCCTCCCCCGATATCGCCCCTTCGGGTCATTAATTATCCCGTCGGGGAGGGTCGCCTATACTCCAGGGGATTTTTTGATCTCTGGAGGAGAGGGGGGCCGTGATCAACGAACGGGAGATCGCCGCGCTCGTCGCCCGGTTCGGCATGGGCAACCAGCTGACCGGTGGCGTGCTGCTCGTCGACGACGAGCCGAACAACCTCGTCGTGCTCCGGGGGGTCCTGGAGGACGAGGAGCGCTGGCAGGTCCACGTGGCCGCGACGGGCGACGAGGCGCTCGAGGTCGCGGGAAAGGTTCCCCTCGACGTCGTCGTGACCGATCAGCGCATGCCGGGGATGACCGGCGTCGATCTGCTCGAGAAGCTCCGGCGCCTCCGTCCGGACATCGCCGGGATCGTGCTGACCGGGTACGCCGACATGGACGCGCTCGAGTCGGCCATCAACCGGGCCAACGCGTTCCGCTTCCTGCGGAAGCCCTGGGAGCCGGCCGACATCCTCGAGGCCATGCGCCAGGCGTGCAACCACGTCTCCCAGCGGCGCATCATCGAGCGGCTGGTCTCCCTCCTCTCGGAACGGGGCGAGATGCTGCGGGCCTCCTTCGAGGAGGTGAAGCGGCAGCAGCAGGCGCTGCTCCACCTCGAGCGGATCGGCACCGTGGGGCGGCTCGCCTCCGGGGTGACCCACGACCTGCGCAACATGGTGACGAGCCTGCGCGAGGCCGAGTACCAGCTCGCCCAGCACTCCGCCTCCCCCGAACTCCGCGAGACCTTCACGCTGGGTCTGGCCCACGTCGAGCGGCTGCTCGGCACCCTCCGGACGCTCCAGGACTTCGCCCACGCCGGGAAGCTCGAGATCGTCCCCGCCCCGGCCGACCCCGCCGACGTGGTCCGCGACGCGGTGACCATCTCCCGGATGGACCTGCACTTCCGCCTTCGCCGGCTCGTCGTGGACGTGGAGCCCGGGCTCCCGTCCCTCCAGGCCGACCGGCTCAAGCTCTCGCAGGCGCTCGTCAACCTGATCCAGAACTCGGTCCAGGCCACGGGCAAGGACGCGACCGTTCGCATCTCGGCGCGCGCGCTGGACGGTGGGGCCGTCGAGCTGGCCGTCGAGGACGACGGCCCCGGCGTCGCGGCCGACTTCCGCCCCCGTCTCTTCCAGCCCTTCTCCGCCGGCAAGGACTCTCCCGGCCTCGGGATGGGGCTCTACATGGCCCGCCTGATCGCCGAGTCGCACGGCGGCAGCATCCGCCTGGTCGATCCGGCCCTCGGCGGCGCCCGCTTCGAGCTCCACGTCCCCGCAACCGCTCGCAACGACTGACTCCATGGACAAGAAGACCCGCGTGAAGCTCGTCGCACCATCCGATCCGGGGAGCTCCCCGGACGCGTCCCCCGCCCTGCCGCTGGGCCCGCGCCCCCACCGGTACGAGGAGATGGAGGGAGGCGAGGGGCGGGCCGTCTTCTTCCGCCCCCACCGGCACGCCGCCGCGGATCTCGCCCCGCTGCGCGGGACCTTGACGGTCACCGTGGACGGCGCGAGGCGCGATTGCGCGGTCCTCGACGTCAGCCAGAACGGCGCCGCCGTCTCCTGGCCGGCGGGGGTCCCGGCCCGCCGGGGCAGGCTCGTCCCGGCGCTGCTCCGCTTCGACGCCCACCTGGCGTTCGACGGGCGGGTGCGCATCGGGTCGGTCCGCGAGTCGCCCGAGGCGACGGTGGTCGGCCTCTCCTTCGAGAACTTCCTGCTCGACGTCGACGAGATCCTGAGCCTCCGCACCCTCCACGCCTGGTCGGAGGGCACCGGCGGCGTCCGGGTCCAGGATCGCCCCTGGGGCGTCCTCGACGGGGAGCGGTTCCAGGCCCGCGTCGCCGAGCTGCGCATGCTGCTCGAGGACGGCCGGCGCCAGCTCGACGCGCTCGAGCGGGAGCTCCCCTGGCACGCCCTGCACGGCAACCCCGGACCGGTCCTCTCGGCCCTGGAGCGCTCGCTCCGCTCGGGGTTCGTGCCCGAGTTCGTTCGGCTCACCGAGGCCGTCGACGCGGAGATCCGCGAGCTGCCGGGCGCCCACCGCAACGAGCAGGCGCGCCAGTGGGCGATCCGCCACGTGCAGGAATTCCTCATGGAGTCCCCCGGGCTCCGGCGCGCCTGGGAGAAGCCCTTCGGCTACCCGGGCGACTACGAGGTGATGAACGCCACCTACGAGCGCTTCTACGAGGGCTCCACCCTCTTCGCCCGCTCGGTCGGCCTGGCCTTCTCCGAGACCCTCTGCTCCCGGGCGGTCCGCTACCGCAAGGATCTGGTCAAGCGCCAGCTGAAGGCGCTCCTGGCCCGCCGGGCCGGCTCGACGGCTCCCGTGCGCGTGCTCTCCATCGGCGCGGGACCCGCCCAGGAGCTCCACGAGCTCTTCCATGAGCTCGAGGAGATGCCGGCGCCGCTCGAGGTGGTGCTCTTCGAGCAGGACAAGAACGCGCTGGCCCATGCCTTCCGCCGGCTCACCCCGTCGGTCGAGGCCCGCTTCGACGGCCGGGTCCGGCTGCTCTTCCTCCACGACTCCATCAAGCGGCTGCTCCGAGACGGGTCGCTCTTCGACCCGTTCGGGAAGTTCGACCTGATCTACTCCGCCGGCTTGCTCGACTACCTCCAGCACCGCACCGGCGTGGTGCTCACCCGCCACCTGGCCGCCAACGCCGCCCCCGGCGGCCAGCTGCTCGTCGCCAACATGGTCGACCACGCCTCCCGGACCCTCCTGCAGATCCACCTCGACTGGGCCCTCATCTACCGGACGCGCGAGGAGCTGCTCGATATCGCCCGGGCCGCCGCCCCGGGGGCCCAGGTCCGCATCCTCGAGGAGGAGAGCGGGGTCAACCCGTTCTTCGAGATCGTCCGGGGGTAGATGACCACCTCCGACGAAGAGATCGCGAGGAGCTGGGCGGCCTGGCGCCTCACGCGCAACCGGCGCGGCCTGCGCGTCGGCCTGCTCTTCATGCTCACGCTGTACCCGGCCTTCGGCCTGCTCGACTGGGCGCTGGCCCCGAGCACGGCGCTCCCCAGGCTGTGGACGATGCGCGCCCTGGTCGGCCTGCTGGCGGGGTTCTTCCTCCTCGTCATGCGCAGCCCGCGCCTCGACCGCTGGGTGGACGCGGTGGCCGTCCTCTGCGCCTGGCTGGCCGGGACGGGCATCAGCCTGATGACCGTCTACATGGGGGGGCTCGAGTCGCCCTACTACGCCGGCCTCATCCTGGTGGTGCTGGCGGCCGGCCTGCTCTTCGTCTGGCCGCCGGCGCTGGTGACGGCGACGCTCGTGGGCGTGGTCGCCTCCTTCCCCCTGGTGAACCTGCTCCTCGGCTCGGGCGGCGACCTCCACGTGGCCGTCTCCAACATGACCTTCCTGTCGGCCACGGCGCTCATCGCCGGCGTGGCCCAGGTGCTGCAGTTCTCCACGCTCCGGGAGCAGCACGAGCAGCGGCTGCGGCTCGAGGCCACCACGCAGAATCTGGAGCGGGCCCACACCCGGCTGCAGCAGCTCGACGAGTTCAAGTCGCGCTTCTTCGCCAACATGACCCACGAGCTGCGCACCCCGCTCGCCATGGTCCTCACGCCGCTCGAGCTCATGATGGAGGGGGAGATGGGCGCCTTCAGCGAGGCCCAGCGCAGCTCCCTCTCGACGATGTACCGGAGCGCGCTCAAGCTGCTCAAGCTCATCAACGACCTGCTCGACCTCTCGCGCCTGGAGGAGAGCCGCCTTCGCCTCGACGTGAAGGAGCAGGACCTGTCCGTGCAGCTGCGCAGCCTGATCGATCAGACCCAGGTGCTGGCCCAGCGCAAGCAGATCTCCCTCTCCTTCTCCGGGGGCCCGGGCCCGGTGACCGTCTGGTGCGACCCGGAGCGGCTGGAGCGGGTCTTCGTCAACCTGCTCTCCAACGCCATCAAGTTCACCCCGATGCACGGCCACGTCACGGTCGCGCTGCGCGACCAGTTCGACGACGTCGAGGTGGTGGTCGAGGACGACGGGCCCGGCTTCCCGCCCGACCAGGCCGAGCAGATCTTCGAGCGCTTCTACCAGGTCGACATGGCCGATCGCCGGGCGCACGGCGGCACCGGCATCGGCCTCGCGCTGGCCCGCGAGCTCGTGATGCTCCACGGCGGCACCCTCCGCGCCGAGAGCGACGGCAAGGCGGGCGCGCGCTTCACCGCCTCCCTCCCCAAGGGGCGGGGCCATCTCCGGCCGGAGATCCTGGCCGCCCCGAGGTCCGCCGACTCGCCGCTGGCGTCCGAGCCCGGCCTCGACTGGGCCGTCCAGCTGGCCTCCCGCTCGGAGTTCCGCCTGCTCGACATCGAGGAGGCGACCGAGCGGCGGGTGGTCGAGCGCGACCAGGACGAGGAGGCCCGCCCCTACACCGCCGTCGTGGTCGAGGACCATCCCCACATCGTCCAGCTCGTGCACATGTCGCTGCGGCGCCAGTTCAAGGTGCTCATCGCGCCGGACGGGCTGAAGGGGCTCGAGCTCATCCTCCGGGAGCGCCCGAGCCTGGTGGTCACCGACCTCATGATGCCCGGCATCGACGGCCTGGCCCTCACCCGCCGCCTGCGCGAGGAGCCGAGCACGCGCCACATCCCCATCATCATGCTCTCCGCCCGCGGGGAGCTCGACGACCGGGTGAAGGGGCTCGAGACCGGCGTCTCGGCCTACATGGCGAAGCCCTTCTCGCCGAAGGAGCTGCTCACAGCCGCGCGCGAGCTGGTGAAGGCCAAGGAGCAGACCGCCGACCTGGTCCTGACGCAGCGGATGGAATCGCTCGAGATGGTGGCGGCGGGCCTGGCCCACGAGATCAACAACCCGCTCAACTATCTGAAGAACGCGCTGGGCCGGGTCCGCCTCGACGCCGGGAAGGTGCTCACCCTCTGCGCCGACGCGAGGGGGCGCGCGCTCGACGAGGGGGAGCAGGCCCAGGTGGACCGGCTGGCGGCGCGCATCGACGAGCTCCTCGGCGTCGCCGACTCCGGCGTGAAGCGCATCGGCTCCACGGTCGAGCTGATGAGCCGTTACGGCCGCGCCGGCTACAAGCGGGTGATGGTGCCGCACGACGCCTGGGCGGCCGCCCACGCCGTGGTCGGGATCGTGCTCCCGGCCACCGGCCGCCACGTGAAGGTGGACCTCGACCTCGAGGGGGACGGAACGCTCGAGTGCGTCCCCGAGGAGTTCGGCCAGGTCCTCTCCAACCTGGTCCAGAACGCCATCGAGGCCGTTCCCGAGGAGACCGGGCGGGTCAGGGTGCGCGGGCGCGTCGAGGACGCCGAGATCGTCCTCTCGGTGAAGGACAATGGCCCGGGCATCCCCCCCGACCTGCTGCAGAAGCTCTTCACGCCGTTCTTCTCGACGAAGGGGCCCGGACGGGGCGTGGGGCTCGGCCTCACCATCACGCGCCGGGTGGTGCAGAGCCTGGGCGGGCACCTCCAGGTGTCGAGCACCGTCGGCCAGGGGACCGAATTCGTGGTGCGCCTCCCCCGGACGCAGCCCCGCCCCCGCGCGGGCATCGCATCCGGCTGACCTCGACCCGCGATGCCGGTATGCTCGCGGCATGCGGAACCAGGCCCTTCTCCTCGCATCCCTCCTCGCGGCCGCGGCCGTCACGAGCGGCTGCCCCGGCAACAACCCGTCGCTTCCGCCCCTCTACCAGGGCGGCTGGTCGTGGAACCCGTCCGCGTCGGGTGACCGGCCGGTACCGGTGATCTGGAGCGGATCGTCCCCCGCGCCCCAGGCGCTCGGGTTCCTGCCGGGCGATTGCTCCGGTTCCGTCCAGGCGCTGGCCGTGAACGCGGGCCAGCCCGTCCCGGTGGGCATCTCGGTCATGTGCAGCGAGGATTCGCCCCCGCGACCGGAGCGGATGCTGCCGGTCTTCTGGACCGGGACGACGCCCACCCAGCTCCCCCTCCGGTTGACGACGGTCCCGGCGGAGACCCAGGGCACCGCGCTGGCCGTGAGCGTCTTCACCTGGAAGACCAGTTCCGGCGAGACGAAGACCGACGTCTACGTGGCCGGGGCCACCGGCATCCTCTCGCCCATCCCCGCGGTCTGGAAGAACGGCGTGCTGACCAACCTCGTCGAGGCCGACCTGCTCCCCACCGGTTACGACGCCGGTCTCATCACCGCGATCGCGAGCACCGACCTGTTCGTGGTCGCGTCCGGCCTGGTCCACTTCAAGGGCGGCCGCCCTTCCGAGCTCTCGGCCATGATCTGGGTCTTCGACCCCGACCTGGAGTTCGTGGACACGACGGAGCTCTTCGGCTTCCTCGGCGGCGTCGGTCCGGCTCTGGCCATGTTCCTGGACACGGATCAGACCGTCTGGTCGACGGCCGCGATCTCGTTGGGCTCGGACCCGGGCGTCCCCGTGTACTGGAAGAACGAGGCCTTCAACACGCTCGGAGGGTCGGATCTCCTGGCAGGTCCGTTCGGGGTCCCCACCGACATCTCGGTGGTGGGCGTCACGCCCTACGCGACCGGCTACGCGATCAGCCCCCAGCTCCGCATGGTACCGAGGCCGAGCCCCGTCATCTGGGCGGGGGACATTCGCGCGGACCTGTCCACCGCCGACCCCGGGATCGGCGTCGGCGCCGGGGAGGCGATCGGCATCATCAACAGCTGGGCGCTGGTGGCCGGCGAGACGGTCGGCGCCGACCCCACCAGCGCGTCCCGCTTCCTGTCGGTGCCCGCGGTCTGGAACAACGGCGCGCGCCAGGATCTCCAGCCGCTCGTCGCTCCGGGCACCGGGCCCGCCACGGTGGTCTCCCTGCCGCTCTTCGGCTGGTGGCGCGTGCCGCCGACCGTTCCCCTCCCGGAGCCGCCGCCGGACCCCGACTGGCCCTATCCGGGAGGGTCCTCGGCGGTCTTCGGGTCGGTGCCCATCACCGCCGCCGGCTCGGGCGTGGCCCGGGCCATCGCGGCCGACCTGCCGCCGCCCTGACGCCCGCGCCTGCCCGATTCACCGCAACCCGGGTGACGGGCAGGCGAGGATCGACAGCCCCTGCCGGGCCGCTTCCTGCGCTCCGGCGTTCGAGGGGAGCAGCAGCACCGCCCGCCATGCAGCGCATGCCTCGGCGATCCGTCCGACGTTGGCGTAGGCCGCCCCCAGGTCGTAGCGGACCGCGGCGTCCGACGGCCGGGCGCGGGCGGCCTGCTCGATGAACGGGAGCGCCCCGGCGTCGTCGCCGGCGGCCATCCGCGCCTGCCCCATCACCCGGGCTGCGGTGGGCGAATCGGGCGCTCGGTCGAGGACGGCCCGGGCCGCCCCCTCTGCCCCTGTGGCGTCGCCCGTCTCCCAGAGGGCGAGCGCCAGGGTCTGCGCCGGGGCGGTCGCGGTGGGGTCGAGCCCCACCGCCTCGCGCAGGTGCTCGAGCGCCTCGGCAGGCCGCCCCAGCATCACGAGGGCGACGCCCAGGTTGTGGTGCAGCGACGTGCGCAGGCCGATGGCGTCGGCCGGCGCGCGCTTCAGGCCGGCCGTGAACTGGGCCGCCGCGCCCGCCTGGTCCCCGCGCTGGGCCAGCGAAACCCCGAGCCCGAGCCGGGGCCGTGCCTTTCCAGGCGACTTCGAGACCGCATCTGTCCAGAGGGCGAGGTCGTTCTCCCATACCCCGTTCCGCAAGTGGAGCGCGGTCGCCAGGCCAATCCATGCGGCACCGACGCAGAGCACGGTCGCCAGCGTGCGGCGCCGGGCGGGCACCTGGGCAAGCAGGGCCTCGGCGCCCAGCACGACACCCAGGAAGACCCCCCAGGAGGCCAGATACACCCGATGTTCGACCATCACGTCAGCGACGGGGAGGAAACTCGAGGTCGGGGCGAGCAGGAGGAAGAACCAGGCCACGCCGTAGGCGGCCGCCCGGCCGCTCGCCGCTCCCGGACCGTCCCCGCGTCGGCAGCGCCATCCCAGAACGGCAGCGCCCCCTACCAGCAGGGCGAGCAGTGCGCCCGCGGCGAGCACATCGGGGTCGCCCAGTCGGTGCGACATCGGGAACGACCAGTCGGCGTTCTGCCCGGACGGCCACGCGAGGAGCCTCAGGTAGGTGACCACCGCGCGCCACTGCGTCAGGAAGTAGTTGCCCGGGGTGGACCGGGCCACCGAGAACCCGGCATCGGGGCGTCCCTCGACCGACACGAGCGCTCCCCGCACCACGAGGAGGTCGACGAGGACGAGAGGGATGACGAGGGCGATGCGCCACCGCCACCGTGCCCACCCCTCCGCCGGCCCTCGCCGGGGAACGACGGCAACGAGCAGGATCCAGGCGAGGGGCGCGGTCGCCACGATGGCTTTCGCCCCCATCCCGAGCGTGAACAGGGCGAGCGCCGCCGCTGCCAGCAGCCCCCCCCGGAGCCCCGGGCCCGTCCGGTCGGCGCGGAGGAGGACGAGAAGCGTGGCCAGGTAGAGCCCGGAGGCCAGCACCTCGGAGCACTGGGACACGTAGCTCACGGCCTCGCTCTGCATCGGGTGGAGCGCGAAGAGGCCGGCCACCGCAACCGCATGAATCGATCCCGGACCGCGGCCGGCCATGCGGAGCACCGCACGGGTGAAAAGGAAGACGAGGGCCACCGTCGCGAGGTGGAGCAGGAGGCTCGTCAGGTGGAAGCTCCGAGGGGACGGCCTCCCGAACGCCTGGGCCAGCGCGAAGACGACCTCCGTGGTGGGTCGGCCCCCGTGGAGGAGGCCACCCGGCCAGGCCCGCAGGACCCCGGGGAGGTGGGCGAGCCCCGGGTTCTCCTGGATCACCGGCACGTCGTCGAACACCAACCCACCGCCGAGCACGCGGGCGTAGGCCCCGACCGCAAGGACGAGGGGGATGACGAGCAGGAGGGAACTGGGGAGCCGACGGCTGGTCATGTTCGCCCGCGTCCGCACGCTGGCCCGCACCAATCTACCATCGGCCCCGGAAGGGATACCCGAACGGATCCATTTTCGAAAGGACCGGGCACCCCTCCGCTTTTCCTGACGCGCCGCATCCCGTGTAGCCTCGGCACGATGCGTGGCCACGACCGCTCCGACCGTCCCCTGCGCGACCACGTCGCCGAGATCATCTTCGGCCACGACACGGCCGCGGGAAAGCTCTTCGACGTCCTGCTCATCGCCGCCATCCTGCTCTCGGTCCTGGTGGTGATGCTGGAGACGGTCGCCGAGGTGCGCGATTCGTACGGGGCCCTCCTGCGGGGCGCCGAGTGGTTCTTCACCCTGCTCTTCACCGTCGAGTACGCGCTCCGGCTCTGGTGCACCCGGACGCCGCTGCGGTACGCGCGGAGCTTCTTCGGCATCGTCGACCTGCTCTCGATCCTGCCCACCTACCTGAGCCTGGTGTTCTTCGGGGCCCAGGCCCTCCTGACCGTCCGGGCGCTGCGCCTCCTTCGGATCTTCCGGATCCTGAAGCTCGGCGAGTACACCTCGGAGGCGAGCCACCTGGGGCAGGCGCTCTCCCGCAGCCGCCAGAAGATCACGGTGTTCCTGGCGGTGGTGGCGACCCTGGTGCTCCTGCTCGGTTCCCTCATGTACCTGGTGGAGGGGCCCGGGAACGGCTTCACCAGCATTCCCCGCTCGGTCTACTGGGCCATCGTCACCCTCACCACGGTCGGGTACGGGGACATCACGCCGCACACGGTGGCCGGCCAGATCCTCGCCTCGGCGGTGATGATCCTGGGCTACGGCATCATCGCGGTGCCCACCGGGATCGTGACCGTGGAGATGGGGCGCGAGGTGGCGGGGGCGCCGGCGGCGCGCGCCTGCCGGCGCTGCGGGCTGTCCCCCCACGACGGCGATGCCCGCCACTGCAAGCGATGCGGCGAGCCCCTGGCCCGGTAGCCGGCGGCGGCGACGCCGGGGTGGTACCCGAACGGAGCGATTTGAGATAAAAGCGGCCGCGCGTGCCGTGGCGGCGCGCGCCCTGTCAGCCCCCATCCGAGGTGACGTCCCCATGGTCGAGTTCGGTAAGCGGATCCTGTTCGTCGGGTACGGCGCGGTCGCCCAGTGCACCCTGCCCATCCTCATGAAGCACATGAAGGTGAGCCCGAAGAACGTCACGGTGATGGACTTCGAGGACCGGAGCGAGGCCCTCGCCGCCTGGACGAAGAAGGGCGTGCGGTTCGTGCAGAAGAAGATCACGCGCGCCAACATGGCGGCGGTGCTCTCCAAGCAGGTCGGCGCGGGCGACGTCGTGATCGACCTGGCGTGGAACATCGACGCCTGCGAGATCCTCCAGTGGTGCCACGACCACGGGGTGCTCTACGTGAACACCTCGGTCGAGGTCTGGGACCCCTACGAAGGGGCCGAGAACAAGCACCCCACCGAGCGCACCCTCTACTGGCGCCACATGAACATCCGCAAGATGACCGGCGGGTGGGCGGAGAAGGGCCCGACCGCGGTGCTCGAGCACGGCGCCAACCCCGGCCTCATCTCCCACTTCACCAAGCAGGGGCTCCTCGACATCGGCAAGAAGATGCTCAAGGACGGCAAGGCGAAGGGGAAGGACGCCGAGCAGATCCAGCAGCTCATGAAGGACCAGGCCTGGAACCGCCTCGCCCAGAAGCTGGGCGTGAAGGTCATCCACTGCAGCGAGCGCGACACCCAGATCACGGACGTCCCCAAGAAGGTGGACGAGTTCGTGAACACCTGGAGCATCGAGGGCTTCCGCGAGGAGGGCACCACCACCGCCGAGATGGGCTGGGGCACCCACGAGAAGGAGCTGCCCCCCTACGCGGTGGAGCACCAGTCGGGCCCGAAGAACCAGATCTGCCTGGCCCGCATGGGCATGAACACCTGGGTGGTCTCCTGGGTGCCGAACTACTGCATCCACGGCATGGTGGTGCGCCACGGCGAGGCCTTCTCGATCAGCGACAAGCTGACCGTGTGGGAGGGCGGCAAGGCCGTCTACCGCCCCACCGTCCACTACGCCTACTGCCCGAGCGACTCGGCCATCGCCTCGCTCTCCGAGCTGCGCGGGTACGACTACGCGCTCCAGCCCAACCTCCGCATCCTGAACGACGAGATCACGAGCGGCTCCGACATCCTGGGCGCGCTCCTCATGGGGCACCCCTACAACTCCTGGTGGGTGGGCAGCGACCTCTCCATCGAGGAGTCGCGGCGTCTCGTCCCGCACCAGAACGCCACCACGATGCAGGTGGCCATCTCGGTGGTCGCTGCCGCCCTCTGGATGGTGCAGAACCCCGACCGCGGCGTGATGCTCCCCGACGACCTGCCGCACGAGTTCGTGCTCAAGATCGCGAAGCCCTACCTGGGCAAGTGGATCTCCAGGTCCTCGCCCTGGACCCCGCTGGCGCACTACACCAACGCCTTCCAGGGCTTCAACAACCCGCAGATCGACACCACCGATCCCTGGCAGTTCAAGAACTTCCTCATCACCGACGGCGACTGACGGGCGCGGCGGGAGGAACCCCCATGATCTCCACCAAGCGCCTCCAGCAGCTGGCCCGCGAGCACGGAACGCCGCTCTTCGTGGTGGACCACGACGAGCTCCGGAAGAACTACGCCACCTTCCGGAAGTACCTCCCGCGCGTGCAGGCCTACTACGCGGTGAAGGCCAACTCCGACCCGGCCATCGTGAAGACCCTCTTCGACGCCGGGGCCAGCTTCGACGTGGCCTCGATGCCGGAGTTCATGATCGTCCACGAGCTCATCCGCGAGATGCCGGAGAAGGAACGGCAGGCGTGGATCTGGGACAAGATCATCTACGCCAACCCCATCAAGGCCAACGGGACGCTCCGGCAGCTCGATCGCTACAAGCCGCTCGTCACCTACGACAACGCCGAGGAGATCAAGAAGATCAAGAAGTACGCTCCCCGGGCCGGGCTCGCGCTGCGGCTGCGCGTCCCCAACACCGGCGCCATGGTGGAGCTCTCCTCCAAGTTCGGCGCCGCGTCGGGCGAGGCCGTCGACCTCATCCTCGCCGCGGAGAAGGAGGGGCTCACCGTGGAGGGCATCTCCTTCCACGTGGGCAGCCAGACCACGAACTTCGACAACTACGTCCAGGCGCTCAACCTGGCCGCCAACGTCTTCCGGGAGGCCAAGGCGCGCGGCGCCGGCAAGATGTTCCTCGTCGACATCGGCGGCGGCTTCCCGGCCCCGTACGACGACTCGGTGAAGCCGTTCCGGGAACTCGCCAAGACGCTCAACCGCGAGCTCGACCGGCTCTTCCCGAAGGACATCCAGATCCTGGCCGAGCCGGGGCGCTTCCTCGTGGCCACCGCCGGGACGGTCGTCTGCACCGTGATCGGCAAGGCCGTTCGCGACGGCAAGCTCTGCTACTACGTCGACGACGGCGTCTACCACACCTTCTCGGGCGTGATCTTCGATCACTGCCAGTATCACTTCGACGCGTTCAAGAAGGGGCCCATCGAGACCTGCTCGGTCTTCGGCCCGACCTGCGACGCGCTCGACGTGGTCTCGATGACCGAGCGGCTGCCCTCCGACCTGAAACTCGGCGACATGGTGTACAGCCGGAACATCGGCGCCTACAGCCACGCATCCTCGACCTCCTTCAACGGCTTCCCGCCGGCGAAGGTCGTCCACGTGAATCGTTAGCGATTCCGGGATATTGCGTCTGGCTCCGGCTGGGAGGACCGCCTCCCAGGTTCGGAGTAGAGTGAAGGAAAGCCGGGTCCGCTACGTCCGGCTTGCAGGGTGACGCCATGAAGACCTTCCTCTCCGCCATCGCGCTGTCCTCCGCGCTGCTCCTCTCGCCCGGCGGCGCCCTCGCCGACACGACGCCAGAGGGGGTCCAGCCCACCGAGCCCGCGCCCACGTGGATCCCGCCCCCTCCCACCGAGGTGGACGTGAACACCGGGGAAGAGGTGGTGGTCCAGCAGACCACCCCGGCCGGACAGTGGGTCTTCACGAACCAGTACGGCTGGATCTGGATGCCGCACGGCAACACCTTCACGTTCGTCCCGACGAGCGGCGCCACCCCGAACATGTTCGTCTTCTGGCCGGCCGTCGGATGGTCCTGGGTGGTCGCACCGTGGGTCTGGGGCTGGGGTCCGATGCCCTGGTTCGGGTTCGCCGGCTATTCGGCCTTCTCCTGGTGGGGATGGGGGTTCGGGAACTGGTACGGCTTCGTGCGGCCGGTCGGCTTCGCCGGCTGGTACGGCGGCGGCTGGTACGGCGGCGGGCGCTGGAACGGCTGCGGCCCGGGCTACCGCCCTCCCCCCGGTCGCAACGGCGCCCCGCCCCGCCCCGGCGCGCTTCCTCCCGGTCCTCGCCCCGGCGGCCAGGTCGCGGGCCGGCCAGGCGGATCCGTCCCGCCTGGCGCGACTCCGCGTGGCGGCGCCGGTAGCCCTCGCGCTCCCGGGCGTGCGGGCTCGACCCCGGGCGTGGCGCCCGCCCGCTCCGGCGGCACGACGGCCGGCGTGGCTCCCGGGCGGACCGCCGCGTCTGCCACCAGGGGCGTCGGCCCGATGGGACGGCAGGCCGGCATCGCTCCGCCCTCCTGGAACACCGGCCGAGGGGGCACCGCCCCCTCCCGGTCGTACACCACGGGTGGATCGTCCTACTCCGGGCGCGCTCCCGCCATCTCGTCCATGCGCGGCGGGTTCGGCGGCGGCGGCACCTTCGGCAACGTCGCGCGCCCCCCTGCCTTCTCGGGAGGCGGCGCCGGTGGAGGCGCCCGCCCCGGTGGTTCTGGCGGAGGAGGCTTCGGCGGCGGTGGCGGCCACGGCGGCGGTGGCGGCGGCGGCGGCGGCGGACGTCGCTAGATCGCATCCCGAGGCGGCGACGGCGGCTCCGTGCTAGGACTTCCGGCGA
>JBAXVO010000075.1:0-14100 GCA_037129355.1 Deltaproteobacteria bacterium | reverse complement strand
GAGCTGGCCCAGGCCTACGTCCAGGCCGAGCGGGGCGCGCTCAAGCGCTAGCGCCGCTCAGTTCATCGAGGCGGCGACGGCCAGCGCGAACGGGGCGATCTCGACCTGGAAGGTCCTCCCGTCGTCCCGCAGCATCGTGTAGGTGCCCCGCATCTGCCCGAGCGGCGTGTGCAGCACGCAGAAGCTCGTGTACTGGAACGACTGGCCGGGGGCGAGGTGCGGCTGCTGGCCGACCACGCCGTCACCGGTCACCTCCTCCCGCTCCCCGCGGGCGTCGGTGATGATCCAGTGGCGGGAGAGGAGCCGGGCGCTGGCGGTGCCGCCGTTCAGGATGCGGACCGTGTAGGTGAACAGGTAGCGCGCCTGCGCCGGGGCGGAGCGGTCCGCACGGAACTCGCTCTGGACGGAGACCTCGATGCTGTCGGTGATCGCGGTGGACACGGTACGGGGTTAACCGCCCGGGGGGCCGCGTGCCACAATGGTCCCATGGAACTCGAACCCCGCCTTCGCGAGATCCTGGAGGAGGTCCGCGCGGCCCGCGGGCGCGTGGTGGCCCTCACCGGCGCCGGCATCTCGGCGGAGAGCGGCATCCCCACCTTCCGCGGCAAGGAGGGGTACTGGGTCGTCGGCTCCCGCAACCACATGCCCCAGGAGATGGCCACCCACGCCATGTTCCTCATGGAGCCGGCGGAGGTGTGGCGCTGGTACCTGTACCGGTTCGGCGTGGTCCGCCACGCCTCTCCCAACCCGGGGCACGAGGCGCTGGTCCGGCTCGAGCGCGCGCTCGGCGATCGCTTCACCCTCGTCACCCAGAACATCGACGGCCTGCACCGGCGGGCCGGGGCCTCGGCGGAGCGGACCTGGTGCATCCACGGGGACGCCGCCTGGGTCCGCTGCGCCCACGATTGCGGGGTGGGGCTCCTCCCGCTCCCGGACCTGGGCCCTCGCGATGCCAGCACCCCGCTCTCCGACGCGGACCGGGCCCGGCTGACCTGCCCGCGCTGCAAGGGCTGGCTCCGCCCCCACGTGCTCTGGTTCGACGAGTGCTACGACGAGGAGAACTACCGGTTCGATTCCACGGTGCGGGCGGCCACCGAGGCCGACCTGCTCCTCGTGGTGGGGACGAGCGGCGCCACCAACCTCCCCATGCGCGTGGGGCAGCTCTGCTTCACGAACGGCGCGGCGCTGGTGGACGTGAACCCGGAGGAGAATCCCTTCTCCGAGCTGGCCGAGCGCAGCCGGCGGGGCTTCTTCGCCCGCGGCTCGTCGACGACCCGGCTGCCCGCCATCGTGGAGGCGCTCGGCGCCACCTAGGCGTCAGCGGCGAAGGGCCTCGAGCCGGGCGATCCAGGCCGGCGAGAGCCCGGAGGCGCGCGCGCCGTTCAGGAGCACGTCGAGGTAGGCCGGCGCGGGCGGCCCGTCGGTGGGGAGCCTGCGCGCCGCCGCCACCCGGAAGGCGAGCGCCGGCACCGGCCCGCCGGCCGTCTCGAGCGTCACCGCCATCGGCTCGTAGAGCCCCGACACCGCGCCCTCCTTGTGGTCGACGAGCCCGCGCGCGTCGCCGGGCATGGGGACCGCGAGCCCCTCCACCGCGTTGCCCGCCGACTCGGCGAGGCTCGCCACCGGCCCTCCCCACATCCGGCTCGGCGCGTCGAACGAGAGGCGCCAGCCGGGAAGGCGCGCCGGCCGGGCGGCGGAGAAGTCGGGAACCCGGTACCCGTGGTCGCGGGCCCAGGCGGCGAAGGCCTCCCGGTCGAGCGAGGAGCCGTAGACGAACCAGGTGAAGCCGGGGCCGGAGACGGCCTCGTGGGCCCTGCCGACGACGTTCAGGGGATTGGCCATGGGAGCTCCCGGCGCGCGGCGCCGTTCAGGTGAGCACGACGCGGGCGATCTCGGGAGGGCTCCCGAGCCGCATGGGGGGGCCCCAGTATCCGGTGCCGCGGGAGACGAAGATCTGCGAGCCGTTGCCCTCCCGCACCGGGTAGAGGCCGTGGAGGTACGGGTAGACGAGGGCGGTGGCCAGCGTGAACGGGAAGATCTGGCCGCCGTGGGTGTGGCCGGAGACCTGGAGCTCCACGCCGGCCTTCGCGCCCTCCTCGACGCCGCGCGGCTGGTGGGCCAGGAGCACGAGCGAGCGGTCGGGGTCGCGGCCGGCGAGCGCCGCCGACAGGTCGGGCCCGTGTCCGGGAACCATTCCCGCCGATCGCCAGTCGTCGATGCCGGCCAGGTCGATGGAGGCGCCCCGGTCGCCGATCTCCACCCGCTCGTTGCGGAGCACGCGGATGCCCAGCTTGCCGAGGTGCTCCACCCAGGCGGCCGCGCCCGAGTAGTACTCGTGGTTGCCGGTGACGAAGTACACGCCGTAGCGGGCCTGGAGCCCGGCGAGCGGCGCCACCGACCGCTCCAGCATGCGGACGCTGCCGTCGACGAGGTCGCCGGTGATGGCCACCACGTCGGGACGGAGGCGGTTGGTGGCGGCCACCACCCGCCGCACCTCCTCCTCGCCGATGGTGCGTCCGACGTGCAGGTCGGTGATCTGGGCGATGGAGAGGCCGGAGAGCTGCCGGGGCAGGCGCGCCAGCTTCACCGGGACCTCGTGGATCTGCGGATCGCCGAGGGCGCTCGTCACCGAGAAGGCGGCGGCGCCGCCCGCCGCGAGCACCGCGCCCCCGGCCACGGCGCGGGCCACCAGCAGCCGCCGTTCCGGGTCGGTCGGCGCCTCGGGGGCGTTGCGGAGCCAGTCGACGAGCGAGCCGACGCCGGAGGCGGCGAGCCGCGCCACGTCGACCACCACGAGCGACGAGAGCAGCAGGAAGGCCACGCCCATCCAGAGCATGGCCCCGAAGACGAACCCATCGGCCAGCGCGCCGGCGCGGGCGCGCATGGCCAGGAAGGCCACCGGCACCGCCACGGCGGCCGCGACGATCCCGATGGTGAGGAGCCTTCGCCACGGCTCGGCGACGTCGGTGTCCCGGACCAGGCGCGTCCAGATGTAGTAGTGCATGCCGCCCACGATGGAGAGGGCGACACCGAAGAAGACCACGAAGGAGAGCAGGGGACGCGACACGACGGAGAGCTAACCGGGAAGGACCCCCGCCGCCACGGGCGCCCGTCGGCCTCAGCCGGCCAGCGGGCCGGGAATCCGGTCGATCTTCGCCGCCAGGATGAAGTCGTTCTCGGTGAGGCCGCCGGCCGCGTGGGTCCAGATCTCCACGTCCACGTTGGCGTAGTGGACCGAGAAGTCGGGGTGGTGCCCCTCCGCCTCCGCGAGCTCGGCCATGGCGTTCACGAAGGCCATGGCGGCGCGGAAGTCGACGAAGCGGAAATGGCGGCGGATGCGGACCGCGTCGCCCGCGAGCTGCCAGGCCGGGACCGACGCGAGCAGCGCGGCGAGCTCCGCCCCCTCGACGCGCGGGATGCCCCCCTCGCAGGGGACGCACTTCTTCCGGGTGAGGTCCATGGCCCCTCCCTAATCGAAGCGGCGGCGCGTCGCCGCTCCGGCCGCTATGCTCCGCGGATCATGGAAAGGACTTTTTTCGCCCTGGGCGCGATCTCGGCCTGCATCGCCGTGGCAACCGGAGCCTTCGGGGCCCACGGCCTGAAGACCCGGGTCACGCCGGAGATGGTCGCCGTCTTCGACACCGGGGCGCGCTACCAGATGTACCACGCGCTCGCGCTCCTCGCGGCCGGGTGGGCGGCGGCGCGCTGGCCCGGCCCGGCCGTCACCTGGGCGGGCTGGCTCTTCGTCGCCGGAACGGTGGTCTTCTCCGGAAGCCTCTACGCGCTGGTGCTGACCGGCGTGAAGGGGCTCGGGGCGGTGACGCCGGTGGGTGGCCTGCTGTTCCTCGCCGGCTGGCTCGCGCTCGCCTGGGGCGCGCTGCGCGGCTAGGAGCGCGGCGCTAGCCCTGCTCGATGGGAAGTCCGGCGTCGGTCCACGCCACCACGCCGCCCTCGAGGCTGTAGGCCTTCTCGCAGCCGCGCTGGGACGCCGCGGCCGCCGCGGTGAGGCTGCGGATCCCGTGGGCGCAGACGAAGATGGCCCGCTCGCGCCCGGTGCGGAGCCCGCCCTGCGGGTCGCGCAGGAGGGAGCCCAGCGGCAGGTGGCGCGCGCCGGGGATGTGCCCCTCCGCCCACTCGTGGGGCTCCCGGACGTCCACCAGGTCGATGTCGTCGTGGGCGAGGAGGTGGACGGCCTCGTCGGGGGTGATGCGGTGAATCGGCATGGGACGGATGCATAACCGGGGTGCGGCGGGCCCTCTCGCGAATCTGCGGGGCGAACGCTTCCGGGCTAGACTGTGCCCCTCTCATGGACCGACCGCCCCAGGGCCGCTTCCCGCCCCAGATCAAGTACCTGGCCTGGAACGAGGGGTGCGAGCGCTTCTCGTTCTACGGGATGACCTCCATCCTCACCATCTACATGGTGAAGTTCCTGGGGGTCCGGGAACCGGACGCCGAGGCGAACTACCACTTCTTCGTCTTCGCCGTGTACCTGACCCCGCTCGTGGGCGCCTGGATCGCCGACCGGTTCCTGGGGCGCTACCGGGTCATCCTCTGGCTCTCGCTCGGCTACGTCTTCGGCCACGCCGCCATCGCCATCTGGGACTCGCCGGCGGGGCTCGTGCTCGGCCTGGCGCTCATCGCCATCGGCGCCGGCGGGATCAAGCCCACCGCGGCGGCCTACGTGGGCGACCAGTTCGACGCGAAGAACCAGCACCTGCTCGAGAAGGTCTACGACCTCTACTACTGGATGATCAACCTGGGCTCGTTCACCTCGATGCTCGTCATCCCCGAACTCCTGGCCCGCTTCGGCCCGTGGGTGGCCTTCGCCGTCCCCGGCGTCCTCATGGCCTTCGCGCTCGTCATCTTCTGGCGGGGGCGGAAGCTCTACGTGAACGTGCCGCCCACCGGCCCGAACCCGAACGGCTTCTTCCGGGTGGTCCGGCTCGCCCTGCAGCGGCTCGGGACCAGCCGCCCCGGCGAGCACTGGCTCGACACCGCCCGGGCCCGCTTCCCGGCCGAGGCGGTCGACGGGGCCAAGGCGGTCTTCCGCATCCTGGGGGTCTTCGCGCCCATCGCCGCCTTCTGGGCCCTCTTCTTCCAGTACGGATCCTCCTGGGTGCTGCAGGCCGAGCGCATGAACCGCGACGTGCTCGGCTACACGGTGAAGGCCTCGCAGATGGGCTCGCTCAACGCCATCTTCGTCCTCACCACCATCCCGGTCTTCGCCGGGCTCGTCTACCCGGCCCTCCAGAGACGGGGAGTGAAGACGCTGGCGCTCCAGAAGATGCAGATCGGCATGTTCGTCGCCGTGCTCTCCTTCCTCTGGGTGATGGGGGTGCAGATCGCGCTCGACGCCGGGCTCACGCCGCACGTGGCCTGGCAGGTGCCCGCCTACCTCTTCCTCTCCATCGGGGAGGTGCTGGTGTCGGTGACCGCGCTCGAGTTCGCCTACACCCAGGCGCCACCCTCCATGAAGAGCGTCATCATGAGCCTCTGGTACGTGACCATCGCCGCGGGGAGCCTCCTCACCGCCGGCGTGGCCAAGCTGAACCGCTTCCACGGCGTCTGGTACTTCGCCTTCTTCGCCGCGCTCATGGTGATCGGCGCGATGGCCTTCGCCTGGGTGGCGCGCCGCTACCAGCCCACCTCGTTCGCGGTCGCGCCCGGGCCGGCGCCCGAGGGCAGCCCGTGAGCGGTGCGGTGGCCGCCGCGGACGCGCGGCAGAAGTTCCCGCCGCAGATCCCCTACATCATGGCCTCCGAGGGGGCGGAGCGCTTCTCGTTCTACGGGATGCGCAACATCCTCGTCATCTACATGGTGCAGTACCTGGCGTTCTCGGCGTCGGACTCCAAGGCCAGCTACCACTACTTCGTGATGGCGAACTACCTCATGCCGCTCGTCGGCGGGTGGCTCGCCGACCGCTTCCTGGGGCGCTACCGGGTCATCCTCTTCCTCTCCTTCGGCTACGTCGTCGGAAATCTCGTGATCGCCGCGGTCCCCACGAGGATGGGGCTCCTCGCCGGCTGCGCGCTCATCGCCATCGGCGCGGGTGGCATCAAGCCCTGCGTCTCGGCCTTCGTGGGCGACCAGTTCGCGCCCGACCAGAAGCACCTGCTCCAGAAGGTCTACGGGCTCTTCTACTGGATGGTGAACCTGGGCAGCGCCACCGCCTCGCTCCTCATCCCGTTCATGCTGAAGCGCCACGGCCCCGCCGTCGCCTTCGGCATCCCGGCGGTGCTCATGGTGCTGGCGCTGGTGCTCTTCGTGGCCGGTCGCAAGAAGTACGTCTACGTCCCGCCCACCGGTCCGAACCCCGACTCCTTCGTGAAGGTGGTGGCCACCGCGATCCGGCGCCGCAAGGAGCGCCCCGCCGGGTCCGACTGGCTCGAGGCCGCTCGCGCGGTCCACCCCGTCGAGGCGGTCGATGGCGCCCGAGCCGTGCTGCGCGTCTCGGCCGTCTTCGCCATGGTGGCGGGCTTCTGGGCCCTCTTCGACCAGAAGGGGGCGGCCTTCATCCTGCAGGCCAAGCAGATGAACCTGGACGTCGGGACGGTGGAGTTCCTGGGCATGAGGCTGGGCGGCTTCCGGCTCGCCGAGTCCCAGATGAACGCCGTGAATCCCTTCTTCGTGCTGATGATCGTGCCGCTCTTCCAGGGGGTGGTCTACCCGGGGCTGGTCCGGATGGGCGTGAAGGTGACCGCGCTCGGACGGATGGGCGTGGGCATGGGCCTCACCATGATCTCCTTCGTGGTCATGGCGGCCATCCAGGCCGTCATCGACGGCGGGGCCAGGCCGCACGTCTTCTGGCAGGTCATCCCCATCCTCATCCTCACCGTCGGCGAGGTGATGATCTCGGTGACCGGGCTCGAGTTCGCCTTCACCCAGGCGCCGAAGACCATGAAGAGCACGGTGATGAGCTTCTGGCTGCTCACCTCCGCCATCGGCAACTTCGTGGCCGCGGTCGTCTCCCAGTGGAACCACTTCCAGGGCGCGGCCTACTTCCTCTTCTTCGCCGCGCTGATGCTGGTGTGCACGGTGATGTTCGTGGTGCTGGCGAGGCGGTACCGGCCGGTGGCCTCGGTCGTCGGGGGGTGAGGCACCATGAAGGGCAAGACCGCGAGGAAGCTCGGCGCGGCGATCGGGGTGGGCCTGGTCGGCGCGCTCGTGGGAGTCGCCCTGGCCAGGCTGGCGATGGGGCAGGCCCCCCGGGGCGAGCACCTCCCGGCGGCCCAGAAGATCGCCCGGGTCGTGCTGGGCGGTTTCGGGATCTGGTTCGCGCTCGCCGTCCACGAGGCCGGCCACCTCGCCGGCGGCCTCTCGCAGGGGTTCCGCTTCGTCTTCCTCGCGGCGGGGCCGATGTGGCTGGAGCGCGGCGAGAGCGGGATCGCGCTCCGTCTCAACCGCACCC
Source organism: Deltaproteobacteria bacterium (assembly GCA_037129355.1). Taxonomy (GTDB): domain Bacteria; phylum Myxococcota; class Myxococcia; order Myxococcales; family Anaeromyxobacteraceae; genus CAIOAK01. Next base: position 6,692 of record JBAXVO010000075.1, on the reverse strand, counting down.
TCGCCACCTGGGGCGGGATGGCCGCCGCGATGCCGCAGGACGATCGGGACCTCCGGCGCCGCTTCACGGTCATGGTCGCCTGCGGTCCGGTGGCGAGCCTGCTCCTCGCGCTCGGCTCCTGGGCGGCCTGGTCCATGCTGCCCCTCGGGCTCGCTCGTTTCCTCGCCGGGGTCACCGCGATCGCCTCGACCGGGTTCTTCGTGGCCACGGCGCAGCCGTTCGGCGCGGGCGGCGGGTTCGCCTCGGACGGCGGGCGGCTCCTGCGGCTGTGGCGCAAGGGGCCGGTCGGCGAGCGGGAGGTGGCCATGCTGGCCCTCACCGCGGCCGCCGCGGGCGGCGCGCGCCCCCGGGAATGGACGGCGGCCGTCGTCCAGGCGGCGCTGCTCCCCTCCGACGGATCGGTGATGGAACTCGTCGCCCACGTCTACGCGTCGTCGCGCGCGTCGGACGTCGGCGACCCGGCGACGGCCGTGTCTCATCTGGACAGGGCCATCGAGCTGGCGCGGGACATGAGCCCGATGCTCCGGTCGCTCGTCGCCGCGGAGGCCGCGTGGCTCCGCGCCTCGAGGGGGGACGTGGAAGGCGCCCGGCCGTTCCTGGCCGAGGCCGACGGCCCGTTCGTCGAGCGCCACGCCCTGCACCGGGCTCGGGCGGCGGTGCTCCGGGCCGAGGGGGATCTCGCCGGCGCGCGCGCGGAGGCGGAGGCGGGGCTCGCCGCCCTGGGGAAGACCCGCTTCGGCAAGGCGTCGGCGCGGGACCGGGAGCTGCTCGAGGGGCTGCGGGCCGGCTGACCTCACCGACCGTGGAAGTCACCGACCCTGAATGGCGGGGGCGGCCTCCGCGGGGACCGGCACGCCGTCCAGGTAGGCGACCCGGGCGGCGAGCGTCGCCGGGACCTTCGCGCCGGGCAGCATCCCGCCCACCAGGTTGAGCGGGTCGGCCCCGGAGAGCTCCACCCGCTCCCGCCCGCCCGGGGAACGACGGACCGCCCGCAGCGACTCGACCGCGGCCGGGAGTGCGTACTGCTCGCCGGAGAGGCCGGCCACGAAGCGGCCGCCCCGGATCTCGCCGCGGGCCTCGAGGGCCCGGTAGACGGGGAGGAGCTCCCGCCAGGGCGGGGCGAGCGGCTCGCGTCCGAGGAGGTCGCGGAAGACCACGCCCCAGCGGGCGAGGAGCTGCCGGGCCATCGGCTCGAGCGGGGAGGTCTCCGGCGCGCCCTCGGGGAGCGGTGGGCGGAGCAGCGCCCAGCGCCCGCCCCCCTGGCCGGGGCGGCGCGGCCGGTGGCGCGGCGGCGGGTCGAGGAGGGCGCGCAGGCCGGCGAACCCGTCGCAGGTGACGAGCCCCGCCGAGACCAGTTCCCAGAGCGCCCCCTCCACCTCGCCGGGCAGCCGTCCGGTCATGGCGGCCAGGTCGGGGAGGAAGCAGGCCCCGCAGCGTCCGAGGAGGTCGACGAGGGCGCGGGCCGAGGCGCCGAGCGGCGGCGGCTCGCCCCGGGCGGCGGCGCGCAGCCAGGGCAGGTCGCCGCGGAGCGCGAGCGTCACCGGGGCGTGGCGGGTGGGGGCGGCCCGGCGGCGCGGCACGTCACCCGGCTCCGGTGAGACGGCGAGCCGTCCCCAGGCCACCTCCCCGGAGAGGCACAGGGCGTCGAGCAGGCCGGGCTCGTAGCCGGTCACGCGGGCCGGGAGGATCTCCCGCTCCCAGGCGCCCGCGGCGGCGTGAAAGCCCTGGAGCTGCCCGACCACCTCGGCGACGCCGCGCGCCCCGTGGAGCCGGGAGCCCGGCGCGGCGTGCTGCCAGCGGAGGAGGAAGCGGACCAGGTCGGCGCCCGAGACCGGCTCGATCTCCCGGCGCAGCCTCCCCAGCGTGAGCCGGTGGATGCGCGCGAGCAGCCCCCGGTCGCACCAGTCGGCGCCGGGCTCGCCCCCCGGCAGGAAGGACCCGCGCAGCGCGATCCCCTCCGACTCGAGCCGGTGGAGCGCGGCGACGACGAGCGGGACGGGGAGTCCGAGCCGCGCCGAGAGCCCCGGCGCCGTCACCGGGCCGAGCCGCGCCAGGAAGCCGCGCAGCGCGCGGGCCGCGGCCTCGTCGGGGGACGAGGGAACGTTCTCCCCGGGGAGCAGCCCGAGCGGCGGGTCGAGGGGGGAGGCGTCGATGCCCTCCTCCCCGAGGAGCGCCCGCCAGGCGCCGGCCCGCTCCGCCGCCACCCAGGTCTCCCGCCCGCCGAGACGCGCCCGGGAGGCGCGACCGGTGCGGATCAGGTCGGCGGCGAGATCGGTCCAGTCCGCTCCCTCCGTGGCCGGCAGGAAGCCCACGTCGAGGAGCAGGTCGTGCAGCTCGTCTGCGTCGCGCACGTCGGGCCGGGCCTGCTCCCCCACCTCGCGGATCGCCTCCGGGTCGAGCGCCCCCATGCCGGCCGCCTCGGCGGCGGGGAGCGAGCGGCGCAGCACCACCGCGCGGGCGCGGCGCTCCTCGAGGGGCGCGTCGTCGAGGAAGGCCCAGGGCTTCGCCCCCAGGATCTCGTGGGCCAGCGGCGAGGGCTCGGCGAGGTCGCGGGCCACGAGCCGGACCTCCCCGGCCTCGATGCGCCGCAAGAGCGCCTTCAGCCCGGCGGCGTCCATCGCCTCGGTGAGGCAGTCGCGGAGCGCCTCGGCGACGAGCGGGTGGTCGGGGGGCTCCACCGGACCGGCGTGGAGGTCGGCGTTGTCCTGGCAGGCCACCGCCATGGGGAAGACGGCCGCGAGCAGGTCGTCGGCGCGCATGCGGGCGATGGGGGGCGGCACCTTCCGCCCGCCCAGGAAGCGCGGCAGCGCCAGCGCGCGCGTCGCGTCCCAGCGCCAGCGGATGGGGAACATGGGGGACTGGAGCGCGGCCTGGGTGAGCACCTCCTCGATCCGTTCCGAGGAGAGCATCCCGAAGATCGACTCGAGCGGGAAGGAGTGCTGCGGCCCCAGCGAGAGGAGCACCCCGTCGTCGTTGGCGGCCGCCTGGAGCTCGAAGTCGAAGGCCCGGCAGAAGCGCTTGCGGAGCGCCAACCCCAGCGCCCGGTTCTGCCGCGCGCCGAACGGGGCGTGGAGCACGAGCTGCATCCCGCCCGCCTCGTCGAAGAAGCGCTCGGCGACGAGCGTCTCCTGGGTGGGCAGGACCGAGAGCGCTTCGCGCCCGGCCACGAGGTAGTCGACCGCCTGCCGCGCCCCGGCCTCCGGCATCGCCCCCTCGGCGGAGAGCCAGGCGATGGCCGCGTCCCGGTCGGCGAGGCGTGGCTACAGGTCGGCGCGGAGGCGCGAGACCTCGGCCGAGAGCGCCGCGCTCCGCCCGGGCGCCTCGCCGAGCCAGAAGGGGATTCCCGGGGCCGCGCCGCCGGCGTCCTCGACCCGGACCACGCCCGACTCGATGCGCCGGATGCGCCAGGCGGTGTTGCCGAGCAGGAAGACGTCGCCGGCCATGCTCTCGACCGCGAAGTCCTCGTCGACCTGCCCGACCGACACCCCCTCCGGCTCGGCCACCACCTGGTACTGGGCGTTGTCGGGGATGGCGCCGCCGCCGGTGAGGGCGGCGATGCGGGCGCCGCGCCGGCCGCGGACCACGTGGTTCACCTGGTCCCGGTGGAGGAGCGCCCCGGAGCGGCCGCGGCGCGTGGCCACCCCCTCCGAGAGCATCCCCACGACGGCGTCGAACTCGGCGCGGGGAAGTTCCCGGTACGGCCAGGCGCGGCGGCAGAGCGCGAAGAGCTCGTCCTCGCCGATGGGGCGCGAGGCCGCCTCGGCCACGATCTGCTGGGAGAGCACGTCGCGCGGCCAGGGGGGCGGCGCGACGGTCTCGAGGTGGCCGGCGCGCAGCCCGCGCACCAGCGCCGCGCACTCGAGGAGCTCGTCGCGGCTCATGGGGAAGAGGCGGGCCCGGGGCGTGGCGCCCCGCCAGTGTCCGGAGCGGCCGGCGCGCTGGAGCGCGACGTGGAGCGCGCCCGGGCTCGAGAGCTGGGCCACCAGGTCCACCGTCCCGATGTCGATGCCGAGCTCGAGCGAGGCGGTGGCGACGATGGCCTTGAGCGAGCCGGCCTTGAGCCGGTCCTCGGCGTCGAGCCGGCGGGCGCGCGAGAGGCTGCCGTGGTGGGCCGCCACCAGCCCCGCGCCGAGCCGCTCGGAGAGGGCGTGGGAGGCCCGCTCGGCGAGCTTCCGGGTGTTCACGAAGACGAGGGTGGTCCGGTTCTCCCGGGCGAGCTCGGCCAGCCGGTCGTAGGTCTCGGCCCACTGCTCCTTCGACGCCACCGAGGAGAGCTCGTCCTTCGGGATCTCCACCCCGAGGTCGAGGACGCGCCCCCGCCCCACCTCCACCACGGTGCACTCGGCCGCGCCGTGCCGCACCCGCCCGGCCCCCACCAGGAAGCGGGCCACCTCCTCCACCGGGCTCACCGTGGCCGAGAGGCCGATGCGCTGGGGACGGAGCGTGCAGAGCGCCTCGAGCCGCTCCAGCGAGAGGGAGAGGTGGCTGCCCCGCTTGTCGCGGGCCACCGCGTGGATCTCGTCGACGATCACCTTGCGGACGGTGGCGAGCGACCGGCGCCCCTTCTCGCTGGTGAGGAGCAGGTAGAGCGACTCGGGGGTGGTGACGAGGACGTGGGGTGGCCGCTTCAGCATGGCCTGCCGGCGCGACGACGGCGTGTCCCCGGTGCGGACGGCGGCCCGGATGGCCGGTGGGCGGAGCCCCGCCGCGAGCGCCGCCTCGCGCAGGGCGGCCAGCGGCTCGCGCAGGTTCTTCTCGATGTCGTTCGAGAGCGCCTTGAGCGGTGAGACGTAGAGGATGCGGGTCTCGTCGGGCAGTTCCCCCTCGAGCCCCTCGCGGAAGAGGGAGTCGATCCCGGAGAGGAAGGCGGCGAAGGTCTTGCCCGAGCCGGTGGGCGCGGAGACGAGCACGTCGCGCCCCGCCTCGATCTCCGGCCAGCCCGCCGCCTGCGGCTCGGTGGGGGTGCCGAAGCGGGCCTCGAACCATCCCGAGACCACCGGGTGGAAGCCGGGGAGCATCCCGTTCATCTACCGCGGGGGGCTGCCATGCGCAGTCCGTTCCGCGGACCTCGAGGCCGGATGCGGCGTTCGATGGAGTGCGGCGGCGCGCGTCCTGGCGCGTTCCGGGAGGCCCGGAATTCGCATGGGACGTTGCCACCATGATCGACCTCACTGCCCTCGACCCCCGCGCCTTCCACTCCCATCTCGCCGATCTCCTCCGCGCGGAGTTCCACGCGCAGGGTTCATTCCTCGCCGCTCTCGGGGAGTTCGACCGCCGAAAGGCGTTCCGGGACCTGGGGCATGCGACGCTCTTCGACTACCTCCACAGGGGACTCAAGCTCTCCCGGGCCGCCGCCCACCACCGGCGCGCGGCGGCCTGGCTCGTCACGCGGTTCCCGCAGGTGCTCGAGCCAATCCAGGACGGGAGGCTCTGCTTCACCACCGCCGCGATCCTGGCAACCGTGATGACGGAGGACAACCGGGCGGAGGTTCTTCCCCGGTTCTTCGGGCTCTCGAAGCTGGAGGCGCTGGAAGTGGCGGCGGAACTCCGACCGAGGAAGGTGGTGCCGGAAAGGACGGTGGTGACCCAGGCAGTGGTGGTCGATCAGGGCGAGGGGACCAGGCGTGTGGACCTGGACGAACGGGAAGCATCCTGGACAGACACCGGTCAGAAAGTTCGCCTGGGCGAACTCGGGAGGCTGTTGACCGAGGCGTCCCGGCCGGTGGTCGTGCCGATGACCGCCACCGCGAGTCGGATGCACATCACGGTGTCCCGGGAGTTCCTGGCGCTGCTGAAGAGGGCGAAGGCCGGCGAATCACACCGCAACCCCGGCGCGACCGACGAGCAGGTGCTCACCGCGGCCCTCGAAGCGCTCCTCGAGAAGCAGGGGAAGAGGAAGGGCTCCGTGCCGGCCCGGGTGAAGCGGGAGGTCGTGAAGCGGGACCAGGGGAAGTGCCAGTGGAGGCTGGCCGACGGCGGGATCTGCGGCGCGACGGTGCGGCTGGAGGTGGACCACGTGCAACCTCGAGGCAGGGGCGGCCCATCGACCGTGGAGAACTGCCGCCTCCTCTGCAGGGCCCATAACCTGGAAGCCGCCCGGGCGGTCTACGGCGACGCGCACATGGACCTGTTCGCCGCGAGGGAGGCGGTCGCGCCGTACGGGCCCCTCGACAATCCGGTCGTGCACCCGCCCGCCTCCGCGGTAGGTTGCCGCCCATGCTCTGGAAGGAAACCGCCGCGGTCCGGCTCCTCAGCCTGCGCATCCCGCTCCTGCTCTTCGTCGGCCCCCGGGTCCTCGAGCTCGACGACGAGGGTGCGGCCGTGGGCGTGCCGCTCAACTGGCGGACCAAGAACCACGTCGGGTCGATGTACGTCGGCACCATGGCCGCGGCGGCCGACCTCGCCAGCGGGATGAACGCCTTCTCCCTCATCCGCTCCCGGTTCCACCGGGTCGTGCCGGTCTTCAAGTTCGCCCACATGGAGTTCCTGAAGCGCGCCGACGGGTACACCGTCTTCCGCACCCGGGACGGCCGCAAGATCGCCGACGCGATGGAGGAGACGGTGCGCACCGGGGAGCGGGTCACGCTTCCGGTCGAGGTGGTGGCGACGGTGCCGGACCGCTACGGCGACGAGCCGGTGGCGCGCTTCACGATGGGGCTCTCGATCAAGGAGCGGAAGGCGTAGCCGCCGCT
>JBAXVO010000074.1:0-14112 GCA_037129355.1 Deltaproteobacteria bacterium | reverse complement strand
AGGAGGGAGCGGATGAGGCAGGTCCTCCGGACGGGCTTGAGCAGGAACTCCATGGCCCCCCGGTCGACGAGGTCCAGGACCACGTCGGGGTCGCTCTCGGCGCTCAGGGCGATCACCGGAACGGTGCCGTCGGCCCCCCGGATGAGGTCCAGCGTCTCCGCCCCCGAGATCCCCGACATGTGGATGTCGAGCAGCACCGCGGCGGGGCGTTCCCGGGCGAGCGCGGCGATGCAGGCCTCGCCGCCATCCAGGCGAACCGCGCGGAACCCGGCGTCCTCGACCCAGTCGCCGATCAGCGAGCGCAGGCACTCGTCGTCGTCGACCACGAAGACGAGCGGCCAGGACTCGGCCGGTTCGGTCCGGTGCTCCATGGTTTCCGGACGGGGCGCTTCGGGTGCGGTGGAGATCGCGAGAGCGGGCATGGACGGCCTCGTTGAGTCCGTTCACAAGCAGGCTCCGGGCCAGCCGGACGTACCGGTCCATCAGGGGGCTCGCCTTCGGAAACTCCTGGTCTCCATGAGAAATTCTAATGTGACCGTCCGGCTCGTCCCACCTCCGCCCACGGGTGCTCCATCCACCAGGGTCCACCTGACCGGTACATGGCCATCCCGGATGGGTCAGCGCCCCAGCGAGCGGGCGTGCAGCCGGTCGCCGAGCGCCTCCCGGGCGCCCAGCAGGCGAGCCGGATCGGAGGCGAACTCGTCGGCTCGCCGGATGAACGAGGCGGCCTGGGCGCGCGCGAACTCCCCGTCGCCCTGGGTCGTGAGGAGGCGCAGGAGCTCGTAATCCTCCATGCCCTCCCGGATGAGCTCGAGCCGGATCGACGAGAGCGGGACGTGGTGCTTCCCCCCGATCGTGCGGGTGTTGCCCGGATAGATCAGGGTGCCGTCCCCGTGGCCGCCGAAGGCGTAGATCGAGCGGAACGGGTCGCGGGAGGTGGCCCCGGCGGGTCCGCACTCCCGGGTGAAGCAGTAGTCCACCGCGTAGTAGAGCTCCCCCTCGATCCGCTCCAGGAAGGCCATCCACTGGAAGACCCGGTTCCGCATGGGGGAGGCGTCGACCATGTAGCTCGGCCAGGTGGCCTGGGCCGGACCCATGCGCCCGTTGGCGCAGCTCTCGTGCTGATCGCAGGACTGGTACCAGAAGAGCTGCTTCCGGGGCGACCGGGACAGGAAGGCGTCGTAGCGGGGGCGCTGGCTCGGCTTGCCGTGGGGCTGCATGCGATCGAGCACCGGGACGGCCACGTCCACCGAGTCGAGGAGCCCCTGCTTCTCGAGGTGGTCGAGGTCGGTGGTGAGGAGCGTCCGGAAATCGGGCGCGGCCGCATGGACCCGATCCTCCTCGGCGCGCGCGTCCGCGAAGGTGCAGGTGCCGTTCCCCGGCTCGTCGCACCGGTACCAGACGAGCCGGTCGAGCCAGCCGCGCGACCGGAAGTGGCTCGCCCACCGGGACAGGGAGGGCGCGTCGGCGCCACCCGCGTAGGTGAACTTCGTGAGCCGGGCGCCGGGGAGGAGGGTGGATGCGCGCCCCTCCAGAAGCGGCCCGTAGACGGCGTCGAACCGGGTCCAGTCGTCGTCGCGGGGGCCGGCGTAGGTCACGTTGGCGATGGAGATGCGCCGGTCGAGCCCGAAGGTCGCGTAGAGGGTGTGGAACTTCTCCACCCCGGCGTCCCGGCTCCCGGAGGGGGTGGCGGGTCCGCAGGCCTCGTAGCTCCCGAACTCCTGCACGCAGGCCCCGTTCCAGCTCATGGCGAAGTGGGAGGCGAGCGAGGCGGTCGAGGGAAGGTCGACGTTCCAGACCTTGAGCCGCACGGGGAGCCTGGCGATGGCCCGTCCGTCCGCCCGGACGGTCACGCTCCCCCGGTACCAGCCCGAGGGGATCCCGAGGGGGACGTGGACGTCGATCCAGGCCGAGAGGTTCTCCCCCGCCTTCACGTCGACGGGGAAGGCGTTCCGGGTCTCCCCCCAGTAGCGATCCCGCGCCGGGACGAGGGCGTCGGGCACCTCCCCGGGGAGGCCGTTCGCGTCGCTCCGCAGATCGGGGGAGATGCGCTGGTAGAGTTCCCGCGAGACCGTGACGTGCGTCGCGGCCGGGATCCGCCCGCCGCTCCGCGCGTCGACGAGGTCGGTGGGCTCGACGGTCACCCCGCGAAGGTCGGTCGTGCCCCGCACGTGGACCTGGAAGCTCTCCACCTCGTTGCGGGCCGAGGAGAGGAACGCCCAGTGGACCGGGCCGGGAGGGTCGGTCCGCCGGACCTTGGCCATGCTGCCGGTGACCCAGACGTTGGCCGGGTACGAGGCCGGGTCGGTGTCGACCGCGGGTGCGAGCGAGGGGTCGAGCGGGTCGGGGAGGGCGGCCGGTGCCGCGCCGGCGAGGAGCAGCGCCGAGAGGACGATCGCCCCGATCATCAGTGGGCGCCCTTGCCCTTCACCATCACCATCACCGTCCGCAGGGCCACGTTGACCTCCATGCCCAGGTAGCTCCGCAGGTCGTACAGGTGGGCCACGTAGGCCAGGTCGTAGAGCACCTTGGTGCGCACGCTGTCGATGGACGTATCATACTCGCAGTGAATCTGGGCCCAGCCGGTGACCCCGGGCTTGCAGCGCGCCACCCGGTCCGTGTAGCCGGGGATCATGTCGGCGAGCTGCTTGACGAAGGAGGGGCGCTCCGGGCGGGGTCCCACGAGCGTCATGTCGCCGCGGAGGACGTTCCAGAGCTGGGGCAGCTCGTCCAGCCGGGCCTTGCGCAGGAAGCGGCCCACCGGGGTGATGCGGGGGTCGGCGACGGTGGCCCAGACCGGGCCGGATCGGGCCTCGGCGTCCACCCACATGCTGCGGAACTTGTACATCTGGAAGGAGATCGGACGCCCCCGCGAGTCGTGGCGTACCCGCTCCTGCCGGAAGATGGCCGGCCCGGGCGAGGTGACCTTCACGGCGATGGCCGAGGCCAGCATGAAGGGCCAGGTGACGAGGAGCAGGAGCGAGGAGCCCAGGATGTCGAGGGTCCGCTTGGCGCCGCGGACGCTGAGCGGGAGCGGGGGAGGAACGTCCCCTTCCGCATCGCCGTCCACCGACTCCCAGCCCACGGCCTGCTCCCCCCGGAGGGCCTGCCAGGCGCCGGCGGCGGTCGCCACCTGCCCGAGCAGCCCGTAGCCGAGGAGGCCGAGGGGGCCCGCGACGGGCCGGCCGTCGAGCTGACGCCAGAGGGCGATGCCGGCCGCCGCCAGGACGACGAGCCCGGTGGCGAGGATGGCCTGGAACGAGGGGTACCGGGTTGCGCCCACGACGGCCGTGGCGAGGGCGGCGAGGAGGAGCCAGGGCCCCAGGATGCGCAGGAGCTTGGTCGCCACGAGCGGGAAGGCGAGCCGCGGGCGGAGGGGCGAGAGGAGGTCGGTGTGGCGGGAGAAGAGCTGCCAGTTGCCGCGGGCGATCCGGGCGAGCCGACGGTAGACCGCCTGGGGACCGGAGGTGCTGCCCTCGGAGGAGGCGACCCCGTGGACGTAGGCCACCTGGCCGCCGTCGGCCCGGACCAGCGCCGGGAGGAGCAGGTCGTCGTTCACCGTCCCGTTCGGGAGGGGAGGGATGACCGCCCGGCGGGCCAGGTAACACGCTCCGTGCGCGCCGACCACGAGGCCGCGGTCGGACTCGGCCTTCTTGAGGGCGGTCATGAGGCGCCAGTAGGCCCCCTCGCCCCCCTCCTGGCCATGGGTCGCGTAGCGCGGGACCGCGATGGCGACCTCGGGGTCGCGCAGGGTGTCGAGGAGCGCGGGGAGGACGTCCGGGGCCACCTCGGCCCCGGCGTCGGTGAAGAGGACGTACGCTCCCTGGGCCTGCCGGGCCAGGTCGGAGATCACCGCCGCCTTGCCGCGGCGGGCGCCCCGGTCGACGAGCCGGACCCGGGGATCGCGGGACGCGGCGGCGAGGACGATGGAGGCGGTGGCGTCGGTGGAGCCGTCCGAACCCACCAGGACCTCACGGATGCGGTCCCGGGGCTCGAGGGCCAGCGTGGCCTCGATCTTGGCGGCCAGCGTGGCGGCCTCGTTGCGTGCCGGGATGACCACGCTCACGTCGCCTTCCACGGGCGGGCCGCGCCGGACCGGGCGGAGCGGGAAGAGCAGCACCGCGAGCGGATAGCCGGCGTAGGGGAAGAGGGCGGCCGCGCAGAGTGCGGCGAAGAGGATCCAGAGGGAGAGTTCGCTCATCGTCATGTCTCCGATGCGGTGTCGGCCCGGGAGGCCGTCGAGATGGCGTGCACGCTGCGTTCGAGATCGGCGGCCCGGGAGCGCCAGGAGTCCCCGGCCACCCCGCGGCGCCGCTCGGCGCGCCGGGAGGGGGAGTCGTGAGCCGCCTCGTCGGCGAGCCAGGCGACCACGTCGCCGGCCGTCCGCCCCAGGCGAACGCCGCGGATCTCCCGGACCTCGGGCAGGGGCGTGCAGAAGGAGGGGAGGCCAGCCGCCAGGTACTCGCGGATCTTGAGCGGGTTCACCGCGGCGGTGAGCTCGTTCATGGCGAAGGGGGCCCAGGCGGCGCGCCACGAGCGCATGACGGCCGGGAGCTCCGCGTACGGGACGGCCGGCAGCAGCCGGACGTTGGGAAGGGCCTTCAGTGCCGTGGTGTCCACGTCGGAGCGCCCCACGAATTCGAGCGTCCATTCCGGGGCCGCACGGGCCACCGCGGCGACGAGCGCGAGGTCGATCCACGGGGCGAGCAGCCCGAAGAAGCCGAGCACCTTCCCCGGGGGAGGGTCGAGCGACACGCGCCCGAAGTGCTCCGCCTCGACCCCCTGGGGCAGGTAGAGACCGGGTGCTCCCGTCGGCAGGAGCCGGCGTGCCGTGGCGGCGACGAGATCGGCCTTCTGCAGCATGCGCCGCTCGGCCAGCCGTGCCAGCTCGGGATCCACGCCGGGCAGCTCGGCGTAGTCGTCGAGCCTCAGGTAGACGAGCGCCCGCCGGGGGATGGCGTCGAGGTAGAGGGCCGCCACCGGGTTCGAGGCGAGCACCGCCGGCACCTCGCCCTCCAGGGCTTCGGTCACCGCACGGGTGATGGCCGAACGGTTCAAGCTGGCCACGGCGGGGGAGAGGTGCCAGGGGAGCACGCGCGGACGCGGCCGGACGAGCCAGGAGGGCTCGGCGGCGGTCGCCGCAGGGCTCCGGTTCCCACGAAGCCTGGCCCACACCCGGCGGGCGTCGGCGGCGCTGAGGGTCGGGGAGCGCATCCCGATCGAATCGATCCAGATGACCCGGGAGTGCTCGCCGAGGTGCCGGGCCAGGTGCTGCGTCGTGGAGGGGTGGCGGCCCCAGTCGTCGCCGAAGACGAGCCAGGTCATGCCGCCCTCCGGCGGTGCAGCGCGGAGCGGTAGAAGTGGACGTAGGCGTCGGCCATGGCGTCCATCGAGTAGCTCCTCCGGACCAGGTCCCGGCCCATGGCTCCAGCGGATGTCCGCCAGGCCGGATCGAGGGCCGCCCCGGCCAGGGCGGCGGCCAGCAGGGCGGCGTCCCCTGCCGGGACGGCGCGGCCGGCGCCGCCGGAGAGGACGCGCGGCATCTCGCCGACCGCGGTGGTGACCGCGGGGAGCCCGGCGGCGAGCGCTTCGAGCAGGGAGAGGGGGAGCCCCTCGCGGCGGCTCGCCAGGGTGAAGAGGTCGAGCCCGGGCAGGAGCGCGGCCACGTCGGAGCGGGAGCCGAGGAAGACGACCCGGCCCGCCACGCCCAGTTCCAGGGCGAGGGCCTCGAGCGCTCCTCGCTCCGGGCCGTCGCCGACGATGAGCAGCCGGAGCCGGGGGGCGGTCGAAAGCGCGGCGTGGACCGCCCGGATGAGGGTGGCGTGGTCCTTCTCCGGGGCGAGCCGGGCCACGCAGCCCACGGCGACCTCCCCGTCCTCGAGCCCGAGCAGCGAACGGGCCTCGGCGCGGACCTTCGCCGTCACCACCGGAGGAACGGGCACGCCGTTCGGGATCACGGCACAGCGCCGTCCCAGCGTCGCCTCGCGCCAGGAGGCGATCTCCTCGGAGACCGCCACGACGGTGGCGAGGTCGTCCATGCGCCGGGCCAGCGCGCGGCGCCGGGGGGCGTCGTAGATCTCGTGGGAGTGCTCGGTGTGGATGTGGGGGACGCCGGCCAGGCGCGCGGCGGCGGCGCCGTAGATGAAGGGGCCGAGGTGGTGGGTATGGAGGACGTCCGCGCCGGAGGTGCGGATCCAGCGGGCCAGTCGGAAGGGGAGGAGCGGGTCGAGTCCCGAGCGGCCGGGGAGGAGGACGGCCTTCGCCCCCTGCGCCTCGATGGCCTGCCGGACCGGCCCGTCGCCGCGGTAGGCCGCGACCACGGTGTCGACGCCACGGGCGGAGAAGGCGGGGACGAAGCCCTCCACCATCCGCTCGATGCCTCCGATGCCGAAGTACTGCATGAGCTGTGCGACGCGAATCTGTCTTGCCATGCGGCTCTTCCTTGGCAAGTGCCGTGCCGGCCAATTCCCGCCCCCGCAGGGTCTCGGGACCGTTTCATTCCCGGGCGGCTGTTCCGAAGCGGGATGCAGGCACCCCTTCGACGCCGAAGACGCCCCTGCCGGGATGCCCGGGGTGTTCCATCCGTGAACGGTCGGGCTGGATCGCCAGTTGCACAGGGACCCTGTAGCCATGCGCTCCCTTTCCCGACACGACGAAGCCGCCGCCGACGGCGCCTCCAAGAAGGAGGTGCTCGCCCGCCGGATGCTTGCCGAGAGCGTGGCCGCCGCCCTCCGGGGTACGACCAGCCGCTACATCCTGGTGGTCTCGTCCCGTCACGGCGACGGAAAGAGCCACCTCTTCCAGACCCTCGAGGCGACGCTCGCCGTCGCCGATCCCCAGAACTGGTGCTTCCTCGACGTGTGCTCGGCCGCGAACGTCTCGCCGGCGGACTTCCCGGCGCCCTGCCGCGTGGTCATCGACGGGGCGGCGCTCCTCGACGGCGACGGGGGCATCGAGCTCGACGAGGAGTGGATGAACGCCCTCGACGGGGCCCTCATCGTCCTGCTCGCCGGGCGCACCACCGAGGACGAGGTGACCCAGCTCCGGGCCCGCCTCGACGCCCTGGAGATCCCGCCGGTCGGGGTGGTCTGGAACGACCGCGACGACCGGGGCCTTCCGTCGCTGCTCGGCGCCCTCCGCCGCCGGGCCTCCGCGGTCCGCCAGATCTTCCCGGGCTCGAACGCCGCCCGGACCGAGCGGGATGCCGTCCCCGCCGGCCTCCTCAGCCGGCTCCGAAGCGGGAGCCCGGCATGAAGCCCGTCATCAAGACCGGCACCTGGTCGCTCATCGCCACCGCCGTCCGACGCCGGTGGCTCATGGTCCTCGTCGCCGTCGTGGTCACGCCGATCGTGGCGGTGGGCGTGAACAAGGCGATGCCCAACCGGTACAAGGCCACCGCCAAGGTGCTCATCCAGGAGAGCAAGGCGATCAACCCCATCCTGAACGACAAGATGGTGGACTGGAACGTCAAGAACCGGATCCAGGTCCTGCAGGAGCTCATCCGCGGCAGCACCATCCTGGAAAAGGTCCTCCGCCAGCGGGGCGAGATCACCGACAAGGATTCGCCCCAGTCCATCGAGGCCAAGGTGTCGCGCTTCCGCCGGGAGGTGGAGGTCTTCGGCGTGGCCAACACCATGGCCCAGCTGACCGTCACCCAGGGCAGCCCCGAGGCCACCTACCAGACGCTCACGCTGCTCGTCTCGACCTTCATCAACGAGATGCTCCGGCCCCAGAAGGAGTCGATCACCGAGTCGGCCGAGTTCCTCCGGGTGCAGATCGAGCGGCTCCGGGGAGAGCTGGCCGTCGACGAGCAACGGCTCGCCACCTACAAGGCCGACAACGCCACCACGCTGCCCGAGGTCTTCCACCAGAACCTGGACATGACCCTCCAGCTCCGCAAGGCGCTCGCCGAGGCCGACACCGACCTCCAGGCCGCGCTCCGCCGGAAACGGCTCACCGAGGCGCGCCTTCGGTCGCAGACGCCCGCCTCGCGCCAGGTGGAGGTGAAGCTGCTCGAGGCCAGGGCGCGGCTTCGCGACCTTCGCGGCGCCTACACCGAGGAGCATCCCGTGGTGGAGACCCAGCGGGCCGTCATCGCGCGGCTGGAGCGGGAGCACGACTCGCTCGCGCCGGCGGCCGCCGAGATCGACCTCTCCCACCTGGAGGCGCTGGCGAGCTCCCGGGGCGGAGACCAGCGGCTCGGGGTCGGGATGGACGGCAAGGGCGACCTGCTCTCCAGCGACATCCTGAACTACAAGGCCGTCCTCGGGGAGATCGAGGGGGCCCGCGGCAAGCTCTCGGCCGTCCGCAGCCGCCTCGCCGTCTCGGACAGCCAGCTCCGCGACTTCGCCCGCAACGAGCAGAACCTCACCCACATGGTGCGGGACCTCGACGCCAAGTCCAAGGTCTACCGGGACCTCCTCGTGAAGTACGAGGACGCGCTCGTCACCCGTGAGCTCGCCCTCTACGACGAGAAGGGGCAGGTCTGGGTGGTCGAACCGCCCACCCGGCCCAGCCACTCGACCAAGCCGGCCACCGCCATCGTCGCCATCGGCGGGCTCTTCGCGGGGATCGTGCTCGGCATCGTGCTCGCCGCGGCCGCCCAGCTCCTCTCCGGCGTCGTCCGCCGCGACCTGGTGTCCACCATCGTCGGCGTGGACCTGGTGGGCACGCTGGGATCTCGGAGCAACCCGTGATGCGGAAGCCCGCCATCGCCGCGGCCACCGCCGTGGGCGCGGCGGGCGTGGGCTCGCTCGCGATGTACCACCCCATGGCGCCGGCCGGCGCCGTGCTGGGGGCGGCGCTCGGCATCTACGTCTTCGCGAGTCCGTTCCGGGCGCTGCTCGGCTTCATGCTGATGCTCCTCCTGCGCCCCGCCGACATCATCCCGGCACTCGCCGTGCTGCAGCCGGCCAAGCTGTTCGCGCTGGGGGCGCTGGGGCTGTGGGCGATCGAGAAGATGGTCCGGCAGGACCTCTCGTGGGCGCGCTGCAAGCTCGACCTCTACTTCGTCTGGCTCACCCTGGCGCTCATCGCCTCGTCGATGGTGGGCACCGACCCCGGCACCAGCCTGGCCCTCTTCCAGGACGTCTTCGTCAAGATCATCATCCTGTACGTCCTCCTCCTGAACCTGGTCACCTCGCCCGCGCGTGCGGCGACCACGCTCACCACCATCGCCGTCGCCTGCGCGTCGCTGGGCGTCTACGCCCTGCAGGCCAAGCTGAGCGGCCAGGCCACCATCGAGGGCAGCCGCGCCGGGTTCGTCGGGCTCCTCGGCGACCCCAACGACCTGGCCCTGTGCCTCCTCATGGGCATGCCCTTCCTGGCCAGCGCCGTGATGCAGACGAAGGGGAGGCAGCGCTGGTTCTTCGGGATCCTTTTCGTTGCCGTGGTCTCCGGGATCGTCTCCACCCAGTCCCGAGGCGGGTTCATGGGCATGGGCGCGGCGGCCTTCATCCTCCTGCGCGAGAAGGTGAAGAGCCGGGGCATGCAGATCGGCATCCTCGCGGTCGGCATGGCCGTGCTCATGGCCGCCTCCGGCATGTCGAAGCGTTCGAGCGGCGGCGAGGGGGACGGCATCGACGAGTCGGCGCAGGGGAGGCTCGACGCCTGGATGGCCGGGGCCCGGATGGTCAAGGCCAAGCCGATCCTGGGCGTGGGCTACGACCGGTTCGCCGACAACTACCCGACCTACGTCACCAACGCCGTCATCTGGGGGAAGCTCGAGGCCCACAACTCGTTCGTGAAGGCCATCGCCGAGACCGGCATCGTCGGGTTCATCCCCTTCATGGCCATGGTCGTGCTGTCGTTCAAGTCGGCCTTCCGCCTCCGGAAGCGCCGGGACGAGCTCGACGACCCGCTCGAGCGGGCGGCGGTGGGGTCGCTCTTCCCCACCATCGTCGCCTTCTTCATCTCCGCCTTCTTCCTCTCCCAGTGCTGGAGCTGGTTCACCTTCATCCTGCTCGCGCTCATCGCGGCGACCGAGCGAAGCATGCCCGCCGCACCCGAACCCACAGGAGCCACGTCATGATCCAGGGACTCATCCGCAAGGTGAAGCGTCGCGAGACGCCCTTCTTCGACCGGCTGTACCGGCTCGCCAAGCGCATCCGCACCTTCGAGGTGCCGGCGCCGAAGGCGATCTTCCTGCCGGTCTGGTACGTCCACCACGCGGTGCTGAACGGCTTCCGCTGGCTCTCCCGGTCCTTCTACTACCAGCCGATGTTCCGGGCCCGCTGCGACCGCGTGGGAAAGAACCTGCGCGTCGACCTGGGCGTGCCCTACCTGTACGGCGCCCTGAAGATCCGCATCGGGGACGACTGCACCATGAGCGCCATGTCGAGCTTCGTCTCGACCAGCGTGGGCCACGACCCGGTGCTCGAGATCGGCAACAAGACCTACCTGGGCTGCCGCCTCACCATCAGCGTGGGCAGCCGGGTCAGCATCGGCAACCACGTGCTCGTCGCCGACAACGTCTTCATCGCCGACAACCCGGGCCACCCCATGGACGCGATGAAGCGGCGCAGCCAGGGGGTCGAGCCGGACCAGATCCGGCCGGTCACCATCTGCGACGACGTGTGGATCGGCAACGGCTGCAAGATCATGCCGGGCGTCACCATCGGGGAGGGGGCCGTGGTCGGTGCCGCCTCCATCGTGACCAAGGACGTCCCGCCCCATACCCTGGTGGCGGGCTCTCCGGCCAAGGTCATCCGCGACCTCCGTCCCTTCCCGGTCTCCTCCGTCACCGCGGTGGCCTGAGCGATGGCCACGATCCTCCACCTCGTCGCCTCTCCCTTCGTGGGCGGACCGGAGCGGCAGATGATCGGGCTCGCCCGCGCGCTCCGGGGGACGGATCGGTCGGTGTTCCTGGGCTTCCCGGAGGGCGGCGCCCTCGACGAGCGGTTGCGCGCGGAGGGGGTCGAGTCGCACCTCCTCGCCACGACGGGCCGGCCGCTGCGCCGGGCGGTGGCCGAGGTGGCGGAATGGTTCGGGCGGATCGCCCCCGACGTGGTCATCACCCACGGCTACAAGCCGGACCTGGTGGGCCTGCTCGCGGCGCGTCGCGCCGGGATCCCCCACGTCGCGGTGTCGCACGGCTGGACCGGGGCCACCCTGAGGGTGAAGGTGAACGAGGCCGTCGACAAGCTGGTGATGCGCGGCGCCCGGCGGGTGGTCGCGGTGTCGCACCGGCAGGGGCAGCGGGTGAAGGACGCCGGCATCCGCGCCGACCGCGTGGTGGTCATCCAGAACGCCGTGGACGCCTCGCGCTTCCCCGCGCCCGACGCCGCCACGCGCCGGGAGATGGAGGCCCTCTTCCCGGTCCGGCCGGAGCGGCTGGTGATCGCGGCCGGCCGCCTCAGCCCCGAGAAGGGGTTCGGGGATCTGATCCAGGCGGCACGGCTGGTGGTGGACCGGATGCCCGGGGTGGGCTTCCTCCTCGTCGGCGACGGGCCGCTGCGCGGCGCGCTGGAGGCCGCCATCCGGGAGGCGGGGCTCGAGGCCAGCTTCGTCCTGGCCGGCTTCCGCGACGACCTCGACCGGCTCATGGCCAGCGCAGACCTCTTCGTCCAGTCGTCCCACACCGAGGGGCTTCCCAACGTGGTCCTCGAGGCCGGCGCCTGCGCCGTGCCGATCGTCGCCACCGCGGTGGGCGGGACCGGCGAGGTCCTCGAGGACGGTCGGCAGGGGCGGCTCGTTCCCCCGCGGGAGCCCGTCGTGCTCGCGGGAGCCATCGTCGAGGTCCTCTCCGACCCGGCCGCGGCGAAGCGGATGGGGGATGACGCCCGCCGCCGGGTGGTGGCCGAGTTCACCTTCGCGGCCAAGGCCGCCGCCTACCGGCGCATGCTCGAGGATTGCCTGTCATGAAGCGACTTCACCTCCCGCCCGCCGCGGCGACGATGGCGGTCCAGATCATCGACATGGGAAGCCAGGTCGTGGCGGGGGTGCTGGTCGCCCGCGCCCTCGGCCCGGTGGCCATGGGCAACTACACCTTCGCGCTGGCGGTGGCCGGGATCCTGGCCATCGTCCTCCTCTTCGGGGCAGGGGAGGTGGCCATCACCCTCTACGCCGAGGGGAAGCACGAGCCGGGTGCGGTGCTGGAGGGGTCGCTCGCCGCGCTCTCCAAGGGCGCCGCCATCACGGTCGTGGTCGGGCTGGCCATCGGCCTGGGGCTGCGTCTCGACGCCCAGGGGGCGGGCTCGCTGGCGCTGGCCCTCCTTGCACTCATCGTGAATGGGCTGGCCACCACCTTCAACTACTCCATCCTCGGGCGGGGAGCCTCCGCCCGGGATCTCCCGGTGATCGTCCTCTCCCGTGCGGTCATGCTCGCCGGCGTCGCCCTGGGGGCCTGGCACGGGAGCCTCATCGTCGCCATGTGCGGCCAGCTGGCCGGGGCGGTGACGCTGGCCGCCGGCCGGGCGCTGATCGTCCACCGGAGCCTGTTCCCGCTGCGTCCGCGCAGGGACGCCGACGTGCGCGGCCACTACAGCCGGCGCGGGCGCTGGATCGGCCTCTCCTCGGTCTTCGGGTCGATCTCGGCCCGGGTGGACATGATCCTCCTCGAGGGGATGTCCACCCCGGTCCAGCTCGGCCTCTACGGCGGCTCCTACCGGATCATCAACGGCGTCGCCACCGGCGCGGGCGCCTTCGCCCTGGCGCTCTTCCCCGGGCTCGTCTCGGGTGACCCGGGGGCCCGGGCCAAGGCGCGCAAGCTCGGCCGCCTGGCCTCGATCGGGCTGTCGGCCGGCCCGCTCCTCATCCTCCCGTTCGCGGGCGCCTTCATCACCTTCCTCTACGGGAAGGGCTGGAGCGACGCGGCACCGGCCTTCGCCTGGCTCCTCGCCGCCAGCGTCCTCCAGGTCCAGACGGCCTTCCTGTCCCGCAGGATGGTCGCTGACGGAGGGGAGAAGGTGATGCCCTTCGGGCAGGGGCTCGCCGCCACCGCCAACGTGGGCGTGAACCTGCTCCTCATCCCCTCGATGGGTGCGCTCGGCGCCGCCATCGCGACCTTCGTCGCGGAGGCCTGTGTGCTGGGCGTCTACCTGATCGGCCCCCGGGTGTTCCACGTGTACCGCCAGAACCGTTCCGAAGCGGCGCAGGGCGTCCCTGGCGCGACGCCGGCTGCCCCGCGCTGACGCAGTTTCGTTCCGGTTGACGTCCCCGGGGGCTGGCACCCCCCGTGCAATCCAGGGACGACATGAAGAAGATCAACGCTCTCGCCGTCATCGGAACCCGGCCCGAGGCCATCAAGATGGCCCCGGTCGTCCGTGCCCTCCGCGCCACCGGCCGCTTCGACGTCCACGTCCTCTTCACCGGACAGCACCGCGGCCTGCTCGATCAGGCCGCCGCCGACTTCGGGCTCGTCGCCGACGCCGACCTCGACCTGATGCGCCCCGATCAGGGGCTGGCCAGCCTGACCGCCCGGCTCCTCGAGGGGATCGAGGGCGTGATGGCCGAGCGGCCCTTCGACGTCGTCCTGGCCCAGGGGGACACGACCACCGTGCTCGCCTCCGCCATGACCGCCTTCTACCGGCGGATCCCCTTCGCCCACGTCGAGGCCGGGCTGCGGACCGAGAGCATCGACAGCCCGTTCCCGGAGGAGGCCAACCGGCGCCTCGCCGGAGCCCTCGCCAGCATCCACTTCGCCCCCACCCGGGGGGCGCTCGCCAACCTTCTCGCCGAGGGGGTGTCGGCCGATCGCATCGTGGTGACCGGGAACACCGGGATCGACGCGCTGCTCGACGCCTCGGGCCGTGCGCCGGAGCTACCCATCGAGATCGCCCCGGTCGACCGGCTGGTCCTCGTGACGCTGCACCGTCGCGAGAGCCTGGGCGCGCCGCTGCGGGGCGTGCTGGGCGCCATCCGCGACGCCATCGCCGGAGTCCCTCGCGCCCGGGTCATCTGGCCCGTCCATCCCAACCCGCACGTTCGCCAGGCCGCTTCCGAGATCCTCGGCGGGGTCCCCGGCGTCGAGCTCGTCGAGCCGCAGGCCTACCTCCCATTCGTCGCGCTCATGCAGCGCGCCGACGTCATCGTCACCGACTCCGGTGGCGTGCAGGAGGAGGCCCCCACCTTCGGCGCCCCCATCCTGGTCGTCCGCGAGACCACGGAGCGCCC
>JBAXVO010000073.1:0-14167 GCA_037129355.1 Deltaproteobacteria bacterium | reverse complement strand
GGGCGGTGGGCTTCGACGTCTCCGTGGAGGAGCGGCGGCTGGAACGGATCCTGGGCGAGATCGAGGGGCGATCGGCCGACTAACCCGGCGCCACGCCGGCCCGTTGCACCAGCCACTCCCAGAGGGCGTCGGTCCCCGTTCCCTCGACCGCCGAGAACGGGATGGCCTCGCCGCGCGGCAGCGCCAGCTCCGTCTCGGCGAGCCGGAGCGCCGGCAGCCGCTGGTTGCGGGTCATCTTGTCCATCTTGGTGACCGCCACCACGATCGGGCGCCCGGTGGAGCGGAGGAAGCCCAGGGCCTCGTGGTCGCTGGGCTGGGGCTCGTGGCGTCCGTCGACGATGAGGACCACGGCGCGCAGCGGCTCCCGCTCCCGGAGGTAGGTCTCGATCATCCCCACCCAGCTCTGCCTCTCGTCCTTGGAGACCTTGGCGTAGCCGTAGCCCGGGAGGTCGGCGAAGCGGATCCGGGTCACCTTGCGTGAACCGGAGGGCTGGACCTCGAGCTCGAAGAACTGGAGGGCACGGGTGCGCCCCGGCGTGTTGGAGACCCGGGCCAGCCCCGACTTGCGGGAGAGGGCGTTCAGCATGGAGGACTTCCCGACGTTGCTGCGCCCCACGAAGGCGAACTCGGGGGCGTCGGGGGGCGGGGGCCAGTCCTGACGCTTCACGGCGGTGCGGAGGAAATCGGCGCGAAGGACGCGGAAGGGCATGGCGCGACTATAATGCCTCATGGCCCCGCGTCCCCTCCCGCTCGCCGCCCTTTCGCTCCTCCTCCTCCTCCCCGGTACGGCGCTCGCCCGCTCCTGGCAGGGGATCACCCCGGGCCAGAGCACCCAGGCCGACGTGGTGACCCGCTTCGGCGAACCCTCCACGCGGGGGAAGCTCGAGGGGCGGACCGCGCTCGTCTACAAGGCCGAGCAGGCCATCGCCGGCACCCGCCAGGCCCAGTTCCTGGTGGGCGAGGACGGCCGGGTGGCGGAGATCAACGTCTTCCCCGGCGCCCAGCTGGAGAAGGACGCGGTCCTCGGCACCTTCGGCAGGGACCCGCAGAAGACCTTCACCGACGACTTCCGGACCGTCTGGCTCTACAAGGCCATCGGCGTGGTGGTCTTCTTCGGGAAGGACGGCCTGGTCGAGGCCATCCGCTTCCAGGCCGCCACCACGGCGACGGCGAACCCGTCCCCCGCCGCCTCGACGAGCGCGCCGGCAGCCGCGCCCGCCCCGGCGGCGCCCTCCCCCACCCCCGGGCACTGACCGCTCCGTGCGGCTCGTCGGCCTCACCGGGGGCATCGCCAGCGGCAAGAGCACGCTGGCCGCCGCCCTCCGGGAGCTGGGCGCCCCGGTCATCGACGCCGACGCCATCTCGCGGGGCGCGGTGCGGAAGGGCAGCCCCGCCCTGGAGGAGATCGCCCGCCGGTTCGGGCCCACGGTGGTCGGGCCGGACGGGGAGCTCGACCGCAGGGCCATGGCGGCGCTCGTCTTCGCCGATCCGGCGGCCCGCGCGCGCCTCGAGGCCATCGTCCACCCCGCCGTCCGGGCCGGCGTCGCGGCCGAGACCGCCCGCCTGGCCGCCGCCGGGGAGGGGCTGGCCTTCTACGACGTCCCCCTGCTCTTCGAGAGTGGGCTCGAGGGGGAGGTCGACTGCGTCGTCGTCGTGCACGCCCCGCGGGCCGTCCAGCTCGCCCGGCTGCAGGCGCGCGACGGGATGACCCGCGCCGAGGCCGAGGCCCGCCTCGACGCCCAGCTCCCCATCGACGAGAAGGCCCGCCGCGCCGACCTGGTGGTCTCGAACGAGGGGGACGCGGCCTCGCTCCGCGCCCGGGCGGCCCCCCTCCTCGCGGCCCTCCGGGCCGGCCTGGGGCGCCGCCTTCCCAACGCGCCCCCGGCGCGCTATTGACGGGAGCGATGCCCGACACGACCGGCACCACCCTCTTCACCGGCTATCCCGGATTCATCGGGCGCCGCCTGGTCCACCGCATGCTGGAGGCGGGGATCCCGGGGCGGCTCGTCCTGCTCGTCGAGCCCTCCCAGGCCGCCTTCGCGCGGACCGAGGTGGCGCGCCACGCCCCGGCCCGGGTCGAGGTCTGGGAGGGGGACGTGGCGGCCATGCACCTCGGCCTGTCGGGCGGGGAGTGGAAGTCGCTCGTCCGCGACGTGACGTCGATCTGGCACCTGGCGGCGGCCTCCCGCCTCGACTCGGCGAGCGAGGTCTCCCGGCGGGTCAACATCGAGGGGACCCGCAACGTCCTCGAGCTGGCCCGGGCGGCGGTCCGCCCTCCCCGCCTCCACCACTTCTCGTCCGTCTTCGTCGCCGGCGACCGCCGCGGCGTGATCATGGAGGACGAGCTCATGGTGGGGCAGAAGTTCCGCACCCCCTACGAGCAGAGCAAGGCCCGGGCCGAGGAGCTGGTCCGGCGGGTCATGGGGGACGTCCCCACGACCATCTACCGCCCCGCCATCGTGGTGGGCG
The DNA here is from genome assembly GCA_037129355.1 of Deltaproteobacteria bacterium. Taxonomy (GTDB): domain Bacteria; phylum Myxococcota; class Myxococcia; order Myxococcales; family Anaeromyxobacteraceae; genus CAIOAK01. The sequence goes on along the minus strand of JBAXVO010000073.1, from coordinate 11,698 downwards.
ACTCCCGCACCGGCGAGATCGACCGGTTCGAGGGGCCGTACTACCTGGCCATCCTGCTCGTCACCTCGCCGCTGGCCGTGCCGCTTCCGCTCCCCGGCGACGGCGGCGCGCCGCTCAACGTGGTGCCGGTCGACTTCCTGGTCGACGCGACGCTGGCCATCGCGAGGAACCCGGCCTCGGTGGGCAAGACGGTCCACGTCGTGGACCCCGCCCCGCTCTCGGCGCGCCGGGTCTACGAGATGATCGCGCAGCGCGCCCACCGACGCATGCCGCTGGTCTCGCTCCCCCACAAGGTGGTGGACGCCTTCCTCTCCCTGCCCGTCCTGGAGCGCTTCTCGCGCCAGCAGCGGGCGGCCATCGAGTCGGTCAACCAGCTGGCCTTCTACAACCCCCGCAACCTGCTCGAGCTGCTCGACGGCACCGGGGTCCGCTGCCCACCGGTGACCGGCTACCTCGACCGGCTCATCGACTTCGTCCGCGACCACTTCGAGCACAAGCAGGCGGTGGCCCGGGAGGCCGACGACGATCCGCTGGCGCCGCCCGAACCGCCCCAGGAGGACTCTCCGTGAAGCAGGCGTCCGACTTCCACGTCGGGGACTCGTTCGAGCTGGTGCGCGAGGCCGACCGCTACCGGCCGATCTACTACGCCGCCGTGTCCGGCGACTTCAACCCCATCCACATCGACCGCGAGGTGGGCCGGGCCGCCGGCTTCCCCGACGCCATCCTCCAGGGGATGTGCACGATGGCCTGGCTGGCCGACGCCTGCACCGCCTACCTGGGCGACCCGGCCCGGGTGAAGCGGCTGCGTGTGCGCTTCTCCCGGCCGGTGGTGGTGGGGGACGTGGTCACCTTCCGCGGCCGCTGCGTGGCCGTGGAGGGACCGGTGGTCCGCCTCGAGGTGGAGGCGAGGAACCAGCGCGGCGAGGAGGTCCTGAAGGGCGCCTCGGCCGAGGGCTGGCTGGAGACCGTCTGATGCCCATCGATCCTCGCCACGTGGGGCGCCGCTACGGCCCCTTCCGCTCCACGGTCTGCGCCGACCAGATCCGCTCCTTCGCCATCGCCGTGGCCGGCGGCTCCCCCGGCTACTTCGGGACCGCCGTGGGCGACCCCCACCCCTGGAGCGTCGACGACGAGGCGGCGAGCCGCTCGCCGCACGGGGCGCTGGTGGCGCCGCCCACCTTCGGCGTCACCTTCGCCATGAAGCCGTTCGCGCTGGCCTGCTCGGATCCGGAGCTGGGGATCGACCTCCTGCGCCTCCTCCACGCCGAGCAGGAGTTCGAGCACGGCGCGCCGATCCGCCCGGGCGACGAGCTCACCACGGTGGGCGAGATCGTGGAGATCCGCAGCCGGGGGGCGCTCGACTTCCTGGCGGTCCGCACCGAGACGGTGAACGCCGCCGGCGAGCGGGTGCTGGTGGGGCGCTGGACCGCCGTCGTCCGGCGCTGACGTCCCCGGCCGGCCCGTCCGGGCGAGGCCTCGCCCCTCAGCGGATCACGCCCTCGGCGACCAGCGAGGCCAGGATGCGGGCGGTGTCGAGCCGGGGAAGCCCGGAGAGCGCGAAGAGGTCGTCGTAGCTGACCGACCCGTCGATCTGGGCGAGCAGGAAGCCGGCGCGGTGGTCGAGGTTCAGCCACATGACCTCCTCCGCGTGGATGGCGAGCCGCGGCCGGGCCGAGAGCGGCCCCAGCTTGGACTCGTACATCGCGACCAGCGTGGACTCGTTCTGGCGCAGGTAGGCCCGGGCCTCGGCGTGGGTGGGATCGACGCGGAGGATCCGCTCGATCATCTCCAGCGAGCCGCTGAAGTCGCCCAGCGCGAAGAGCTCGCGCGCCCCCTCCATCCAGGTGGCCACGTCGCCGGGCGGGGGAGGACGGGCCGGCGGCCGCTGGTCGGCGACGAGCGGGCGGATGTCCGACTTCTCGTCGACCGCGCCCAGGTCGAGCCCGGCCCCCTCGTCGATCACCACGACGGTGGCCGAGGCGGCCGGACCGGCGTCCCAGGGCGACGGCGCGAAGGCCGGCTCGGGATGCGGCGGCGGGGCGGGCGCGGCGCCCGCCGGCTTGCCGGGACGTTCGCCCCGGACCTGCCGGAGGTAGGCGCGGACGCGCTCGTTCTGGGGGTCGAGGTCGATGGCCTGGAGCCAGATCCGCTCCGCCTCGGCGGAATCGCCGCGGGTGTAGGCCTTGACGCCCAGGTCGAGGAGCTCGGCCACGGTGGCCATCTAGGCTCCCTTCTCTCCCGGCGGGGTGCCGGCTGCGAGCCCCTTGAAGAGCTGGAGGGCCCGATCGAGCTGCTCCTCGACCGCGATCATCTGCTGCAGGTCCCTCGCCTCCGTGGCCGCCCGGGCCCGGGCCACGACCTCCTCGGCCCGGATCACCGCGTCCTTGCCGAAGCGGCTCCGGGCCAGCGCGTCCTTCACCGCGGGCGAGAGGGCCTCGATCTCGGCGATGACCGCCTGGGTGCGGTCGCGGAGCCGCTCGAAGTCGCCGACCTGGCGGCGCGTGAGGAGCTCGTCGAGGTTCTCCTCGAGGATCCGGCGCATCTCGGCCTCGGTGAGGCCGGAGGTCGCCGTCACCGTGATGGACTGGCGGGTCCCGGTGGCCGAGTCGCGCGCCGACACGCCCACGATGCCGTCGGCGCTGATGTCGAAGGTGACCTCGATCTCCACCTCGCCGCGGTGGGCCGGGCGGATCCCCTCGAGGACGAACTCGCCGAGGAGCTCGTTCTCCACCGCCTTGTCGCTCGCCCCCTGGAGCACGGCGATGCGCACCGTGGTCTGGTTGTCCTGCACCGTGGTGAAGAGGTGGGACTGGCTGGTGGGGACGGTGGTGTTGCGGGGGATGATGGTCGCGAAGTAGCCCCCCACCACCATGATGCCCAGGTTCTGCGGCGTGACGTCGAGGAGCAGGACCTCCTTGCCCTTCTGCGGGTGGAGGAGCGCGTGGGCCTGGATGGCGGCGCCGAGCGCGACCACCTCCTCGGGGTGGACCCCGCGGGAGGGTTCCCGGCCGAAGAAGGCCTTCACCGCCTGCTGGACCCGGGGCATGCGGGTCATGCCGCCCACGAGCAGCACCTCGCCGATCTGGCCGGTGCGCACGCCCGCGTCGCGCAGGGTGCGGTCGGTCACGCCGATGGCCCGGTCGACGAGGTCCTGGGTGAGATCCTCGAGCTTCTCCCGGGTGAGCTGGCGGTCGAGGTGGAGCGCCGCCTTGCCCTCCGGGCCGCTGGCCAGGAACGGGAGGTGGATGGCCGACTGCCGCCCCTCGGAGAGCTCGATCTTGGCCCGCTCGGCCGCATCGCGGAGCCGCTGCAGCGCCATCTTGTCCTGGCGGAGGTCGATCGCCTGGTGCTCCTGGGCGAAGGAGAAGACCAGCCAGTCGATGATGCGCCGGTCGAAGTCCTCGCCCCCGAGGTAGGTGTCGCCGCCCACCGCGATGACGTCGTAGACGCTCTTGCCCACGTCGAGGACCGAGACGTCGAAGGTGCCGCCACCCAGGTCGAAGACGACGACCTTCTTCTCCATCTGCTTGCCGAACCCGTAGGCCAGCGCCGCCGAGGTGGGCTCGTTGATGATGCGCACCACCTCGAGGCCGGCGATGCGCCCGGCGTCCTTGGTGGCCTTGCGCTGCCCGTCGTTGAAGTAGGCGGGCACGGTGATGACCGCCTTGGTCACGCGGCGGCCGAAGAAGGACTCGGCGTCGGCCTTCAGCTCGGCGAGCACGAGCGCGCTCACCTCCGGGATGGCGAAGGCGCGGCCGCCCAGCATGGCGCGGATGTCGACCCCCTCCGGCCCGGGCACGAGCTCGTAGGGCAGGACCTTGCGCGCGTCCTCGACCTCGGGAGCGCCCCAGCGCCGGCCGATGAACCGCTTGACCGCGTAGGCGGTGTTCTCGGCGTTGGTGATGGCCTGGCGCTTGGCCATGTGGCCGACCAGCCGCTTGCCGTTGCGGGCCACGGCCACGATGGAGGGGGTGAGCGTCTGGCCGGTCCGGCTGGCGATGACGCGCGGGACCCCGTCGATGACCGTGGCGACCACCGAGTTGGTGGTTCCCAGGTCGATGCCGATGAAGGGCTCGTTCTCGCTCATCTCAGGAAGCTCCAGCGCAGCTTGCGGAGCCGCTCCCGCGCTCCGGCCAGGCCCTCGTCCAGTTCCAGCGCGCGCTCCAGGGACTTCCGTGCGGCGGCGATCTCGCCCTGGAGCGCCAGCACCTCGCCCAGGGCCTCGTGCGCCGTGGCCAGCGTCGGGGCGGTGCGGACCGCGCCCTCGGCCCGGGACCGGGCCGTCTCCAGCGCGCCTCGCTCGATCGCCAGCCGGGCCACGTAGACCGCGTAGCGCGCCTCCCCGGGCTCGGCCTCGGCGGCCGCCTCGGCGTGCAGCTGGGCCCGGTCGAGGTCGTGCTGCAGCTCGGCGGCGCGGGCCTTCTCCCACAGCTCGCGCGCCCGGCCGGAGGAGGCCTTGCGCCGCGCCTGCTCGGCGAGGGTGCGCGCCTCGGTGGCGGTGGCATCCATGGCGCTCGCGGTCATGAAGTCACGGGCGGCGTCGGCGAACCGCTCCTCCGCCATGGCCTGGCGCCCCCGGTCCATGAGTTCCCGGACCCGGGCCACCCGCGACACCAGGGGATTGGTGCGGGCCATGCGGGCGCGTCGTTCCTTGGAACGGGCGTCGTTCTCGATCTGGCGGGCCGCCGACCGGGCGACCTCCTCGGGCGGCGCCGTCCGGCGCGCGTACTCGGCCCGCGCCGACTCCTCCGAGAGCGCGTCCCGGGCCTCGGTCAGGCGGCGGAAGATCCGCTCCAGCCGGCTCCGGTAGCTGCCGAGCCGGAGCCCCGGGAAGCGGTCGGGGTGGAAGACCTTGGCCCGCTCGCGGTAGGCATCCTTCACCTGGTCGACGGAGGCGTTCCAGGGAAGCGCGAGGACCTGCCAGTGGGTCCAGCGGTCCATCGAGCCGACGAAATAGAGGATCTCTCGTCGACGAGGAAGGTCGAGATCGACCTCCTCGGACAAGTCGGCGGGATTGAAGAGGAATCCGTGGTACCGGTCGGCTTGCACGCCGCTCTCCCCGGGCATCTTCCCGGTGGTCGCCCAGCGACCGGAATGTAGCGCCCAGGCCTCTCCAGGGTCAACGCCGGGGCGGGTCACCTGGGCGCGAGGAGGAACTCGAGGAGGGCCTTCTGGGCGTGGAGCCGGTTCTCGGCCTCGTCGAACACGGCCGACTGGGGCCCTTCCAGCACCTCCTCCTCGATCTCCTCCCCCCGGTGGGCCGGGAGGCAGTGGAGGACGATGGCGGCCGGGTCGGCGAGCGCCATGCCCTTGCGGTCGATGATGTAGTCCTTGAAGGCGCGCCGCCGCTCCTCGACCTCCGCCTCCTGCCCCATGCTGGCCCAGACGTCGGTGTTCACCACCTGGGCGCCGCGCATGGCCTCGGCCGGACTGGCCGCGACGCGCACGTTGCCGCCGGCCCTCCGGATCAGCTCCGGGTCCGGGCCGTAGCCGGGAGGGCAGGCCAGGCGGAGCTCGAACCCGAGGAGGATCGACGCCTCGAGCCAGCTGTTGGCCATGTTGTTGCCGTCCCCGATCCAGGCCACGACGAGGTCTCCCCGGGCCACCCGGTCCTGCCCCACCCGCTCGGCGACCGTGAGCAGGTCGGCGAGGACCTGGCAGGGGTGCGAGGCGTCGGTGAGGGCGTTCACCACCGGCACCGTCGCCCAGCGGGCCATGTCCTCCAGCTTGGCGTGGGCGAAGGTCCGGACCACCAGCGCGTCCAGGTAGCGGGAGAGGACGCGGGCGGTGTCGCGGATGGGCTCGCCCCGGCCGAGCTGCATGTCGCGCGGGGAGAGCATCATCTCGGCGGCCCCGAGCTGCGCGCAGGCCACCGCGAAGGAGACGCGGGTGCGGGTGGAGGCCTTCTCGAAGACGAGCCCCACCGCCTGTCCGGCCAGGGGCCGGGGACCCCGCTTGCCGAGAAGCTTCCACTCCGCGGCGCGCTCGAGCAGGTCGAGGAGCTCGGCCCGGGAGAGATCGGTGAGCCGGAGGAAGTCGCGCTTGGCCGGAGCGGCCGAGGTCATGGCGCCGCCGGGGCCGCGGCGATGGCGGCCGCGAGCAGGGAGACGCCCTCGTCGGCCTCGGCCTCGGTGAGGACGAGCGCCGGTGCGAGCCGGATCACGTCGTCGCCGATGGCGTTCACGAGCAGGCCGAGCTCCCGCGCCGCCACGACGACGTCCCCCGCCTTCACGCCGCGGACCATCACCCCGAGGAGCATGCCGCGGCCCCGCACGCCGGCCACGCGACCGCCGGGGATGGCCTCGACCCCGCGGCGCAGCCGCTCGGCGACCTTGCCGGCCGCCGGGAGCACGGCCCGGATCTCGCGCAGCGTGGCGAGCGCCACCGCCGACGCGAGCGCCGTGCCTCCGAAGGTGCTGGCGTGGCTGCCCGGCGTGAGGTGGCTGCCCACGTCCTCGGTGGCGAGCATCGCCCCCATGGGGAAGCCGTTGGCGAGCGCCTTCGCGGAGCTCATCACGTCGGGCGTCACGCCCTCCCACTCGTGGGCCCAGAGCTTGCCCGTGCGCCCCATGCCCGTCTGGACCTCGTCGAGGCAGAAGAGCGCACCGGCGGCGTGGGCGAGCCGCCGGGCGGCCGCCAGGTAGCCGGGCGGGGGCGGCAGCACGCCGGCCTCGGCCTGGATGGGCTCGACGACGAAGGCGGCCGTGCGGGGGCCGAGCACCTGCTCGAGCGCGGCCAGGTCGCCGAACGGGACGTGGCGCACCGAGGGCACCAGCGGCTCGAAGCCGTGGTGGTACTTCTCCTGGCCGGTCACCGTCAGGGCGAAGAGGGTCCGTCCGTGGAAGGAGTTCACGCAGGCGACGATCTCGCTGCGCTCGGGGTGGCCGGCGTCGGCGTGGTACTTGCGGGCGAGCTTGAGCATCGCCTCGTTGGCCTCGGCGCCGGAGTTGCAGAAGAACACCCGGCGGGCGAACGAGCCCTGGACGAGCGCCTCGGCGAGCTCCACGGCGCGGGGCGTGTAGAAGAGGTTGGACACGTGCCAGAGCTCGCGCCCCTGCTCCTCGAGCGCGCGCACCGCGGCCGGGTGGCAGTGCCCGAGCGCGTTCACGGCGATGCCGCAGATGAGGTCGAGGTAGGCCTTGCCGTCGGCGTCCCAGACGCGGCTCCCCTGCCCCTTCACCAGCGCCACCGGCGCCTGCCGGTAGTTGGGGGTGAAGACCGCCTTGGCCCGGGCGGCGATCGAGTCGTTTCCGTTCATCCGGGAATCCATAGCACAAGTCTCGGGAGGGGCCGCGCGGGCGCTACGGCCCGGAGCGGGCGCGCGGATGGGCGCGGTCGTACACCTCGGCGAGCCGCTTCCAGTCGAGGTGGGTGTAGCGCTGCGTCGTCGACAGGGAGGCGTGGCCGAGCAGCTCCTGGATGCCGCGCAGGTCGGCGCCGTTGCCGAGCAGGTGGGTGGCGAAGCAGTGGCGCAGCACGTGCGGGTGGACGTGGCGCGGGAGACCGGCCGCCGTCACCCAGCGGTCGAGCCGGCGGGCCACCGATCGGGGGCTGAGCCTCCCGCCCCGGTAATTCACGAAAAGTGCACCACGGGCGCCGGCCCCGTCGACCCCGGCGAGCAGGGCCGGCCTCCCCTCGACGATCCAGCGGCGGACGGCGTCCCGGGCCGGTCCGCCCACCGGGACCACCCGCTCCTTGCTCCCCTTGCCGAGGACCCGGACCATCCCCTCGGCCAGGTCGAGGTCGTCGACGTCGAGGCCGGTGAGCTCGGAGACGCGGAGCCCGGAGGAGTAGAGCAACTCCAGGAAGGCCCGGTCGCGGAGGCCGAGGGGCGAGGCGTCGGTCGGCGCCTCCACCAGGGCGGCGACGTCGGCCTCGGGCAGGACCTCGGGCAGCCGCTTCGGCCTCCGGGGGGCCTGGACCGCCCGGGCCGGGTTGGCGGTGGCGATCCGCTCCTTCACGAGGAAGCGGTAGAAGGTCCGGACGGTGGAGAGCTTGCGGGCGATCGACGAGGGGCCGCTCGTGGCGGCCTCGCGCCCCAGCCAGCCCCGCACCGCCGCCGGCGACGACGGCACGATCGCCACCCCGGAGGCCGCGAGGTAGGCCGCGTAGGTCGTCAGATCGGACAGGTAGGCGCGGCTCGTCCGGGGGGACGCGCGCCGCTCGCCGGCCAGCCAGCGCGCGAAGCGCTGGACCTCGTCGGGGAGTGCGGCGACGTCGTGGGCCACCCCTCCCTGCTACCACGCGACCGGGGGGGCGGCCATTCCGCGTCGGCCGTGCCAGCCGGGCCGGGACCGCCCTCAGGGCAGGTCGGCGACGAGGACGCCCTGGCGATCCGGGCCGGTGCCGATCCAGGCGGCGCGCTTCCCGTCGGGGGGGAGCAGGATCGCGCTGCCGGCGAGCGCCCGGACGTCGAGCGGGACGAGCCTCCCGCCCGTCCAGGCGGCCACGTCGACGCCGGAGCCGTCCTTCCGGACGAGGGAGACGAGCGCGCGGTCCCCCGGTCCGGGCGAGAGCGCGAAGGACGCGACGCCGTCGGCCAGCCGCTCGGGGGGCGTCGAGGGACCGACCCCGGCGGCGGCGAGGCGGAAGAGGGCGCACCCCTCGCCGGACGAGGCGCAACCGCCCCGCCAGTAGACGAAGCGCCCGTCGGGGGAGAAGGCGAATCCCCCCGCGTCGCGCGCGAGCAGGACCGGCGCGGTGGCCGCCGTCGCCGAGAGTTCCAGGTTGGCCGAGTATCCACCCTCGGTGACGTGGCGAATGAAGGCCAGCTGGCCGCCACCGGGGGAGAGCTCGAAGGAGGTGACCCGGTCGCCGAAGACCACGGGCGCCTGCCCCGGCTGCGCCGAGGCGAGCTTCCCTGCGTGGACCCGCGCGTCGAACCGTTCCAGCCAGGCCAGGCGCGGCGCGCCGGCGGCCCACTGGAACGTCCCCACCGCGCGCGCCACCGGGATCGGATCGGGCAGGGGGCCGGTGCCCCGGGCGACCGGGACGGCGACGAGGGCTCCCTCGGTGCCCGGGACCAGTCCGGAGACGGTCGCGAGCCAGGCGCCGTCCGGCGAGAAGGCGAAGGAGCCGACGTCCCTGGCGACGAGGGCCGGGTCCCCGCCCGCCCCGCGCCAGAGCAGGAGGACGGGCGCTCCGCCCGCCCCCCGGGCCCGGGCCGCCAGCGCCCGCTCACCGGCGGGGGCGAAGGCGAGCTCGAAGGCGCCGGCCCCGCCGCGGAGCGTCGACCGCTCCCCCGAGGCGGTCACCAGGGCGAGCTCTCCCGACGCGGCGAACGCCACGTCGCCTCCCGGTCCGGCCGCGAACGCGGTGGCTCCCGGGGCGAGCAGGCGGGGTTCCGCGCCCGGCCGCCAGAGGACCAGGTCGCCGCCACCGGTCCCGGCGTCGCGCCGCGCCAGCGCGAGGAGCGCCCCGTCCCGGGTCCAGGCGAAGGAGCCGGCCGCCGGGGTCACCCCCTCGGCGACGCGGACCGGTTGGCCGCCCCCCGCGGGGGCGACGAGGAGGCTGCAGCCCGGCGCCGACTTGCCGGGTACACCCGCGGTGCACCCCGAGAGCCAGGCCAGGCGGGCGCCGTCCGGCGACGCGGCGAGGAGCGCGACCGGCCCGTCGAAGATCCGCTTTCCCAGCTGGACGGGGGGCGCGGTGCGGGGGGTGCAGGCGGCGAGGAGGAGGGCCGTGGAGGCGAGGGTCGTCCGGGTTCTCATGCGATCCACTCCTGGAGGTCGAGGCGGGCGCGCTCGGCGTAGGCCTCCTTGCGCGCCCCCTTTCCGCGGTGCCGCCCGGTCAGGGGCGGGAACAGGGCGAAGACGACGTTGGAGGGCTGGAACGCGTACCCCTCCGGATGGGCGGCCCCGGTCACGTGCCGGTGGAGCGCGCCGAGCGCGGTGGTCCCGGGCGGCGGGCGGAACGGCCTGCCGGCCAGCCGGTCGAGGATCGCGCGCGCCGCGAGGAGTCCCGAGGCCGTCGACTCGACGTACCCCTCGACCCCGGTGATCTGCCCGGCCAGGAAGAGGTCGGGGCGGGCGCGCAGCGACTGGTCGGGCGAGAGGACGCGGGGTGCGTCCACGAAGGTGTTGCGGTGCACCTGGCCGAGCCGCTGGAACTCGGCGCCGCGGAGCCCCGGGATGAACTCGCGGAAGACGCGCAGCTGCTCGGGCCAGGTGAGCCGGGTCTGGAAGCCCACCAGGTTCCAGGCGGTCCCGGCGACGTCCTCCCGCCGGAGCTGGACGACGGCGTGCGGCCAGCGCCCCGTGCGCGGATCGTCGAGCCCCACCGGCTTCATCGGGCCGTGGCGGAGCACGTCCTCCCCTCGCTCGGCCATGACCTCGATGGGCAGGCAGCCCTCGAAGTAGCGTGGCTCCTCGAAGCCGTGCGGTGCGACCTTCTCCGCGGCGAGGAGGGCGGCGACGAAGGCCTGGTAGGCGGCCCGGTCCATGGGGAGGTTCAGGTAGTCGTCCCCCTCCCCCTTCCCCCACCGGGAGGCCGCGAAGGCCAGCGACCGGTCGACGCTCTCGTCGCTCACCACCGGGGCGATGGCGTCGTAGAAGGCGAGCCCCGGACCGACCAGCGACGCGAGCGACGCGGCCAGCGGGTCGGAGGTGAGCGGACCGGTCGCCAGGATGGACGGGCCGGGCGCGGCGGGGAGCGCCTCCACCTCGACCCGCTCCACCCGCACCAGCGGGTGTCCGGAGAGGCGCTCGGTGACCCGCGCGCTGAAGGCGGCGCGGTCGACCGCCAGGGCACCGCCGGCCGGGACGCGGGTCTCGTCGGCGCAGGAGAGCACGAGGGTCCCGGCGCGCCGGAGCTCCTCGTGGAGGAGCCCGACCGCGTTCAGCGGGTCGTCGGAGCGCATCGAGTTGGAGCAGACCAGCTCGGCGAACCCGTCCAGCCGCTGGACGGGAGAACGGCGCGTGGGCTTCATCTCCAGCAGGTCGACGGCCACGCCGGCGCGGGCCAGGGTCCAGGCGGCCTCGCTCCCGGCCAGCCCGGCCCCGACCACGGCCACCCGATCCGACCTGTCGCCCCGAGCCTCCATCGCGGGCGGGTTCTTATCACGCCCCCGCGGGGCGCGCCCCGCCCGGTGGGGACGCCCCCGGGGACGGCTTGCGTGGCGCCCCTCCAGGGCGCACGCTGCCAGGAGGACGAGGGGTCAGCCGCGGAGCATGGAGGAGCCGATGCGCCGGAAAGAGTTCGAGGAAGCCCGCAAGCGCCTGGACCGGCGCCGGCAGGAGCTCGTGGCGGTCATCCAGGGAGGCAACTCCGGGATCGCCGAGATCCGCGCCGAGCGGGAGATCGAGTTCGGTGACGGGGCGCAGAGCGAGGAGGAGCAGGAGCGCATCGCGCTCGTGGGCGAGGCCGAGGCGGCCGAGCTGGCCCGGGTCGACACGGCGCTGGCACGGCTCGACGCCGGAACCTACGGGACCTGCGCCGCCTGCGGGGACCCGATCGAGCCGCGGCGCCTCGAGGCCAGCCCCTACGCCGTCCAGTGCGCCACCTGCGCCGGGGCCACCCGGAAGCGCCCGTAGCCTCAGGCCGGGTCGGCGGCCGCCGGCAGCTCCAACCGGAAGATCGATCCCTTCCCGACCGAGCAGAGCTCCGACTCCCGGTCGTGCCCTCGCGGCGGCCGGAAAACGACCCATTGGGGGCGTTCCTGGGCCGAGCGGTCTGCTAACCTGCCGCACATGAGGATGAC
>JBAXVO010000072.1:0-14223 GCA_037129355.1 Deltaproteobacteria bacterium | reverse complement strand
CTCACCGTCGCATCCCGGCTCGCTTCGATCGGAACGCTCGTGGCGGGGGTGGCGCACGAGGTGAACAACCCGCTCGGCGGCGCGATCGCCTCCCACGGGTTCTCCACCGAGGAGGTGGCCCGGATTCGCGATCAGCTCCGGTCCGGCGAACCGCTCGACCGGGAGGCGGCCGCCCGGCGCCTCGACGAGGTGCTGGACGCGCTCGACGACGCCGCCTCGGGCGAGCAACGGGTGGCCACCATCGTGAAGGACCTCACCCTGCTCGGGCGATCGGGCGTCCGGAAGGACCGCGTCGTCCTCGCCCAGGTGGTGAAGGGGGCCATGCGGTGGATCCCTTCGTCGCTGCTCAATCGAGCCGCGATCCAGGTGCAGGGCGGCGAGGCGCCGGACGTGGCCGGCTCGCCGGGCCAGCTCGAGCAGGTGGTCGCGAACCTGATCGTGAATGCGATCCATGCCACGCCGGAAGGACGAAGCGCCCTCGTGCGCGTCCGCCTCGGAGAGGGCGCCCCGGGCTTCTCGCGCCTGGAAGTGGCGGACGACGGCGTGGGCATGACTCCCGAGGTCATGGCGCGCATGTTCGATCCCTTCTTCACGACCCGGGGCGTGGGACAGGGCATGGGGCTCGGGCTCGCCATCTGCCACGCCATCGTCACCGCGCACGGGGGCACGATCTCGGCGACCAGCCAGCCCGGCAAGGGGACCACCATCCAGGTGGACCTGCCGCAGGCGACCTGAGCCCCGTCACCGCGGGGCGCTGGCCTCACTCCGGCCGGCGCCACATCCGGGGGACCTCGGCCAGGGAGGCTCGCCGATCGAGGTCGTCGAGGGCCTCCAGCGCCCGGCGCTCCTCCATCCGGGCCACCTCGATGTCGGTGTCGAGCTGCTGCTCCAGCGCGTACTGGAAGTTGCCGCGGGCCTCCTCCCGCTGGGCCTGGAGGTCGAGGCGGCGCCGCTTGGTCTCGGCCACCCGTCCGTTCGCGTCCCGGAAGGCCTGGCGCCATCCCAGCTCCCATGCCGCCGCCTCCTCGGCCGCGGCTGCGCGTGCGACGGGGTCCTCCGGATCGACGGCCACCACCGCCACCTCCGCCGGGGCGGTCGGACCTTCCGGACCGGAACGAGGGAAGAGAACCGGCGCCGGCGGGTCGCTGCCCGGGATCGAGAGGGTCGCGCCGTCGGCGACGCCGGCCCGGTCACAGTCGAGCCGCCCCTGCCCCCTCCCGATCCAGAGCGTCCCTCCCCCGGGCGGCGGCACCAGGCGCGCCAGGCGGGCGAGCAGGTCCGGGCGGGCTCGGACGCCGTCGAGCGCGCGCGGGCCGTTCCGCCAGTCGGCGATCCGCACGTATGGATTGCAGTCCCGCGCGGGAGGGTCGACCGCCAGCCGGATCATCTCCGCCGGCGGCCGTCCGTTCACGGCGCGCGCCACGACGAGGAGCGGGCCGTCGACCGCGGGCGTGGCCGCGAGCAGGACCGCCGAGCGGTGGAGGCGGTTCCAGAGGTCGCCCTGGGCCCGCCGGTCCTCGTCGGCGGCCTGCTCCGCCGCCACCTCCCAGGCCCGGGGGACCGACCGAGCCAGCGGGCCGGCGAAGGCCTCGACGGGGAGCGCGAGCCAGGGGCGCGCCGGGTCGGGGGGCTCGGACGGGACCAGCCCCACGACCTTCCCCCCGGAGTCGACGACCGGACCGGCGAGCGGACCGGCCGCCTCCTCGGCCCGCAGGAGCGGGAGCCCGTCGATCGGGACGAGCCCTCTCGCCGTCGCCTCCCCGATGGTCTCCCTCCCCGCCCCTTCCAGCCCCACGAGGAGTGGCGCCCCATCCGAGAGCCCGGTCGCGTCGGCCGGCGGCAGGAAGGGGGCGGCGGCTCCCGGCACGGCGAGCACCGACGATCCGGCCGGGGCTCCGGGAACCACCCGGGCGAGCAGATCCCGGCCGTCGGCGAGCCGGAGTTGCCCCTGCCCCGCCGGGCAGGCGATCGACGCCAGCGCCCGCTCGGGGGCGACGAACACGGCCTCCCCCGTCGCGCTCCCGCAGGCGAAGGAGGCCCGGGCGGCGAGGAATGCGGGGCGCGGATCGGGGGGCGCCGGCGCGGCGGGGGTCTCCGCCGGAACGGTGATGGCGGCCGGGGGGGTGACGAGCGCGGGCGGCGCAGGAGCCCGCCGGGTGGCCTGCCAGGTCACGGCGGCGGCGGAGACCAGGACCACGGCGGCCACGCCAGCGGCCACCCGTCTTCGCCCTCGCGGCGGTGTCGTCCGGTCGATCGTCACGGGAGCAGGGTATCAAGAGCGCCGTCGCCTGGCTCCACTCGCGCACCGGCCGCGCTCCCCTAATCCACCGGGAGGTTCAGCTTCCTCATGAAGGCCCGCCATCGCGGGTCACCTCGGAGGCTCGCGAATGCCGGGTCGGCCCGCACGAACTCGATTCCCGCGTCGTGCTGCGCACGAGCGCGCTCCAGCCAGCGAAATGCAGCATCCGGTTCCCCGCGGAACCCATGGACCTCGGCAATCTGGTAGGCCGCATTCATCGAGAGGCGATCGACGAGCGCGTCGAGGGCGGCCTGCGACTCCCGGGTGTTGCCCATCGAGTGATAGGTCATGGCGAGCCCCTGGAGCCGGCAGAACTCGAAGGAGTTCCCGTCGAAAAGGGGCAGCGCCTCCTCGAACCTCCCCTGTCCCCAGAGCGAGAGCGCGAGCACGCAGGCGGTGAGCGGGTTGTCTGGCGATATCTGGAGCCCGCGTCGTGCCGCCACCTCGGCCGCCACCTGGTCCCCGGCGAGCTCCAGCTGGCGCGCCAGCATGGTCCATGCATCCGACGAGAGCGGGTCGAGCTCGGTCGCCCGACGCGCGGAGGCTAGACCCTCGGAAGCCCTTCCCAGGGCCGTGAGCGCCTTGGCGCGCTCGATCTGTCCATCCGTGTCCTCTCCCCCGAGCGAGGCGGCGCGTTCGGTGTCGGAGAGCGCACCCTTCCAGTCCCAGGCGTAGGAAAGCCGGTGCGAGGCACGGGCCACGTAGCCGTCCGGCAGCTCCGGATCGAGGGCGATGGCCCGTTCCGCGGACGCGAGCTCCAGCTCCGCCGAGCGGGTCACCTCCTCGGGCGTCGCCGAGAGGAATCCCGCCACCCGCCCGTGCGCCTGGGCCAGCCCGGCATGGGCCGGCGCGTACTTCTCGTCCAGCGCGACGGCGCGCGCGAAGGCCTCCCGGGCGCCCAGGATGCTCGCCGTCGTCCCGGCGTTCAGGAGCTGTCGCCCGAGCAGGTACTGCTCGTAGGTCTCGATCCGCGCCGGGCGGCCACGCCCCTTTCGCTGGGTTCCGGAGAGGAGCTTCACCTCGAGGGCCGACGAGACGGCACGGGCGATCTCGTCCTGGATCCGGAAGATGTCGGTGAGCTCCCGGTCGAAGGTCCCGGACCACAGCTGGTACCCGCTGCCGACGTCGAGGAGCTGTGCGCTGACCCGGACCCTGTTGCCGTCCTTCCGGACGCTTCCCTCGAGCACGGACCTGACCCGGAGCTCCCGCCCGATGTCGGGGACCTTCGCCCCCTTCCCCTTGAACCAGAAGGAGGACGTACGGCCCGGCACCCGGAGTCCGTCGATGTGGGCGAGCGCGTTCAGGATCTCCTCGGCGATGCCGTCGGCCAGGTACTCCTGATCCTTCTGCGCGCTCAGATCGGCGAAGGGAAGCACCGCGACGGAGGGAGGATCTTGCGGAGCCACGGTCGAAGGAGCCGGCGACGCGGCGTCCCGGCGCCCCACCCCTGGCCAGGCGAAGTAGTAGACGAGCCCGGGGGCCGCCGCGAGGACCCCGAGCGCGACGAGCAACGCCGGGAACCGGCCCCTGGAGATTCCGTGATCGACGGCTGAAGGTCCGGTCGCCTCCTCGGTGCGGGAGATGCCACTCGCGGTGATGTCGAACATCCAGGCCAGCACCGCCACCAAGGGGAATCCGGCGCCCAGCGCGGTCACCACCAGCGTGAGGGGCCAGTCGGGAAGGTGATACGCGTGCAGGACCGGCTCGATGACCTGGAGGACCGCAAACGAGACGACGCCCCAGCCCACCAGCGCGCGGATCACGCGGCGGCGCTTCAGCTCTGCGAAGAAGTCGCTGAACCTGGCCAGGATCCCCCCCTCCGCTGCCGGGAGGGATCATAGCCACCCCGGTGGGGTGCGCCATCCCGAGTGGACCCTCCTCGGGAAGTGACACCGGGCACGAGGAAGGTTAAGTGCGAACGCATGACGGCGACCGACTGGAAGCCCACGGCCTGCATCCTCTGCGAGTGCAACTGCGGTCTCGAGGTGGAGCTCGGGGGCGAGGGCGGGCGCCACCTCGTCCGGCTCCGCGGCGACAGGCGCCATCCGTCGTCGAAGGGCTACGCCTGCGAGAAGGCCCACCGGCTCGATCACTACCAGAACGGGCTCGACCGGCTCACCACGCCGCTCCGGCGCCGACCCGACGGCACCTTCGAGGCGATCGACTGGGACACGGCCATCCGGGAGGTGGCGGCCCGGCTGGCCTCGGTGCGCGACGCCCACGGCGGCGACGCGATCTTCTATTACGGCGGCGGCGGCCAGGGAAACCACCTGCCCGGCGCGTACGCCACGACGACGCGGCGGGCGCTCGGCTCGAGCTTCCGCTCCAGCGCGCTCGCCCAGGAGAAGACCGGCGAGTTCTGGGTCGCCCACCGGATGTTCGGCACGGCGATGATGCGCGCCGACTTCGAGCACTGCGACGTCGCGTTCTTCCTCGGCAAGAACCCGTGGCACTCCCATTCCATCCCCCACGCCCGGGTCACGCTGAAGGCCATCGCGAAGGATCCGGCCAGGACGCTCATCGTCGTGGACCCGCGCCGCACGGAGACCGCCGAGCTCGCCGACATCCACCTCCAGCTCCGCCCCGGAACCGACGCGTACCTCCTCTCCGCGGTCCTGGCCATCCTCCTCGAGGAGGGGCTCCTCGACCGCGATTTCCTGGCGGCCCACGCCGTCGATCTCGCCCCGGTCGAGGAGGCGATCCGGGCCGTCTCGGTCGCCGACTGCTGTGCGCGAACCGGCCTCGACGAACCGCTGGTGCGCCGTGCCGCGCGCGCCATCGGCGCCGCCCGGGCCTTCGCGAGCTTCGAGGACCTGGGCGTGCAGATGAACCGGAACTCGACGCTCGTCTCCTACCTCCACCGGCTCCTCGTCGCCCTGACCGGGAACATCGGCAAGGAGGGGACGACCTACGTCCCCACGTCGATCGTCGCCATCGCCGGGGGCGCGTCGAAGCGGCGGAGCCCGGTGGTGGGGGCGCCGATCATCTCGGGGCTCGTCCCGTGCAACGTCATCGCCGAGGAGATCCTCACCGACCACCCCATGCGGTACCGGGCGATGATCGTGGAGGCCGCCAACCCGGCCCACTCGGTCGCCGACTCGAAGCGCTTCCGCGAGGCCCTCGCCGCGCTCGACACCCTGGTGGTGATCGACGTCGCCCTGTCGGAGACGGCCCGGCTCGCCCACTACGTGCTGCCGGCGGCCACCCAGTTCGAGAAGGCGGAGGCGACCTTCTTCAACTTCGACTTCCCGAGGAACTCCTTCCATCTGCGCCCGCGTCTGATGGCACCGCCGGAGGGCGCGCTCCCGGAGGCGGAGATCCACGCCAGGCTCTGCCAGGCGCTCGGGGCGGTCACCGAGGAGGACCTCGCCCCGCTCCGCGCCGCCGCGGCTCGGGGTCCCGAGGCCTACGCGGAGGCGGCCGCCGCCTGCCTGATCGGCGACCCGCGGCTCGCGGCCCAGGCCCCCGTCCTGCTCTACCGGACCCTCCCCCTCCCCCCGGAGGCACGCGAGGGGGCCGTCCTCTACGCGCTCGCGCTTCGCGCCGCGATGCAGAGCCCGGTCCCGCTGGCCCGCGCCGGATTCGGCGGGTCGCCTTTCGAGGCGGCGGCGGCCCTCTTCCGGGCCATCCTCGAGAACCCGTGGGGGGTGGTCTTCGCGGTCGACGAGTGGAGCGAGGTGATCGGGCGCATCGCGACGCCCGACGGGAAGATCCGGCTCGCGCTCCCCGACCTGCTCGAGGAACTCGGCCGGCTCGGACGGGCGGCGGCCGAGGTTCCCGATCCGGCCTTCCCCTTCGTCCTGTCGGCCGGGGAGCGGCGCTCCTTCACGGCCAACACCATCATCCGGGATCCGGCCTGGCGGAAGTCGGACGGCGACGGGGCGCTGCGGATGAGCCCGGACGACGCGGCGGCGCTCGGCGTGGCCAGCGGGGACACGGTCCGCCTCTCCACCAGGCGGGATTCACTCCTCGCGAAGGTCGAGGTGTCCGACACGCTCCAGCGCGGGCACGTCACCCTGCCGAACGGGTTCGGCCTCTCCTACCCGGGACTCTCGGGCGAGGCGATCACCGGCATCGCCCCGAACGAGCTCACCACCGCGGAGGACCGCGATCCGTTCGCGGGAACGCCGTGGCACAAGCACGTCCCGGCCCGGGTGGAGCGGGCCTGACGCCCTCGAGGTACGACCGGGCCACCTCGGGGCCGTCGAGCCCCAGCGCCCCGGCGATGGAGAGCACGACCCCTCGCAGGTAGGGCCTCGGCGGGAGTTCCTCCAGCCGACCCTCCTCGACGTTCTGGATCTGCTGCCGGGTCAGCTTGGTCTTCTCCGAGACCTGCTGGATTTCCAGGCCCCTGGCCTCGCGGACCTGGCGGAGGAGGGCTCCGGTCCAGGGCGATCCCTCGGCTGGCTGGATGTCGGCTGCCGGGGCCGGGCGAGTCCGGGGCTCCTGGGCCAGGGGCTCGCGCGCCGATCGACGCTCCTGCTCCCCTTCCGGCCGGATCCGCGCGTCGTACCTGGAGCGGGCGTCGGGGTCGAGCAGCACCCTCCGTGCCTCCTCGAGCCGGGCCGACACCGCCGCCGCCTCGTCGGGCTCGAGCAGGGAGTAGGAGGCGAGCGACTCCGGGCCGTAGAGCGCCCGGGCCCGCTCGTAGGCCCGCTGGATGGCGAGGTGGGTGGCCGTGGGGGGAACGTCGAGGAGCTCGTAGAGCGTCTGCCCGCCGAGGTCGTTCATCGGACCGGCTCCCCCGGAACCTCGGCCGTCTGGATCCGGACGGCGATCCGCGACAGCGACCGGGCGGCCCGCCCCTCGGGACGGGCCACGAGGAGCGGACGCCTGTCCCGCACCGCGCGCCAGACGTTGTCGTCGTACTCGACGGAGCCGAGCAGGTCCATGGTGATGCCGAAGTAGCGCTGCCAGGCGGCGACGATTCCGGGGCCCAGGTCCGCGTCGGTGGGGCCACGGACCTGGTTCACCACCAGCCGGGGACGGAACGCCGCCATCTGCTCCTGGAGCTGGCGCCCGACCTCCGCGTCTGCCCCCCGGATGGCCTGGAGGACCTCGGTCGGCCCCCGGAACCGGCGCCCCTCCAGGAGCTCGTCGAGGAGCGGCCCCACGCCGAAGAGGGACGACGCCGACCGGAGGCGTCGCCAGAACGCAGCCTTGACGAAGCGGTGGGCGTTCTCGACGGCGCTGGGCTCGGGAACCAGGACCAGGACCTTGTGGTCGGCGACGAGGAAGAAGTCGAGGGTGTTCTTCTGGCTGCCGGCGCCCAGGTCGAGGATGACGAAGTCGGCGTCGATAGACCAGAGGTGGCGGATGAAGCGCATCTTCTGGGCGTGGTTCGGGTTGGCGGCGTCGAAGTGGTCGAGGGCGCCGGAGACGAGCGACAGGTTCGGGATCCCGGTGGCGGCGACGACGTCCTCGAGCCGGTCCACCTCGTGCCCCAGGAAGTCGGAGAGCGTGCGGCGCGGCGGGTCGATTCCCAGGCAGGTGTGGAGGTTCGCACCCCCCAGGTCGCAGTCGACGAGGACCACCCGGCAACCCCGGCGAGCGAGGTCGATGCCCAGGTTGGCCGCGACGAGGCTCTTGCCCACGCCGCCCTTGCCGCCTCCGACGGAGATGATCTTCCCCGGGCGCGTGCCGCGCCGGGGCGGAGGCGCGCGGCGCCGCCCGCTGGGAAGGGGCGGTGGCTGGACCAGCCGCAGTTCGGGGATCGGGGCCATCTGTCCTCGACGATACTTCGGTCCCGTAAAACGGTCCTCCCTCCCACGTGGGATAGACGGGCCCCGACCCGGATGGGCGTCGGGGAGATACCGCGCAGTATCGGTCTTCCGCCCTCAGGGCCCCGCGGTCGTCACGATCGAGCGAGGGTTTCCTCCGGAAGGGTTCGTACCGATGAAGTTCATGCTGCCCGTGACGGCGTCGAGGGCATGGACACTGACGTAGTTGCCCGTGGTGGCGGCCACGTAGATGAACTTGCCCGAGGGATCGATCGACAGGGACGTCGGTTGCGCTCCCCCGGGAAACGGGGACCCGGCGATGGCGGTGAGCGACCCGGTGGTGCCGTCGATGCTGAACGCGGAGACCGAATCCGAGCCGGAATTGGCCACGTAGGCGAACTTTCCGGCTGGATCGACCACCACGGACGCCGGAAGGGTTCGTGTCGGGAACGGCGAACCGGGCACCTCGGTCAGTGCGCCCGTGGAGGCATCGATGCCGTACGCGCTCACGTTGGCTCCGTCCCAGTTGGTCACGTAGGCGAACTTGCCGGCGAAATCGACGGTCACGTAGAGCGGGCCGGCGCCCGTGACCAAGTCCGAGCCCACGCGCGTGAGCGCGCCCGTGGAGGCGTCGACCTGGAAGGTGGTGATCGAATTCACGTTGAAGTTGGCCACGTAGACGAATTTCCCGGAGGGATGGACGGCCACCCCCACCGCGCCCGGGCCGGTGTCGAACGGTGACCCGGGAAGCTCGGTGAGCGCTCCCGTGGTGGCGTCGATCGCGAACGCGGACAGGTCGGCGCTGGTGTTGTTGGCCGCGTAGGCGTACCGGCCCAGCGGATCGACGGCCACGGAGATCGGACCCGCCCCGGCGGGCACCGATCCGATCGGGGTGAGCGCACCCGTCGTTCCGTCGATGGAGAAGGCATCGACGCCACCTGCCCCCCCGGCACAGGCGACGTAGACGTGCCGGCCCCCGGTATCGACGGCGACGCTGTACGGCGCGCCGCCCGTCGGGAAGGGATCCCCCACCGGGGTGAACGCCCCGGTCGCACCGTCGATGGAGTACGCGGTGAGCGTGCTCCCGCCGACACCCGACACGTAGGCAAACCGGCCCACCAGTTCCTCGACGGTGACGGAGACACCAGCGGTCGCGTTCCCGGAGGTGTTGGTGGCCGTGACCGTGTAGGTAGCCTGGGACGTGACGACCGTCGGCGTCCCGGTGATGACCCCCGTCGACGTGTTGATCGAGAGTCCAGCGGGGAGCGCAGGCGCCACGGAATAGCTCACCACCGCTCCGCCGGAGCTCGACGGCGTGTTCGCCGGGATGGCCCTGCCCGTCTTGTAGACGGCCGGGTTGGACGAATAGGTCAGGCCCGATGGCGCGACGTCGTCGACCGTGACGGAGAGGGTGGCGGAGGAGATCCCGGCGGCGTTGGTCGCGGTGACGACGTACGTCCCGGCGGCCGCGACCACGGTGGGGACACCGCTGATGGTCCCGGTCGACGTGCTGAAGGCGAGTCCGGCGGGAAGATCGGGAATCACGGCCCAGATCGCCACCGCTCCGCCGCTGTTGCCGGGAGTGAGCGGCGAGATCGCCACGCCCTTCGTGAACGTGTGGGAGGGGCTCGCGTAGGAGATGACCGGCGGGGCGATGTTCACCCAGAGAACCAGGCTCACCACGGCGCTGCCCCCCGTGTTGGAGGCGGTGATGACGTAGGTGGCGGCCGCCGCCATCGCCGCCGGCGTGCCGGACACGACCCCGGTCGTCGTGCCGAGCACGAGACCTGGCGGCAACTCGGGGCTCACCGAGTAGCTCACCACCGGCCCCCCGGAGACGCTGGGGGGGTTCGGGGGGATGACCACGCCGGTCGTGTAGAGCCCCGGGTTGGTCGCATAGGTGAGCCCCGAAGGCGGGACGTCGTTCACCCGGATGGACAGGCTCGCGGTGGTGCTCCCGCCGGCGTTCGTCGCGGTGACCGTGTAGCCCGCCGGGGCGGCGACGGTCGTCGGCGTCCCGCTGATCACCCCGGTGCCGGCATCGAGCGTCAGGCCGGCAGGGAGAGCGGGGCTGACGGAATAGGTCCCGACCGCGCCGCCCGTACTCGTCGGCGAGTTGGCCCGGATGGCCGTGCCGCGGGTATAGGTCGCGGGGTTGCTCGAATAGGAAAGTCCACCCGGGGGGACGGGGCCGGCTGCCGGGACGGCAGCCTGGTCACATCCGCCTGCCAGCGCCATGCAGGCGAGAAGGACCGCCGCGTGAATGCGATTCCGTTCCGTCGTGACCATGGGGCCTCTCGCCGAAGGAGACGCGACGACCGATCAGGGGGCCCCCTTGCGGTCCGAGCGTCTGGAACCCGAGGTGAATATGCATTCCGCGCGCCAGGACCCGAAGTGCCAGGACTCCGAGATCAATCGACTATTCCCGGCATCACACCAAGGGTCGGAGGAACCCTGGGTATTTCACGGTCGGGGAAGCAACCTCCCCTCGGGCCCGGTCACGACCGGGTCATCCCGGTGGCGCCCGCCGTGGAGCGGCCCGGCGGGCCTCGGCCGGCGAGAGCCCGGTCCAGCCTCGGAAGGCGCGGCTGAAGCTCTTCTCGTTGCGGTACCCGACGGCGGCGGCCACCTGCTTCACCGGCTGGTCGCCCCGGGCGAGGAGGTCGAGCGCGAGGTCGCGACGGGCCTCGTCCTTGAGCGCCTGGAGCGAGGAGCCCTCCCCCTTCAGCTGCCGGTGGAGCGAGCGCACGGAGACGTGGAGGAGCCGGGCGGCGTCCCAGGCCGTGCGGACCTCACCGGCGCGCCGGCGCAGGAGCTCCCGGACCCTCGGCACGAGCAGCCGGTCCCGCCGGTAGTGGAAGACGGTGAAGGCGAGCGCCCGCTGCAGCATGGCGCGCATGTCCTGCTCGTCCCGCAGGAGCGCGAGCGCGAGGTAGCCGGCGTCGAAGGAGAGCGCGGCCCGCGCCTCCCCGAAGGAGACCGGCCCCGGGAAGACGTGGGCGTAGGCGGAGGCGTGGGGCGGCGGGTCGAAGGGGAGCGCCAGCGCGAGCGGCGGGATGCGCGAATCCACCGCCCAGCAGGCGAAGCCGTGGGCGTAGCGGAGCAGCGTCACCAGGCACAGCTCCCTCATCGCGCCCAGCCGCCGCCTCTCCACGATGGAGAGCGTCGCCACCTGGTCCTCCACGGCGAGCGCGAGTTCCACGTCCCCGGTGAGCAGCCGGTGGTGCCGGCACCAGCGCTTCAGGGCCACGCCGAGCGTGGGGGCGGTGAGGGAGGCGCGGCAGAGCATGCCGTAGGTGCCCCAAGGCAGCCGGCGGGAGAACCACCCGAGCGCCTCGTCGTCGAGCTCGCGCATGGCGTGGCCGGAGAGCAGCTCCATCTGGCGCGCCGTCATCCGCGCGTCCGGGTCCCGGACGCTCCCTGGCGCGATCCGTGCCGCCTGGAGCGCCCCGGCGGGGTCGACGCCGTACCGGCCGTAGGCGCCGACGATGGCCCGCGCGAAGGCCATCGGCGTGTGGGCGGGCTCGACGGGGGGCCGGCCTGGGCGGGAGGTGCGGGGCACCCGCCGAGTATGCAAAGGCTGGCACGATATGCAACCATCCGGGCGCACCCCGTCCCTGCCGGCCGGGCTAGCCTCGTCGCCAGGAGGAATCACGCCATGGAATGGAAGGGACTGGATTTCGAGCTCGGAGAGACCGCGGACGCCCTGCGCGAGATGGTCCGGCAATTCGCGCGCGCGGAGATCGCCCCGCGCGCCGCCGACATCGACCGCGACAACCACTTCCCCATGGACCTGTGGCGCAAGATGGGCGCCCTCGGGCTCCTCGGCGTCACCGTCGACCCCGAGTACGGCGGCGCCGGGATGACCTACCTCGAGCACGTGGTCGCCACGGAGGAGATCAGCCGGGCCTCGGCCCCGGGCGGGCTCGCCTACGGCGCCCACTCCAACCTCTGCGCGCACCAGATCTTCCGGAGCGGGACCGCCGCGCACAAGCAGCGCTACCTCCCGCGCCTCGTCTCCGGCGAGCACGTGGGCGCGCTGGCCATGAGCGAGCCGGGCGCCGGCTCCGACGTGGTCAGCATGAAGATGCGGGCCGATCGGGACGGCGACCACTACGTCCTGAACGGCACCAAGATGTGGATCACCAACGGCCCCCACGCCGACGTGGTGCTCGTGTACGCCAAGACCGACCTGGCGGCGGGCCCGCGCGGCATCACCGCCTTCCTCGTCGAGAAGGGCACGCCGGGGTTCGGCACGGCGCAGAAGCTCGACAAGCTCGGCATGCGGGGCTCGGACACCTGCGAGCTCACCTTCGAGGACTGCCGCATCCCCGCGTCGGCCGTCATCGGCGAGGTCGGACGTGGCGTGAACGTGCTCATGAGCGGGCTCGACTACGAGCGCACGGTGCTCGCGGCCGGACCGCTCGGGATCATGCAGGCCTGCCTCGACGTGACGGTGCCCTACGTCCACGAGCGGCAGCAGTTCGGCCAGCCCATCGGCCAGTTCCAGTTCATCCAGGGCAAGCTCGCCGACATGTACTCGACCACCTCGGCCTGCCGGGCCTACGTCTACGCGGTGGCGCGCGCCTGCAGCGCCGGAAGGACCGCCCGCAAGGACGCCGCCGGCGCCATCCTGTACGTCTCCGAGCGCGCCACCCAGATGGCCCTCGACGCCATCCAGTGCCTGGGCGGGAACGGGTACATCAACGACTACCCGACCGGCCGGCTCCTGCGCGACGCCAAGCTCTACGAGATCGGCGCCGGGACGAGCGAGATCCGGCGGATGCTCATCGGCCGGGAGCTCTTCCAGGAAACGGCCTGAACCCGCCATGAGCGTCCTCGACACCACCCTCGATCCCCATTCGGCCGACTTCCGGCGCAACGCCGAGTCGATGCGCACGCTGGTCTCCGACCTGCGCACCCAGGTCGCCACCGTCGAGCTCGGCGGGGGCGAGCGGGCCCGCTCCCGGCACACCGAGCGCGGCAAGCTCCTCCCCCGGGAGCGCATCCGGCAGCTGCTCGACGTGGGCACGCCCTTCCTGGAGCTGTCGCAGCTCGCCGCCCACGGGATGTACGGCGGGGACGTGACCTCCGCGGGCATCGTCACCGGCATCGGGCGGGTGAGCGGACGCGAGTGCGTGGTGGTGGTGAACGACGCCACCGTGAAGGGCGGCTCCTACTTCCCGATCACCGTGAAGAAGCACCTGCGGGCCCAGGAGATCGCGGCCCAGAACCGGCTCCCCTGCATCTACCTCGTCGACTCGGGCGGCGCGAACCTCCCCAGCCAGGACGAGGTCTTCCCGGACCGGGAGCACTTCGGGCGCATCTTCTTCAACCAGGCCAACCTGTCGGCGGCGGGGATCCCGCAGATCTCGGTGGTGATGGGCTCCTGCACCGCCGGCGGCGCCTACGTCCCGGCCATGTCGGACGAGAGCGTCATCGTCCGGAAGCAGGGCACCATCTTCCTGGGCGGCCCGCCGCTCGTGAAGGCCGCCACCGGCGAGGTGGTCACGGCCGAGGACCTGGGCGGCGCCGACGTCCACAGCCGCACCTCCGGCGTCACCGACCACTACGCGACCGACGACGCCCACGCGCTGCGCATCGCCCGGCGCATCGTCGGGAACCTGAACCACGTGAAGCGCCCGCAGGTGGAGCTTCGCCCGCCGGCGGAGCCGCTCCTCGATCCGGCGGGGATCCACGGCGTGGTCCCGGCCGACCCCCGCAAGCCCTACGACGTGCGCGAGGTCATCGCGCGGGTGGTGGACGGCTCCGACCTCGACGAGTTCAAGCGGCTCTACGGCACCACGCTGGTGTGCGGCTTCGCCCACGTCCACGGCTACCCGGTGGGGATCGTCGCCAACAACGGCATCCTCTTCTCCGAGTCGGCGCTCAAGGGCGCCCACTTCATCCAGCTCTGCGCCCAGCGGGGGATCCCGCTCGTCTTCCTGCAGAACATCACCGGCTTCATGGTCGGCTCGAAGTACGAGGCGGGCGGCATCGCCAAGGACGGGGCCAAGATGGTGACCGCCGTGGCCTGCGCCCGGGTCCCCAAGTTCACCTTCCTCATCGGCGGCAGCTTCGGCGCCGGGAACTACGGCATGTGCGGGCGCGCCTACTCTCCCCGCTTCCTGTGGACCTGGCCCAACGCGCGCATCTCGGTCATGGGCGGCGAGCAGGCCGCCAGCGTGCTCGCCCAGGTGAAGC
>JBAXVO010000071.1:0-14301 GCA_037129355.1 Deltaproteobacteria bacterium | reverse complement strand
CGTGCAGGACCGCCGCCCGCTGGGCGTCGTTCAGGGGGTCGAGGATGGGGTCTTCGGCCACGGCGGCCGCACCTTACCTCAAGGCCGGCTAGATTGAAGGGATGGCCTCCCCCGTCCGCATCGCCGCCCTCGGCGGCCTCGGCGAGATCGGCATGAACTGCCTCGCGCTGGAGTGCGAGGAGCGCATCGCCGTCGTCGACTGCGGCCTGCTCTTCCCGGCCGAGCCCTTCGGCGTGGAGGCCATCTCCCCGGATCTCTCCTGGCTGCGGGAGCGGCGCGACCGGGTGGGGGCGGTGCTCCTCACCCACGGTCACGAGGATCACCTGGGGGCGCTGCCGCTGTTGCTCCGCGACGTGCCGGTGCCGGTCTACGGACCCCGCCTCGCCCTCGCGCTCCTCCGCCCCCGCCTCGAGGAGGCGGGCGTCCGGGCCGACCTGCGCGAGATCCGGGACGGCGAGGTGGTCCGCCCCGGCGAGGGCTCCCCCTTCGCGGCCGAGTTCGTCCCGGTCGCCCACTCCATCCCCGACGCCTGCGCCCTCTCCATCACCACGCCCCAGGGGATCGTCTACCACTCGGGCGACTTCAAGATCGACGAGGCGCCGCTCGACGGGCGGCGCACCGATCTCGACCGCATCGAGGCCCTGGGGAGGGAGGGGATCCGGCTCCTCCTCTCCGACTCCACCAACGCCGATCGCCAGGGGACCTCCCTCTCCGAGTCGGAGGTCGGGCCGGCCCTCCAGGGCGCGATGGAAGGGGCTCCGGGACGGATCTGGGTCGCCTGCTTCTCCTCCCACCTGCACCGCATCCAGCAGGTGGCCGACGCCGGGCGTGCCTTCGGGCGGCGACTCGTGCCGGTGGGGCGCTCCATGGAGGAGAACGTCCGGCTCGGCGTGGAGCTCGGCTACCTCCGGCTCGCCCCGGGGCAGCTGGCCTCGTTCGAGGAGGCCCGGGATCTGAAGCCGCGCGAGGCCTGCATCGTCGTCACCGGAACGCAGGGGGAGCCGCGCAGCGCGCTCGGTCGCGCCGCCCGCGGGGAGCTCACCGGACTCCCCGTCCGCCCCGGCGACCGGGTGCTCCTCTCCTCCCGCTTCATCCCCGGCAACGAGGTCGCCATCGGGCGCACCGTGGACGGGCTCGTGGCCCGCGGCGCCGAGGTGCTCTGGGAGGACTTCCGGGCGCTGCATGCCTCCGGCCATGCCCAGGAGGAGGAGCAGCGGCGGCTCGTTCGCGCCTGCCGCCCCGACCACTTCCTCCCCATCCACGGCGAGCTTCGCCACCTCTCCCGCCACGCCGCCCACGCCGGCGCCGAGGGGCTCGGGGCCGACCGGCGCCACGTGCTCGTCGACGGCGAGGTGCTCGAGCTCTCGGACGGCGGGGTGCGCCGGCTCGAGGAGCGCCTGCCCTCCGGCCGCGTCCACCTGGCGCGGGACGGGGGCTTCGCCGTCGTCGCGGAGGACGTGGTACGAGACCGGAGGGGGCTCGCCGAGCTGGGAGTCGTGCTCGTGGCGCTCCTCGTCGACCGGGCGACGGGGGAGCCGGTGCGCTCCCCGGAGGTCCGGGGGCGGGGTGCCGCGGGGCTCGCGGGCCGGGAGGCGGAGGTGGCCGGGGAGGTCTCCCGTGCCATCCAGGCCCTGCCTGCCGGCCAGCGGGACGAGGCGTCGCTGGAGCGGGAGGGCTCCCTCGCGGTCCGGCGCTGGTTCCGGCGGGAGGTGGGGAGGCGGCCGGCGGTGCAGGTGGTGGTGCTGTCGATCTGAACGCGGCGCGACGCGCCGGGAGGATGCTTCGGATGCCGAGCTTCGACGCGGTGAGCGACCTCGACATGATGGAGGTGGAGAACGCCCTCCAGCACGCGCGCAAGGAGATCGCGCAGCGGTTCGACTTCAAGGGGACGTCGACGGAGGTCACCCGCCAGGAGGACGGCGCCATCCTCCTCAAGGCCAACAGCGACGGCCGGGTCGACGCGGCCTACACCGTGCTCATGGAGAAGTTCGCCAAGCGCGGCGTCCCGCTCGAGGGGCTGGATCCCCAGCCGATCGAGCCGGCCGCCGGCGGCCACGTGAAGCGGGTGGTGAAGCTCCGCCGCGGCCTGAAGCAGGAGGACGCGAAGAAGATCGTGGCGCTCGTGAAGGGCTCGGGGCTCAAGGTCCAGGCCGGCATCCAGGGCGAGGCGGTGCGCATCACCGGCAAGAAGCGGGACGACCTCCAGGAGGCCATGGCCCTCATCCGGGGCGGCAACCTGGGCATCCCCATCCAGTTCCAGAACTTCCGCGAATGAGGAGTGCCGGCATGCGCCCCGCCTTGAAGATCCCGCTGCTCCTCGCCGTCCTCTCCCTGCTGGGGCTCACCGCCTGCAAGAATCCGGCGACCCCCGCCGGCTACGTCGGGTACCTGACCCGCGGCGCCGTGGTGGGCAGGGCGAGCTACGTGGGGCTCCAGACCGGCCCCACCAGCTACGGCCTCTCCTGGCTGGTGAGCGTGATGAACGTGTCGGTCACCCCCTTCAGCTATGCGGAGCTCTTCAACGGCGAGAACGCGGTGCTCACCAAGGACAAGCTCATGGTCTCCCTGCAGGCCCACATCATCTTCCGGGTCCGCGGGGACAAGGTGAAGGACTTCGTCGAGCAGTACACGACCATCGGGGAGGGGCCGAACCAGGTGCAGGTCGCCTTCGCGAACTACCTGAAGGAGCCCTTGCGGACGCGGATCCGCGAGGCCGCCGCCCAGTACGACGCCTTCGCCCTCAACGAGAAGATCGGCGACGTGAGCCTCGAGCTCACCCGGTGGGCGCAGGAGAAGACGAAGGACACGCCCTTCGAGGTCATGAACGTGGTGGTGGGCAACATCCAGTACCCGGCCATCGTCGCCCAGGCGGTGGCGAACAAGCTGGCGGTGTCGCAGGACCTGGAGACCCGCTCCACCCAGGTGGAGATCGCCCGCAAGGACGCCGAGCGCCGGGTGGTCGAGGCCGAGGGCATCGCCAGGGCCACCCAGATCATCCAGCAACGGCTCACCCCGCTCTACGTCCAGCACGAGGCCATCGAGGCCCAGAAGGCCATGGTGGGGAGCCCCAACCACTCGGTCATCTACATCCCCGTCGGCCCCATGGGCGTCCCCATCGTGAGCACCCTCGCCCCGCCCGGCGAGAAGCGCTGAACCAGAGCGCGTTGCGCGCCCACACCCCGACGGGTTAGATCGCCGCCGCCCCATGGCGACCCCCGTCTACATGCACACCCTCGGCTGCCCGAAGAACCGGGTGGACAGCGAGGTCATGCTGGGAACCCTGACCCAGGCCGGCTACCGGCTGGTCCAGGACCCGGCCCGCGCCGACGTCATCGTCGTGAACACCTGCGGCTTCATCGAGAGCGCCAAGGAGGAGTCGGTCCAGGCCATCCTGGAACTCTCCCGCATGAAGGAGGAGGGGCGCTGCAAGAAGCTCGTGGTGGCCGGCTGCCTCACCCAGCGCTACCCGGACGAGATGGCCCGGGAGATGCCCGAGGTCGACCACTTCGTCGGAACCGGCGCCTACGCCGACATCGCGTCGATCGTCTCCGACGCCCAGGCCAAGCGGATCATCGTCCCCGACCCCGACTTCGTCCACTCGGCCTCCACACCCCGGGTGAACTCGCTGGCCCGCCACACGGCCTACCTCAAGATCGCCGAGGGCTGCGACAACGCCTGCGCCTTCTGCATCATCCCGGCGCTGCGCGGCCCGCAGCGATCCCGCCCCATCGCCGACGTGGTGGCCGAGGCCGAGGCGCTCGCCGCGCAGGGCGTGGTGGAGCTGTCGGTGGTGGCGCAGGACCTCACCGCGTACGGCCAGGACCTCCCCGGCAAGGTGCGCCTCCACCACCTGCTCCCCGAGCTCTGCCAGGTGGAGGGCATCCGCTGGATCCGGCTCCACTACGCCTACCCGCGCGACTTCCCCGACGCGCTCGTCGACGTCATCGCCCGCGAGCCCAAGATCGCCAAGTACGTCGACATGCCGCTCCAGCACTCCTCGGATCGGCTGCTCCGCTCCATGAAGCGGGGGCGCGACGTGAAGTTCCTGCGCTCCCTGCTCGCCAAGCTCCGCGACCGGGTGCCGGGCATCGCGCTGCGCACCGCGCTCATCGTCGGCCTCCCCGGCGAGACCGAGGAGGACTTCGAGGACCTGCTCGGTTTCGTGCGGGAGCAGCGCTTCGAGCGGCTGGGCGTCTTCACCTACTCCCAGGAGGAGGGGACGGCCGCCGCGGAGATGCCCGGACAGCTCCCGGAGCGGGTGAAGAAGGCCCGCCAGCGGAAGATCATGGCGATCCAGCAGCGCATCTCCCGCGCCGAGCAGAAGGCGCTCGTGGGGCAGCGGCTCGAGGTGCTCGTGGAGGGGAAGGCCGAGGGAACCGACCACCTGCTCGTGGGGCGCCACTCCCGGCAGGCCCCGGAGATCGACGGCGTCACCTACGTGAACGCCTTCGCGGTACCGGGGGAGAAGGTCGCCTACCCCGGCGAGTTCGTCACCGTCGAGATCACCGAGGCGGGGGACTACGACCTGGTCGGAACCGTGGTCGCGCGCGAACCCCGTCGCGCCGGACGGCGGCTCCCGGCCACGCCTGCGCCCCGGACCGGAAAGCGCTCCCCCCTGCGCGTGATCCCGTGACGCTGGTCCACGTCGTCCGCCCTCCGGCCGCGCCCCTGGCCACCCCCTCGGCCCGGCCCCCCATGGCGATCCTGCTCCACGGCCTGGGGGCCGACGAGCAGGACCTGTTCGGGCTCGCCCCCTTCCTCGACCCGCGCCTCCTCGTGGTCTCGGTGCGGGCGCCGCACGAGGCCCAGCCCATGGGCCACTCCTGGTTCGACATCGACTGGAGCGAGTCCCCGCCGCGGATCGACTTCCAGCACGTCGTCGAGAGCCGGGACGCCATCCTGCGGTTCGTGGGCGAGGCCGCCCGGACGCACGGCGGTGACCCCACCCGTGCCTGGCTCGTCGGCTTCAGCCAGGGCGCCTCCATGGCCACCGCCTGCGCGCTGGCCCACCCGGAGATGCTCCGGGGGATCGTCGCCCACTCGGGTCGGGTCACCCGGCGTGCCGTCCCGTCGCTCCCCGGCCCCGGCCTCTCCGGCTTCCCGGTGCTCTGGCAGCACGGCCGGGCCGATCCGGTGGTCCCGATCTCCTTCGGCCACGAGGCCCGCGACCTCCTCGGCACCCTGGGGCTCCGGGTCGACTACCGGGAGTACCCGATCGGGCACGAGATCTCCGAGCAGAGCCTCCGCGACCTGTGCGGGTGGATAACCCGCCGGATCGACGAGACTTTTCAGGCCTGATCCGAACGATCGCTTCCCGCTTATGCGACGGGGCGCGCCCGTGTCAGAATCCGGCGCTCGATCGTCCCGAGCCATGGTGAAAATTCTTTTCCGTTCTGCCGGCCTCCCCACGCCGTCGCTCCCGGCCTTGCTGGCCGTGGTCTGCGCCCTGGTCTGCGCGGTGGCGGCGCCATCGGTCGCCGTCGCCCAGCAACCGGTCCGGGTCGGGGGCACGGGCAGCGCGGTGGCGGCCATGGCCCGGGTGGGCGACGCGGCCGCCGCCCCGGACCCCGGGGTCCGGGTCCGGGTGCTTCCCAGCCTGGGGAGCACCGGCGCCATCCGGGCCGTCTCCGACGGCGCGCTCGACGTCGGGGTGAGCGGGCGGACCCTGCGGGAGGAGGAGCGGGCCCACGGACTCGCCTCGCGCGAGGTGGCGCGGACCCCCTTCGTCTTCGCCGTCGGCCCGCGGGTCAGCGCCGCCGGCCTGACCACCGAGGAACTGGTCGCCATCTACCTCGGCAAGAGGGTCGCCTGGGCCGACGGGCTCCGCATCCGCCTCGTCCTCCGGCCCCGCTCCGACGCCGACACCGACCTGCTCCGCTCCATCTCCCCGGAGGTCGCCGCGGCGGTCGAAGCGGCCGCGGCCCGCCCCGGGATGCTCGTGGCGGTGACCAACACCGAGTGCAACGAGATGGTCGCCCGGTCGCCGGGGGCGATCGGCCCGACCACCCTCCTCCAGGTGCGCGCCGAGCCGCATCCGGTCCGTCCGCTCCTGTGGAACGGGGTCGAGCCCACGGTGGACAACCTCGACTCGGGGCGGTACCCGCTCGGGAAATCGATCCACGTGGTCTACCGGACGCCGGCCAGCGACGGCGTGCGCCGCTTCCTGGCCTTCCTGGGCTCGTCGCGCGGGCGGCAACTCCTCCGCGACCTGGGCGCGCTCCCGCTCGACTTCCCGGCGGTCGACTGATGCGCCAGCCCGGCATCCCGCGCGTGGTGGCCGGCCTGGCCGGGTTCCTGGGGCTGGCGGTCGTCGTCCTGCCCATCGCGGCCTACGTCCTCTTCTCCTACCGGTACCAGGAGGGAAGCGTCCAGGCCGAGGCGGAGAACGACGCACAGCTGGTGAACCACGTGATCGCCGCCAACCCGGAGATGTGGCGCTACGAGCACGTCCGGCTGCTCGAGGCGGTGGCCCAGCGCCCCGGCGACGGCGCCGACGACCGGCGGCGGATCGCCGACGTGGCCGGCGCCACCGTGGCCGAGGTCGGCGGCACCGTCCCGGCTCCCCGGCTGACCCGCTCCTGGCCGGTGCTCGACGCGGGGGTCACGGTCGGCCGCGTCGAGGTGACCCGCTCGCTCCGCCCCATCGCCGCCCGGGCCATCCTCCTCGCCCTCGTCCTCGCCCCCCTCGCCCTGCTCGCCTTCGGCCTGCTCCGGACCCTCACGGGGCGCGCCATCCGGCGGGGCGAGGAGGCGCTGCGCACCTCCGAGGCGCGGTTCCGGGCGCTCACCGAGCACTCGACCGACATGATCCTGGTCTTCGACGCCCAGAAGCGGATCCAGTACTGGAGCCGGAGCGCGGAGGAGACGCTGGGGTGGAAGGCGGACGAGGTGCTGGGGCGGACGCTGCAGGACCTCCGGATCATCCACCCCGACGACGCCCCGCTGCTCGAGGAGGCCCAGCAGGCCACCGACTCGGACAGCCGCGAGGCGTTGCCGGTGACCGTCCGCCACCGGCACCGGGACGGGAGCTGGCGCCTCGTCGAGGGCTCGGGGCGCAGCATGTTCCACGATCCCGCCGTGCGGGGGGTGGTGGTGAACGCCCGCGACGTCACCGAGCAGCGCCGGCTCGAGGAACAGTTCCGGCAGAGCCAGAAGCTGGAGAGCATCGGCCGGCTGGCCGGAGGGGTGGCCCACGACTTCAACAACCTGCTCACGGTGATCCTGAGCTGCTCGGAGGGCATCCGGGAGGCGCAGGCCGAGGGGCGCCCCGTCGACCCGGAGGACGTCGATCAGATCCGCGAGGCCGGCGAGCGGGCCCGCGACCTCACCACGCAGCTCCTCGCCTTCGCCCGCAAGCAGGTCATCTCCCCGGTCCCCCTCGACCTCAACACCGTGGTCCGGGGAAGCGAGCGGTTGCTGCGCCGCGTGCTCGGCGAGGACGTCGAGCTCGAGGTCCACGCGCAGGAGGGGTTGTGGCTCGCCCTCTGCGACCCCGGGCAGATGGAGCAGCTGCTCCTCAACCTCGCCGCCAACGCGCGCGACGCCATGCCGAAGGGCGGGAAGCTGGTCATCGAGACCCGCAACGCCGTGGTCGATCCGGGCCCGTCGCCGACCAGCCCGTCCACCGGGCAGTGGGTCTACCTGGTGGTCCGCGACTCGGGCGCCGGCATGAGCCCGGAGGTGCAGGAGCGGCTCTTCGAGCCGTTCTTCACCACCAAGGAGATCGGCAAGGGAACCGGCCTGGGGCTGGCCACCGTCCACGGGATCGTGACCCAGAACGGCGGGCGGGTGCTGGTGGAGAGCGCGCCCGGACAGGGGACCACCTTCGAGATCCGCTTCCCACGCACCCGCGAGGATGCGGGCGCCGCGCCCGTCGCCGCCCCGCCGCCGGTGGCGACGACGAAGGGCACCGAGACCATCCTCGTGGTGGAGGACGACCCACGGGTACGGGCGGTCACCGTCCGGGCCCTGCGCGGCTCCGGCCACCGCGTGCTCGTGGCCGGCAGCGGCGCGGAGGCGCTGGGGATCCTGGAGGACGAGCCCGGCCCCCTTCACATGGTGGTGACCGACGTGGTCATGCCGGGCATGAGCGGGAAGGCGCTCGTCGACGCGCTGCGGACCCGACGGCCCGGCCTGCGCGCCCTCTTCGTGTCGGGCTACCCTCAGGAGGTCATCGCCCGGCGCGGCGTCCTCGACTCGGGGATCGAGTTCCTGGCCAAGCCCTTCACGCCGGCGACGCTGGTGGCCCGGGTCCGGGCCCTGCTCGACGCCGCCTGAGCGCCGCTAGTCCTTCTCGTCGGCCCCCAGCAGCGCCCCGAGCCGCGGCGCCTGCGGTGCCCCCGCGCCGAGGGCCCGCACCGCATCGAGGTGGTGGAGCAGCAGGTCGCGGTTGTCGCCCACCGACAGGTTCTGCAGCTCGAGCGCGCCGATGCGATCCTCCGGCGTGAAGGCCGGATCCTCCACCCGCTCCATCGAGAGCTTGTGGGGGGCGTAGCTCATGTAGCGGGCCCGGGTGTCGAGGTAGCTCCAGTCGTCGCCGCGGCGCAGCTCCACCGTCACCGACCCGGAGACCGACGGGGCCACCCACCGGGTCAGCGCGTCGCGCAGCATGAGCGCCTCGGGGTCGTACCACTTGCCCTCGTAGAGGATGCGCCCCAGCCTGCGACCCAGGGTGAAGTAGAGGTCGAGGGTGTTCTCGTTGTGGATGGCGGAGAGCAGCCGCTCGTAGGAGAGGTGGAGGAGCGCCATCCCCGGCGCCTCGTAGACGCCGCGGCTCTTGGCGTCGATGACCCGGTTCTCGATCTGGTCGCTCATGCCCAGGCCGTGCCGTCCGCCGATGCGGTTGGCCTCCAGGAAGAGCTCGTACGGGGAGGAGAATCGGCGGCCGGAGAGCTCCACCGGCAGGCCGTTCTCCCAGGTCACCGTGACCTCCTCGGCGGCGACCTTCACCTCCGGCTTCCAGTGGGCGACCCCCATGATCGGGGCCACGATGCGCATGCTGGTGTCGAGCTTCTCGAGGTCCTTCGCCTCGTGGGTGGCGCCGAGGACGTTGGCATCGGTGGAGTAGGCCTTCTCGGTGCCCATCTTGTAGGGCAGGCCGCGCCGCTCGAGGTACTCGCTCATCTCCTTGCGGCCGCCGAAGGCGGTGACGAAGGCCTGGTCGAGCCAGGGCTTGTAGATGCGCAGGTCGGGGTCGACCAGGATCCCGTAGCGGTAGAAGCGCTGGATGTCGTTGCCCTTGTGCGTGGATCCGTCGCCGAAGACGTGGACCCCGTCCTCGCGCATGGCCCGCACGATGGCGGTGGTGGTCACCGCGCGCCCGAGCGGCGTGGTGTTGAAGTACTTCTTGCTCCCGGAGGACAGGTGGAAGGCGCCGCACTGGATGGCGGTGATGCCCTCCCGCACCATCGACTCGCGGCAGTCGATGAGCTTCGCCTTCACCGCGCCGTGCTGGATCGCGATGGGCGGGATGTCGGCCGGGTTGGCCTCGTCGGGCTGGGCCAGGTCGGCGGTGTAGGCGTGGACGGCCATCCCCTGCTCGGCGAGCCAGGCCACCGCGCAGCGGGTGTCGAGGCCGCCGGAGAAGGCGATCCCGAGCGCCGTGCCCTTCGGGGGAAGCGACTTGTAGATGCGGCTCATGGCCTCGCGACGTACCATCGTCGGTGGCCATGCGCAACCGGGGATACGAGTACGGCGAGCAGGTGGACGCCCGGGGCGCCGGTCGGACGGTCGTCGACCACCTGCGCACCCGCTGGGAGCGTGCCCCGGAGGGGGAGTGGCTCGAGCGGATCGCGGCGGGGGCGGTGCGGGTCGACGGCGTCGTGGCCGCGGCCGGCCGGGTGCTCCGGGCCGGGGAGCGGCTCACCTGGACGCGGCCGCCCTGGGACGAGCCGGAGGCGCCGGTCTGCACCGCGGTGCTGTTCGAGGACCAGGACCTTCTCGCCGTGGCCAAGCCGCGGGGGCTGCCCACGCTGCCCGGGGGCGGGCTCTACCTCGAGTCCACTTTGCTCGCGGTGGTCCGGCGGCGCGACGCCGGCGCCGTGCCGGTGCACCGGCTGGGGCGCGACACGTCGGGGGTGGTGCTCTTCACCCGCACCGCCTTGGCGGCGACGGCCGTGCAGGCGGCGATGCGGGAGCGGCGCATCCGAAAGGTCTACCTCGCCCTCTGCGCGGGCCACCCGTCGCGAGACGCCTTCACGGTCGACGCCCCCATCGGCGAGGTCCCGTACGCCCCCACCGGGACGCTCCACGCGGCCAGCCCCTCGGGACGTCCGTCGCGGAGCCTGGTCCGGGTCCTGGAGCGGCGTGGCGGGGACGCGCCCTCGTCGCTCCTCGAGGTGGAGATCGAGACCGGCCGCCCCCACCAGATCCGGATCCACCTGGCCTTCGCCGGTCACCCGCTCGTGGGCGATCCCCTCTACGGGCCGGGCGGGCTTCCGCTCCCGGGAGGGCACGCGGTGCCGGGCGACCCGGGGTACCGGCTGCACGCCTGGCGCCTCGCGCTCGACCACCCGCGGACCGGGGCGCGGGTGGAGGTGGAGTGCGCGCCGCCGCCGGTGCTGCGCCCCGCTCAGTGCCCGATCATCGGGGCCATCCGGTAGGCGCGCCGGAAGGCCTCGAGCGGCACCTCGCTCGTCCAGAAGCCGGTGGCGACCGCCACGCCCCAGAAGACGAGCATCGTCCCCACGCCGACCGCGGGGAGCACCCAGGGTGAGATCCGCTTCGCGGGGCTCACCCCCAGGCACGAGGGGACGGTGCCCGCCGCCACGCAGGAGAGGCAGCCGGTGCACTCGGGGGAGCGGACCTGCACGCGGGCGTGGACCGGGATGTCGACCGGGCAGGCCCGGGAGCAGGCGCCGCAGTCGTTGCAGGTGGCGGTGTCCCGGACGATGCGCAGCGGGGAGAAGAAGCTCGCGAGCCCGAGGAGCGCGCCGTAGGGGCAGCCCCAGCGGCACCAGGCGTTCTTCACCACGAGCGAGAGGAGGACGAGTCCGCCGAGGACCCAGGCCGCGGTGGCCGAGAGGTCCTGGAAGAAGAGGAGCATCTTCGCGTCGGCGGCCACGTTGTACGGGGAGCGCATGAACCCGTCGAGCGCCGCCAGCGGCATCTGCCAGAGGATGGCCCAGGCGAAGAAGGCGAGGAGCAGGTACTTCACCGACATGAGGGAGAGGTCGAGCCAGCGCGGCACGGCCGGCCAGCGACGGCGCCAGAGGAGCTTCTCCCCCAGCCCCTCCAGCCCGCGGGAGATCGTCCCCACCGGGCAGACCCAGCCGCAGAAGGCCTTCCGGGCGAGCAGCGCGCCCACGATGGCGGCGGAGAGGATGGTGAGCCCGGCCGGGTGGACCGGGTCCCAGTAGCCGGTGAGCAGGAAGTGCTTCAACCCCACGAGCGCGCTGATGGGGAGGAAGGCCTCGACCGACGGCGGGCGCGCCGCCGTCACCGGCCCCGTGCCCACCGCCTGGGCGTGGAACCGCCAGAACTCCCAGCCGACGAGGAGCAGGAAGGCGAGGTAGAGCCCCTGCACCCCCCAGCGCACGGCCGGGATGGCGCGGTAGGGATTCCGCCACCGGACGCGCTTCGCCGGCGGGGGGGCTCCGATGGTGACGAGCTCGGACATGCGGGCGCAGGGTACAACGCTTCGCCCCGCGTCACCCTTCCAGGCCGGTGTAAACGAGGCGTCTGGCCGGTTCGGCCACGGGGTCGGCGCGTCGGGCAAAGCACCGGGCGCGCCGCCGCGCCAGACTCTCCCTCGACGGCGCCCCTCCCTCGCGCCGCGGGAGAACGACATGGCATCCACACGCGATCCGAACCACGACGCCGACGTGATCGTCATCGGCTCCGGCATGGGCGGCCTCGCCGCCGCCGGGCTCCTGGCCCGGCTGCACGGCCGGAAGGTCCTGGTGCTCGAGCGCCACTACCGGGCCGGCGGCTTCACCCACACCTTCACCCGGCGGGGCGGCTTCGAGTGGGACGTGGGGGTCCACTACGTCGGCGAGATGGGCGAGCCGGGCATGATGCGCAACGCGCTTCAGATCGCGACCGGCGGCGGCGTGCGCTGGTCGAGGATGCCCGAGACCTACGACCGGCTCGTCTTCCCCGGCTTCGAGTTCGGCGTGCGCGCCGGGAAGAAGAACTTCCGGGACGACCTCGTCGCGGAGTTCCCCGCGGAGCGGAAGGCCATCGACCGCTTCTTCCACGACGTGGACCGGGCCGCCTCCTGGATGAACGTCCTGGGGATGCGCTCGAGCGCGCCTGCGCCGGTGGCCGCCATCGCCGGCGCGCTCCTCGCCCGGCGGGGGAAGCTCGCGCTCCGCACCACCCGTTCCTGGCTCGACGAGCACGTCCGGGACGAGCGGCTCAAGGCCGTGCTGGGCGCCCGCTGGGGCGACTACGGCCTCCCCCCGTCGAAGAGCGCCTTCCTGGCCCACGCCGTCATCACCGCCCACTACTACGAGGGCGGGTACTACCCGTCCGGCACCTCGGCCCGGATCGCCGAGGGGGCGACGCGGGTCATCGAGGCGGCCGGAGGCTCGGTCCGGGTCCGCGCCGAGGTGGAGCACATCCTCGTCGAGGGCGGTCGCGCCATCGGCGTCCGGCTGGTCGGAGGCGAGGAACTGCGCGCGCCGGTGGTGATCTCGGACGCGGGAGCGAGGGGCACGTTCCTGCGGCTCCTCCCCGAGGAGGTCCCGCTGCCCTTCCGGGACGAGCTGCGCGCCACGCCGCGGAGCATGTCGCACGTCTCGCTCTACCTGGGGCTCTCCCGCTCCGCGGCCGAGCTCGGCGTGAAGGGGGAGAACCTCTGGCTCCACGACGAGCTGGACCAGGATCGGATGTGGAACCGGGGGGCGGAGATCCTCTCGGGCCACTCGCCCCAGACCTACGTCTCCTTCCCGTCGATGAAGGACCCGGAGGCACGCGGCCACACCGCCGAGCTCATCTCGTCGCTCGACGGGAGCCACCTCGAGCGCTGGGCCGGGACGAGGTGGATGAAGCGCGGCGAGGAGTACGAAGCGGTGAAGGAGCGGATCGCCGACGCGCTCCTCGCTTCCGCCGAGCGACGCCTCCCCGGCCTCTCGAAGCTGGTCGTCCACCGGGAACTCTCGACCCCCCTCTCCACGGCCCATTTCACCGGCCACCCGGGCGGGGAGATCTACGGCCTTCCGGCCACCCCGGAGCGCTTCACCCGCCGCTGGCTCCGGGCCCGCACGCCGGTGCCCGGGCTCTTCCTCGCCGGCGCGGATGCCCTGATGCTCGGCATCGGGGGCGCGGTGATGTCCGGGGTGATGTGCACGGCGGCGGTCGCCGGTCCGTCGACCTTCGGCCGGCTCAGGAGCGCCGCGCAGTCGCTTCCGGAGCCGACCGTCCCTGGAGCCACTCGGTCGGCGACATCCCTTTCCATCGCTTGAAGGCGCGGTTCCAGGCGGTCTGGTCGGAGAAGCCCAGACGGAAGGCCACGTCGGAGAGCCCGGCGCGCCCCGAGGTGAGCAGCCGCTCCGCCTCGGCCTCGCGAAAGTCGTCGAGGACGTCGCGCCACGACTTGCCGATCGCCCGGAGCCGCCGGTTCATGGTCCGCTCGGAGAGGCCGAGGGTCCGGGCCACCGACGCGGCGTCGGCCTTCCCCTCCGGGAGCAGCGTGCGGAGCCGGGCCCGGAGCGCCACCTCCAGGTCGTCCGCCTCGCCACCGAGATCCAGCCTGCGGGCCAGCTGCCGGAGGGTCTCCTGCAGCGCCGGGTCGGCGCGCCGCATGGGGGCCCTCCACGCCGCCATGGGGATCTCCAGCCCGGCCGCGGAGCAGGCGAAGGTGACCGGGGCGCCGAGGAGCACGGCGTGGCGCGTCGGTCCCTTCGGCGGAGGGCGGGTGAGCCGGACGGCTGCGGGCCGGAAGGGGGTCGCCGCATCGCCGCGGAACCGTCCGACCAGGATGGCGATGGTCATCTCGTCGGAGACCTCCTGCCCCGGGAACGGCTCCGGGTTCACGATGCGGACGTCGGCGCCGGCCGCGTCGCCCCCGATCTCGAGCGCGAGGTGGGCCACCTGGCGGAAGTGGCTGCGGAGGGAGTGGAACGCGGCCTCGACGGTGGGGGAGCTTCCGGCCAGGTAGTCGAGCGCGCCGAAGGCGCCGAAGGGCATGGCGAGCCCCACCTCGGTGGGGAGCTCCTCGCGGGGCGCCTGGCGGAAGGCCTCCTGCCAGAGCCGGGGGAAGGTCTCTCCGGGAAGGACGCCATCGGGCGCGGCCAGGTCGGCCTCGCCGAGCCCCGCGACCCTCCGCACCCGGTCCGCATCGAGCCCGGCCGCGGCGAA
>JBAXVO010000070.1:0-14586 GCA_037129355.1 Deltaproteobacteria bacterium | reverse complement strand
CTCCTCGATCTCCCCGAGCGGCTGCCCCACCGCGACCATCTCGCCGGTCTGCCGGAGCACGCGGCGCAGGACGCCCGTGGCCGGCGCGGGGACGGCCACGGTGGCCTTCTCGCTCTCGACCTCGACCACCGGCTCGTCGCGGAGGACGGCCTCCCCTTCCTTCTTGAGCCACTGCCCGACCTGGGCCTGGGTGACGCTCTCGCCCAGCGACGGGACCTTCAGCTCGACGGCCATGGGTTCAGTTCCCTCCCTGTAGACGGATCATCCCAGCGCTTCCTCGACGAGGGCTTGCTGGACGAGCTTGTGCCGCGTGGCGGAGCCCGACGCGGGGCTCGGGCTGGGCGGACGGGCCACCACCGACGACCGGGCGTCGAAGCCGCGAACCGCCTCCCCGAGGGCGTCGCGGATGTAGGGCCAGGCGCCCATGTTGCGCGGCTCCTCCTGGACCCAGAGCACCTCGGCCGAGGCCGGGTAGGGCGCGAGCGCCGCCTGGAGCTCCGGGGTGCGCAGCGGGTAGAGCTGCTCGATCCGGACGATGGCCACGTCGCCCTTCTTGCGCGCCCCGCGCCCCTCGACGAGGTCGTAGTAGACCTTCCCCGAGCAGAGGAGCACGCGGCGGACCGCCGACGGGTCGGAGACGGCGGGATCGGGCAGGACGGAGTGGAACTTGCCCGAGACGAGCTCGGAGATGGGGGAGACCGCGGCCGGGTTCCGCAGGAGGCTCTTCGGCGACATCACGATCATGGGCTTGCGGAAGCTCGCGTGCACCTGGCCGCGCAGGGCGTGGAAGATCTGGGCCGGCGTGGTGAGGTTCATCACCCGCCAGTTGTCCTCCACCGAGAGCTCCAGGAACCGCTCCAGCCGGGCGCTGGAGTGCTCCGGCCCCTGCCCCTCCATCCCGTGCGGGAGCAGCATCACCAGCCCGGAGAGCCGGTTCCACTTCACCTCCGAGGAGGAGAGGAACTGGTCGATGAGCACCTGCGCCCCGTTCACGAAGTCGCCGAACTGGGCCTCCCAGATCACGAGCGCCTCGGGCTGCTCCAGGCTGTAGCCGAACTCGAAGCCGAGCGCGGCCGCCTCGGAGAGGAGGCTGTCGAAGATGGAGACCTTCCCCTGCCCCTCGCGCAGGTTGGCGAGCGGCATGTAGGGGGAGCCGTTCTTGTGGTCGGTGATGACGGCGTGCCGGTGGCTGAACGTCCCTCGCCGCACGTCCTGCCCGACCAGCCGGACGACGCGTCCGTCCCAGGCCACCGTGCCGTAGGCCAGGAGCTCGGCGAAGCCCCAGTCGAGCGGCCGCTTCCCCAGGGCCATCTCGGAGCGGGCCTCGAAGAGCTTGGCGATCTTGGGGTTGGGATCGAACCCGGCGGGGATCTCGGAGAGGTGGCGGGCCACGTGGGCGAGCCGGTCGGCCGGCACGGCCGTCACCACGTCCTCGGCGAAGGCGATGGGACCGCCCCGGTAGCGGCTCCACACGCCCTCGTTCACCGCCGGGGCCGGAACCGCCGCCACCGCGGCGGAGGCCTGGTAGGCCTCCTCGAGACGGGCCTGGTAGGCGCGCGTCATCGCGGCGACCTGCTCCTCGGTGGCCGCGCCCTCCCGCTGCAGCTCGGAGGCGAAGGCGCGCGGGAACGGGGTCTTGGCGGCGATGGCCCGGTACATCACCGGCTGGGTGAAGGTGGGCTCGTCCCCCTCGTTGTGCCCGTACTTGCGATAGCCCCAGACGTCGATGACCACGTCCCGGTGCCAGCGCTGGCGGAAGTCGGCGGCGAGCAGCACGGCCTGGGCCACCGCCTCGAGGTCCTCGCCGTTCACGTGGATGACCGGGATGTCGAGCATGAGCGCGACGTCGGTGCAGTAGGTCGTGGAGCGCGAATCCCGGGGCGAGGTGGTGAAGCCGATCTGGTTGTTCACCACCACGTGGATGGTGCCGCCGCACCGGTAGGCGGGGAGCCCCGACATGTTGAAGGTCTCGGCCACGATCCCCTGGCCGGCGAAGGCCGCGTCGCCGTGGATGAGCACCGGGAAGGAGCGCTGCCCCTCGGCGTCGCTGAAGCGATCCTGCTTGGCCCGCACCCTTCCCTGGACCACCGGGTCGATCCACTCGAGGTGGCTGGGGTTGAAGGCGAGGGAGAGGCGCAGGCCGCCGTCGGCGGTGTCGCGGGTGCTCGAGTACCCGAGGTGGTACTTCACGTCGCCACCGGCCGCGCCGTTGATGATGGCCTGGTCGCGAAACTCGGCGAAGATGTCGCGCAGGGGCTTGGCGAGCACGTTGGCGAGCACGTTGAGCCGGCCGCGGTGGGCCATCCCGATGACGACGTTGCGCACGCCGTAGCCCACGGCCCGATCGAGGAGAAGCTCGAGCAGGGGCACCAGGACCTCGGAGCCCTCCAGCGAGAAGCGCTTCGCGCCCAGGAAGCGCGTGCCCAGGAACTGCTCGAACATCCCGGCCTGGAGGAGCTTCTCGAGCAGGCGCCGGCGCACCTCCGGGGTGAGCGTGAGCCGGTTGCGCGTCCGCTCCATGCGCTGCTCGAGCCAGCCGCGCAGCTCGCGGTCGTTGATGTGGCCGAGCTGCACGCCCAGCGTCCGGCCGTAGGTCTCCTGGAGGCGGGCCAGCACCTCCCGCAGGGTCTCCTCCTTCCCGCCGTGCGCGCCCACCGGGCGGTCGAGGTCGGCCTCGGAGAGCCCGAACTCGGCCAGCTCGAGCCGCTCGGCCCGGCGCCGCTCCAGCCCGAGCGGGTCGAGGTCGGCCTGCAGGTGGCCGAAGGTCCGCCAGGCGCGGGTGAGCCGGTCGACCCGGAGGCGGAAGGCCTCGCGGTCGTCGGGGCGCGCGGCGCTCCCTTCACGGGCGGTTCGTGCCGGCCAGGCGGTCGGGGCCGGGGCGGCATCGGGCACCGGAGGCAGCGACTCGAAGTAGGCGCGCCAGCGCTCGTCGACCGAGGCCGGGTCCTGCATCCAGGCGAAGTAGAGGTCCTCGACGAACCCCAGGTTCGAGGCGCTCGGCGCGGCGGGGGGCGCGTCGAATGGAATGGACATGTCCGGCCGATCATAACGGCTCGGCGGCACGAATCCGCACGCGATGGTGCGACCCAGGAGGAGGCTGGCGTCTCGTCCGGGGCGTCCGCGCGTCCCGGGACCGGGACACGGCGGGGGCGTCTACCCGACCGCCGAGCCTTCCGGAGGACCGGGGGGGCCGGCGTGGCGCCCGACCACCTGCAGCAACTCCTCCAGGTCGAAGGGCTTGGAGAGGTAGGCGTCGGCCACCGGAAGCGTGCTCGCCCCGGGCATGGCGGCGGTCATGATGGCCACCGGGACCCCCTCGGCGATCCCCTCGCGGCGGAGCCGCTCGAGCAGCTGGGGCCCGTTCATGACCGGCATGACGAGGTCGAGGACGAGCAGCGAGGGTCGTCGTTCGCGGAGGTAGGAGAGCGCCTCCTCGCCGTTCACGGCCACGTCGACGGCGTAGCCCTCGAACCCGAGGAAGTCTGCGATCCCCTGGCGGATGCCGGGGTCGTCCTCTACGACGAGGATGGCCATCCCGGGGAGATAACGGGGGGTCGTCCGAGCCGCCACGCCCCCCACGCCACGAGCAGGCACGCCCCGAACTGGGCGGGGGTGAGCCCCCCGTAGCGGGCGTCGGCGTAGGGGACGTCGGAGGCGCGGAGGAAGTCGAGCAGGAAGCGCGCCGCCCCGTAGAGGACGGCGAGCAACCCCAGGAGCCGCCCCTCGA
The DNA here is from genome assembly GCA_037129355.1 of Deltaproteobacteria bacterium. GTDB lineage: Bacteria > Myxococcota > Myxococcia > Myxococcales > Anaeromyxobacteraceae > CAIOAK01. Next base: position 10,859 of record JBAXVO010000070.1, on the reverse strand, counting down.
GCCGCCGGAGGGCCCAGGTCCGCCAGAGCAGGCCGGCGATGGCGAAGAGCACCACCGCCTCGTAGAGCCCCAGGTCGTGACGCGGCCCGCCGGGGAAGTCGACGGCGAGCGGGAAGGTGGTCCGGGTCCCCGGGTGATCGTGGACGAGGAAGCAGCCGATCCGGGCGATCGCCCAGCCGGTGGGGACGCCGACCGCGAAGGCGTCGCCGTAGCGGGCGAGCGGGACGCCGCGGACCCGGAAGAAGAGCACCGCGCCCACCACGCCCCCGAGGAGCCCCCCGAAGGACGAGAGGCCGTCCCAGAACTCGAGCACCCGGCGCGGCTCGCGGAGCTCCTCCGGGTGGTAGAGGCCGACGTGCACGAGGTGCCCGACCAGGATGCCGGCGACGACGCCCCAGATCGCGAACTCGAGGACCGGGCGTGGGTCGAGGCCGCGACGGCTGGCCGCCCAGGCGGTCGAGCGCACCCCGACGGCGACGCCGATCGCGGCCAGGATCCCGAATATTTGAAGCGTGACCGGCCCGAGGTGGAGGGCCGGGGGCTCGAACCAGGGGATCAAGTCGGGTGGGTCCGGAGCAGGCCGCTAGCGGAGCGCGCCGGCGACCGCGAACCAGAGGAGCCCGACCGCGGCGGCCGCGAGGATCTGCACCCAGACCCGGTCGTCGGCAGGACGGGGCACTGCGAGGGCAACGGGTCGGCGGGACCGGTTCGAGCGCATCATGAGGATTCCATTACCGGGCGGTGGCGAGGGCGCCAGGGGAAATCGCCCGCGCGGTGCTCGCCACGGCGACGTCGGGGGAGCGGACCCGGGCCTCGACGGCGGCCCGGCGCATGGCCCCGGAATCGGGCACCAGCGCGTTCAGGATGAAGGCGCCCTCCAGGGCGAGGGACAGGACGACGAGGGCGGCGGGCTTCCACATGGTGAACCTCCGGGGTCCACCCGTCCTACGCGGCCGCCGGCCGCCTATTTCGGCCCGGGCCGGTCAGTCCCGGAGGTCGGCTGCGAGGGCCTGCCGCTGCGCGGGCGCGAGCTGCACCTCGGCGACGAGGCGCGGGTGGTCCGATCCCACCGCGATGGGCTCCTCCCCGTGGGTGTCGAACTTGAGGTACTGGACCGAGGAGAGCCGCTCGTCGCCGACCTGCCGGGCGTCGAAGGTGGCCTTCACCCTCCGTCCGCTGGCGGTCGTCACGTACAGGCTCCCGGGGAGCCCCATCCAGTCGCGGAGCTTCACCGCCCGTTCGTCCGGGTCGTCGATCTCGATGAGGAGCGTCGCGCCCAGCTCGCCCTCGCGCCCCAGCAGCTCGTTGTAGGTCTCGAGCTCGTGGGCGATCGCCTCCTCGTCGACCATGCGCTCGGCCCGGACCATCTCCTGGACCTGGTAACGCATGGTGTCGCGGTTCTCGAAGAGGAAGGTGAGCGCCTCGCCCAGGTGGACGCGGCGGGGCGCCTTCACGGCCAGCATCGACTCGCGGACGGCGGGGCGGGCCTTCTCGTAGGCGGTGAGGTCGAGGATCTCCTGGCGGGCGACGGGCTTCATCACGAACCTTCCTTCCCGCCCGCCCCGAAGCCGTTCTCCCGGTAGGCCCGGGCCAGCACGGTCATGGGGTGGAGCGGCCTGTTTCCTGCGAACTGCTCGAACTGGACCGCGGCGAGGGGGCAGTCGGTGCACCAGACCTTCGCCTCGGCCGACTTCATCCCCTCGAAGGCCTTCTCGCCGATGCGCCCCGAGGCGTCGTGCCCCTCCACGGTCATCGCGTAGGTGCCGTCGTGGCCGCAGCACTCCATCACCGTGGCCGCGACCTCGACGCCCGGGATGCGGCGGAGCAGGTCGCGCCCCTTGAACCCCACCGCCTGGGCCCGCAGGTGGCAGGGGGCGTGGTAGGCGACCTTGCCGCCCGGAGGGGTGGACTTGAAGTCGGCGCTGAAGCGGGGCTCGTTCCGGATCGACCAGAGGTACTCGGAGACGTCCATCACCGCTGGGGCGAGCTTCTCGGCGCGGACCCGGTCCTCCCCCTCGAGCAGGTGGGGCCACTCGCGGCGCATCATCATCGAGCAGGTGGGGTTCACCACCAGCACCTTGGCCCCCTTCTCCACGAAGGGGAGCAGGAGGTCGAGGTCGTCGTGGGCCTGGAGGCGCAGCTGGTCGAGGTCGCCGTGCTCCCAGACCGGCATGCCGCAGCAGCGCAGCCCCTTCACCACCCGGACGTCGACGCCGTTCTTGCGCAGGACCTCGAGGGTGTCGCGCCCCAGCGCGGTGTCGTTGTTCTGCACGAAGCAGGTCTGGAAGAGCACCGCGTCGCCGCCCGGCTCGGGCTTCACCCAGCCGGCCCGATCGGCCCAGGTGTCGAAGGCGGTGGTGGCGAAGTCGGGGAGCGAGGCGTGCCGGTCGACCCCCAGCACCTTCTCCATCAGGAAGCGGGCCGGGGCCACCTTGTTCATGGCGTTGGCGAGCCCGAGCGACATGCGGGCCATCTTCCCGGACAGGTCGGGGTCGCCGAGGAACTTCTCGCGGAGCGTGGGCTTGCCGCCGCGGGCCCGGAACTCCTGGGCGTCGTACCGGTGCACCAGCGCCGGGAAGTCGAGCTGGAAGGGGTGGTTGTCACGCGGGGTGTAGGGGCACTGCACCTCGCAGAGCTTGCACTGGAAGCAGTCGTCCATGACCCCCTGGATCTCGGGGGCGCTCAGGGTGTGGACGTCGTGGTCCCGCGCGTCGAGGAGCTCGAACAGTCGCGGGAAGCTGTCGCAGAACTTGAAGCACATGCGGCAGCCGTTGCAGATGTCGAAGGCGCGCAGCACCTCGCCGTGGAGCGCGGCCGGGTCCCAGTACACGGGCTGGGAGGGGTCGTACGACAGACCGGGGGTCGGGTCGTAGCTCACCTTCTTCGCGGGCTCGGACATGGCGCTGCCTCCGGGACGGGCGGCCCGGCCCCCGAGGGGAACCGGGCCGCTCACCCTGACCTGTCCCCGGGAAGAATCCCCGGGATGGGTTCGCTACTTGATGCTGTCGAGCATCTTCGAGAACTTGCCGGCGTGGGACTTCTCCGCCTTGGCGAGGGTCTCGAACCAGTCGGCGACCTGGGCGAAGCCCTCCTCGCGCGCGGTCTTGGCGAAGCCCGGGTACATGTCGGTGTACTCGTGGGTCTCGCCGGCCACGGCCGACTTGAGGTTGGCGACCGAGTCGCCGATGGGCAGGTCGGTGGCGGGGTCGCCGACGACCTTCAGGTAGTCGAGGTGGCCGAAGGCGTGGCCGGTCTCCCCCTCGGCGGTCTCGCGGAAGTTCCCGGCGACCTCGGGGTAGCCTTCCACGTCGGCGACCTTGGCGAAGTACAGGTAGCGGCGGTTCGCCTGCGACTCGCCGGCGAAGGCGGCCTTCAAGTTTCCGTGCGTCTTGGTGCCCTTGAGCTGTGCCATGTGGACATCTCCTTTTCTGCTGATGGAAGGGACGGGTATTCGTCCCTGTTATCCCGGCGTCCGGAACCCGTCACGGGCAAATCGGGGCCCCGTGCGCGCTCATCCGGGACGTTTCCTGTCCCCGGGATCGAGCGGGCGCAACACATCGTAGCTATCGAATCGATAGGGCTAGGCTATGAGTCGGGCCGGCCCGACCGGCGCATCCGCGCCGCCAGGTCGGTGAGCGCCTGCGCCTCCGACGCCACCTCGCGGGTCGACGCGGCCGTGCGCTCCGCCGCGAGGAAGATCCCGTTCATCGCCTCCCGCAGCGCCTCCAGCCCCGCCTCCTGCTGGTTGGCCACCCCGGCGATGGCCCGGCCGGAGGTGGCCGACGCGGCCAGCGCGCGGGCCAGCTCGCGGATGGTGCTGGCGGCCCCCTCGAGGACCATGGCGCCCTCGCCGGCCCGGACGCTCCCGGCCTCGGCCGCCTCGACCGCGCCGGAGATGGCCCCCTGCAGGCCGTCGAGGATCCTCCGGGCGCTCCCCGCCGCGGCCGCGGTCTCCTCGACGTGCCCCTCCATGCGGGCCACGAGCGCGGGCAGCGCCTCGGGTGCGAGCAGGCCGCCGTCCGACTGGGCGCGTGCCATGGAGGAGAGCGACCGGGAGCGATCGGCGATCCGCCCCAGGGTGTCGGCGACGTCCCTCAGGTCCTGCATGCGCGCGCCGAACCCCCCGACGATCTGGGAGAGGGAGTGGACCTCGCGGGCCAGCCGGGAGAGCGCCTCGCGGGACTCCTCGGCGATGGAGAGCCCACGCGCCACCACCCGCTCCGACTCGAGCGCCAGGCCGACCACGGTCTCGGCGGTCAGCGCCGACGCGGTCGCCGTGGTGGAGAGCCCGCTCAGCGTGTCGCTGGTGCCGCGGACGCGCCGGGCGGTCTCCTCGGTGCTGGCATCGAGGGCGGTGGCCGCGGCGGCGATCCCCCGCGAGCGCAGGACGAGCTCGGCCGCGGTCCGCTCCGTCTCGTCCCGCCGCGTGCGCACCGCCCGCTGCCCCTCGGCCCGGGCCGCCTCGGCCAGGACCGCACAGCGGGACCCGGAGACGTAGCCGAGCAGCGCGAGGAGCGGGGACACCGCCCCGAGGAGGAGGAGCACCGGCGGGGCGGCCCCGAGCAGGTAGCCCACCGCCGGGAAGGCGATGCCCAGCAGGAACCCGGCCGAGGCGAGCGGAATCGGGCGCATGGCCGTGGAGGCCCCGCCCCGATCGGGGGTGGGGCTTCCGTCGCCCCCTAGGCCGGGGCGGGGGTGGCCGGACGGGGAGCCCGCGCCTCGTGGGCGTCCCAGCGCTTCTGCAGTTCCGGACCGAGTTCCTCGAACTTGGGGGTGACGTCCTTCTTCGCCACGGCCTCGAAGCACTGCAGGCACTGGTGGAGACCGTTCTCGGCCTCGATCACCCACTGGATATGGTGAGGGCAGTTCATGGAGGCTTTCTAGCGCAGCGCGGGCCACCGTGGAAGGGCGTGCCCCGTGCTACCGTATCGGCATGACGGACCTGCGCATTCCCAAGAGGGCCGTCCCCGTGGAGGTCGTGCTCCCCGGGGGGGAGGCGCGGCAGGTCTCCGTCTTCCTCGCCGAGGGCGCGGCGTCGCACCCCGGGCCGGAGCGGCTCTCCGATCTCCTGAACGGTTCCGCCCCCTTCATCCCGGCCCGGGAGGACGGCTCCGGCGCCATGACCTTCCTCCACCGGGCGTCGATCGCGGTGGCCCGGGTGGCCGCCGACGAGGAGCCGGCCGACGACTCCTTCACCATCCCCACCGAGCACGAGGTGGAGATCACGCTCACCGACGGCGCCCGGCTCTCCGGCCTCGTCGCCTACGTCGCCCCCGAGTCACGCGAGCGGCTGGTGGACTTCCTCAACCGTTCCGAGCCGTTCCTGCGCCTGATGGAGCACGACCGGGTCGCGCTCGTCGGCCGTGCCCACGTGGCCCGGGTCGCACTCCTCTCGAGGTGAACGCGATGGCACGCCTGGACGCATTCATCGAACGACTCGCCGCCAGCCACGGCGGGGAGCTCGTCTTCCAGACGGCCCACGGCGCCGTCCTCACCGTGGACGGAGAGGTGCGGATCCTGGTCCGGCAGGCCCTCTCCACCCAGCAGATCGTCGGCGCCTTCGCGGAGATCGTCCCGTCGGAGATGCAGGCCGGCTTCCCCCGGGCGGGGAGGACGGTCTTCCCCTACCCGTCGCCGGCCGGCACCGTGGAGGTCGAGTTCGAGTCCAAGGGCAGCGAGGTCCGCGCCGTCGTGCGCCCCGCCGCGACCACCTCCGCCTTCCCGGACGCCGGAGCGCCCGTCGCCGGGACCCCCGCCGCCCCCGTCGCGCCCCCCGCCCCCGCGGTGACGGCCGCGACGCCCGCCGCGATCCCGCTGCCGGTCGACGCCGGCGAGGCCATGCAGCGGCTGCTCGCCGAGATCGTGGCGCGCCGGGCCTCGGACATCCACCTGGCGTCGGGCCAGCCCCCGGCCTTCCGGGTGGACGGCGACATCGTCCCGGCGCCCGAGTTCGGCGTCCTGGAGAGCTCGCGCCTCGCCGACATGCTCTGGACGCTCGCCCCGGTGAAGAACCGGGAGGAGTTCGAGGAGCGGAACGACACCGACTTCGCCACGGCCACCTCGGAGGCGCGCTTCCGCGTGAACGTCTTCGCCGACCGGCACGGCATCGGGTCGGTGATGCGCCAGATCCCCTCGACCATCCGGTCGGCCACCGACATGGGGATCCCCAAGGCGGTCCTCGACCTGTGCTTCCTGTCGAAGGGGCTCGTCCTGGTGACCGGCCCCACCGGCTCCGGCAAGTCGACCACGCTGGCCGCCATGGTCGACCACGTGAACCGCAACCGGGACGACCACATCATCACCATCGAGGACCCGGTCGAGTTCGTGCACGAGAACAAGCGCTGCCGGCTGAACCAGCGCGAGGTGGGGACGCACACCCAGTCCTTCAAGGCGGCGCTGCGCGCGGCGCTGCGCGAGGACCCCGACGTGGTGCTGGTGGGCGAGCTCCGTGACCTGGAGACCATCGCCATCGCCATCGAGACGGCCGAGACCGGCCACCTGGTGTTCGGCACCCTCCACACCAACAGCGCCCCCTCCACGGTGGACCGGATCATCGACCAGTTCCCCAGCGACCGGCAGGCCCAGATCCGCACCATGCTCTCCGAGTCTCTCAAGGGCGTGGTGACCCAGGTCCTCTGCAAGAAGATCGGCGGCGGCCGCGTGGCGGCCATGGAGATCCTGCTCGTCTCGAGCAGCGTCGCCAACCTCATCCGGGAGGGGAAGACCTTCCAGATCCCGTCGGTCATGCAGACCGCCAAGGGCGTGGGGATGACCACCCTGAACGACTCGCTGCTCGACCTCGTCAAGAAGGGTCTGGTCGAGCCGGCCGAGGCGCTCGGGAAGGCCGTGGCCAAGAACGAGCTGAAGCAGCTCTTCGAGCGCAACGACATCGTCCTCCTCGCCGAATGACGGCCGACGCCCCCCTCGCCGCGCTCCTCCCCGCCCCGGGGGCACCGCCGCTCGACGACGCGGCGGTGCTCGACCGCTTCGTCTCCTGGGCCTCCGGCTCGGGGCTGACGCTCTACCCGGCCCAGGAGGAGGCCATCCTCGAGCTCCTGGAGGGGCGCCACGTGGTGCTCGCCACCCCCACCGGCTCGGGGAAGTCGCTGGTGGCCAACTTCCTCCACTTCCAGTGCATGGCGAGGGGGGAGCGCTCCTTCTACACCTGCCCCATCAAGGCGCTCGTCAACGAGAAGTTCTTCGACCTGTGCCGCCTCTTCGGCCCGGAGAACGTGGGCATGATGACCGGGGACGGGGCGGTGAACCGCGACGCCCCCATCCTCTGCTGCACCGCGGAGATCCTGATGAACGTGGCGCTCCGGGAGGCGAGCCCGCGCGTCGACGCCGTGGTGATGGACGAGTTCCACTACTACGGCGACCGGGACCGCGGGGTGGCCTGGCAGGTCCCGCTCCTCCTCCTCGAGAAGGCCCGCTTCCTCCTCATGTCGGCCACGCTGGGCGACGTGGCCACCGTCGCCGAGGGGCTGCTCGCCCTCACCGGCCGGAAGACGGCCGAGGTGCGCAGCGACGAGCGCCCCGTCCCGCTCGACTTCATCTGGCAGGAGACCCCGCTCCACGAGACCATCGAGGAGCTGGTCTCGGCCGGCCGGGCGCCGGTCTACCTGGTCAACTTCACGCAGCGTGCCGCGGCCGAGCAGGCGCAGAATCTCATGTCCGCCAAGTTCTCCTCGAAGGAGGAGAAGGAGCGCATCAAGCAGGCCCTCGAGGGGTTCCGCTTCGACACCCCCTTCGGGAAGGACCTGCAGCGCTACCTCCGGCACGGGGTGGGGCTGCACCACGCCGGGCTGCTCCCCAAGTACCGGCTGCTCGTCGAGAAGCTGGCCCAGCAGGGCATGCTCAAGGTGGTGTCGGGCACCGACACGCTGGGCATGGGGGTGAACATCCCCATCCGCACGGTGCTCTTCTCCCAGCTCTGCAAGTTCGACGGCGAGAAGACCGCCATCCTGGCCGCGCGCGACTTCCGGCAGATCTCCGGCCGGGCCGGGCGCAAGGGGTTCGACGACCGGGGCTACGTGGTGGTCCAGGCCCCCGAGCACGTCATCGAGAACAAGCGGATCGCCGAGAAGCAGGCGGCGGGGAAGAAGATCGAGAAGAAGAAGCCGCCGCAGAAGGGGTTCGTCCCCTGGGACCGGCTCACCTTCGAGCGGCTCCAGGCGAGGGCGCCCGAGCCGCTGGAGAGCCGCTTCGAGGTGACCTTCGGCCTCCTCCTCAACCTCCTGCAGGGCGAGACCGGCCGGCGCGGGGGGGGATACGGGAGGCTCGTCGAGCTGGTCGGGCGATCCCACGGCAACGACTACACCCGGGCCCGGCACCGCCGGATCGCCGCCGAGCGCTTCCGGACCCTGCGCTCGGCGGGGCTCATCGAGCTGCACGGCGTGGAGGGCTACCGGGGGCGCCACGTCCGGCCGGCGCGCGGGCTGCAGCACGACTTCTCGCTCTTCCACACCCTCGCCCTCTACCTGCTCGACAGCCTTCCGCGCATCGACCCGCAACGGGAGACCTACGCGCTCGACGTGCTCACCCAGGTGGAGTCGATCCTGGAGGACCCGGACGTGGTGCTCTGGAAGCAGCTCGATCGGGCCCGCGGCGAGGCGGTGGCCCGCATGAAGGCCGAGGGCAAGGAGTACGACGAGCGGATGGCCGAGCTCGAGCACGTCGAGTACCCGAAGCCCAACGCCGAGTTCGTCTACGCGACGTTCAACGCCTTCGCCGCGATCCACCCCTGGGTGGGCAAGGAGAACATCCGGCCCAAGTCGGTGGCCCGGGAGATGGTCGAGCGGGCCATGTCCTTCAACGACTACGTCCGGGAGTACGAGCTGCAGCGGAGCGAGGGGGTGCTCCTGCGCTACCTCTCCGAGGCCTACAAGACCACGGTGCAGTCCGTGCCGGAGACCTACCGGGACGAGATGCTCGAGGACGTGCTCGCCTTCCTGCGGACCACGGTGCGGGGGGTCGACTCGAGCCTCCTCGACGAGTGGGAACGGATGCGGGCCGGCCAGGCCGCCCCCCCGCCGACCGCGACCCCGGGCCCCACCGCCGCCCCGCCGGTCCCGGCCTTCGCACTCGACCCGGCCACGAACCTGCGCGGGTTCACCGCCCGCGTCCGGGCCGAGCTCCACCGCCTGCTCGGCGCCCTGTCGCGGCGCTCCTACGAGGAGGCGGCCACGCTCGTCCGGCAGGTCCCCGGCGCGGAGTGGACGCCGCGACGGCTGGAGGAGGCGATGGCCCCCTACTGGGCGGAGCACGCGCGCATCGACGTCACGCCTCGCGCCCGGCGCCCCGACAACACCTTCCTCTCCGAGGCGGCGCCGCGCCGCTGGACCGCGGTCCAGCGCATCGTCGACGAGTCCGGAGAGGTGGACTGGATGCTCGACTGCCTGGTCGACCTGGACGCACCGCGCGACCCCGACGCCCCGCTCGTCGAGCTGGTCCGGATCGCGACCTGACCCGCGGCTACGCGAAGTACAGGGCCAGCGCCGCGACCCCGGCCACGCCGATGCCGAGGGCGACGAGGTAGAGCAGCCCCGCCACCGCGGCCTTGGGCAGCGTCCACCGCCAGCGCTGCCCGTACACCCGCCGGAGGGCGAGCAGGAAGTAGGCGACGAGCCAGAGGTAGAGCAGCGGCGAGAGGAGCTCGCCCGGCCGCTCCCAGGGCAGGAGGCGCAGCGCCAGCAGGAGGGTGAAGACGGTGAAGGCGAAGGCGTGGAGGTGCAGCGCCAGCACCACGTGCTCGGAGAGCCAGCGGCGGCGCCAGAGGAGCGCCAGGACGAGCACCGCCGCCGGCACGAGGAAGAACATGACGCGCGGGACCCACTCCCGGAAGGCGACGTTGATCCGGGTGAGGAACTCCTGGCGCGGCATCTTCTCGAGGGTCTTCCATCGCTCGTCGAGGGTCCGGCCCAGCCAGCCCTGCCCGCGCAGCTTCTCGTGCTGCGCCTCGGTCCCGGCGGGGACGGGGGGCGTGCCGGACGGGTCCTTCATGGCGGCCACGACCTCGGCCGGTGCCCCGGCGGCCTCGAGCTCGCCGGGCACGTCGCCGAGGGCTTCCGCGCCGGGCGGATCGCCGATCCGGAGGTGCGGCCCGACGTCGCTGGCGATGCCGGTGGCGAGGAAGAAGACGAAGCTCGTGAGCAGGTAGAGCCGCAGCGGGGAGCTGAAGCGGGCGCGTCGGCCGCTGGTCCACTCCACCGAGAGGAATCCGGGGCGGAAGAGGAAGGGCACGACGGTCCTGGCCACCCGCGAGTCGAGGGACAGCCCGTCCTCCACCGCGTCGAGCGCCAGGTCGCGGGCCGGGATGCGCATGTCCACGTTGCGCTGGCCGCAGGCGGCGCAGTAGGCGTCGACCCGCGTCGACCCGCAGTTCAGGCAGGCCGGGGGGCGCGGCCGGGCATCACGGACGGAAGGCACCGGTGGGAGCCTCGGGGAGGAACTCGACGTTTCGAAGGATGGTGGTCCCGGAGCGGCGCCCCTGCACGAAGGTCTCCTCCCGGAAGGCCACCCAGACCCCGGAGACCTTGCGGTAGTCGGAGAAGGCGGTCACGAACTCGAGGCTGCCCACGCCCCCCGGCATCCGCGCCACGGTGCGCTCGATCCGGCCGGTGGCCTCGTCGACCTCGGCGGTCACCGAGGCACCGTCGCCCAGCCGGAGGGTGAGCGCCCGGAGCCGCTTCCCGTCGCGGTCGACCGCCCCCTCGTCCACCAGCCGGTCCCCCGCCTCCGCGAAGGACAGCGGGAGATCCATCCGGGCGGCCTGCAGCACCATCGCCTGCTGCGGTGGCGAGCCGGTCACCTCCCGCCGGTCCCGCCAGGCCCGGGATCCGTCCAGGATGCGCTGCTCG
>JBAXVO010000007.1:0-38404 GCA_037129355.1 Deltaproteobacteria bacterium | reverse complement strand
GGAGGTGGTGGTCATGGTGGTGCTCGGGGGGATGGGCTCCATCACCGGGTCGATCGTGGCGGCCACCCTGCTCACCGTGGCGCTCGAGTCGCTCCAGGCCGCCGACCAGTACCGGATGGTGATCTTCTCGATGCTGCTCATCGTCCTCATGCTCACCCGGCCGAGCGGCCTCTTCGGGACCCGCGAGATCTGGGACGCCCTGCCGCGCTGGACGCGGCGTCGGCCGGACGGGGGGGCGCCGTGAGCGGAACCGGCGACGTGGTGCTCGACGCCCGCGGGGTGGCCATGCGCTTCGGGGGGCTCACCGCCCTCTCCGGGTTCGACCTCACCCTCCGGAGCGGGGAGCTCGTCGGGCTCATCGGCCCGAACGGCGCCGGGAAGACCACCGCCTTCAACGCGCTCACCGGCGTCTACCCGCCCACCGAGGGGGAGGTGGTGGTGGCCGGACGCCGGGTGAACGGCCTGCGCCCGCACCAGATCTGCGAGCTCGGGGTGGCGCGGACCTTCCAGAACGTGCGCCTGTTCAAGGAGCTCTCCGCCTTCGACAACGTCCGCATCGCCTGCCACGCCGGGTCGAAGAGCGGGTTCACCTCCGCCTGGATGCTCACCCCCACCCACGACGCCGAGGAGGCGCGCATCGCGGAGCGCGCCGCCGGGTTCCTCGAGGTGATGGAGCTCTCGCACCGGCGTGACGAGCTGGCGCGCAACCTCCCCTACGGGGAGCAGCGGCGGCTCGAGATCGCGCGCGCGCTCGCCACCGGCCCGAAGGTCCTCTGCCTGGACGAGCCGGCCGCGGGCATGAACGCCTCCGAGAAGGTGGCGCTGATGGAGCTCATCCGGCGCGTCCGGGACCGGTTCGCCCTCGCCATCCTGGTGATCGAGCACGACATGCGGCTCGTCATGGGGGTCTCGGAGCGGGTGATGGTGCTCGACCACGGCGTGACCATCGCCCACGGGCTCCCCGAGGAGGTGCGGCGGGACCCCAAGGTGATCGAGGCCTACCTGGGCGACGGCAAGCTCCGGCTCCGGCCGCCGCGGGTGGCCGGGGAGGACGCCCGGTGAGCGACACGCTCCTCTCGATCCGGGACCTGGTGGTCCACTACGGCGTCATCCGCGCCCTGTCGGGGATCTCGCTCGAGGTCCCCCGCGGGAAGATCGTGGCCCTCATCGGCGCGAACGGAGCGGGGAAGAGCACCACCCTGCGGGCCATCTCCGGGCTGCTCCGCCCCACCTCCGGCGCCATCGAGTTCCAGGGGCGCTCCATCGCCGGCCTCCCCTCCCACGAGATCGTGGCGAAGGGCGTGGCCCAGGCGCCCGAGGGGCGCGGGATCTTCCTCAACCTGACCGTGAAGGAGAACCTCGATCTCGGCGCCTACCTCCGGCGCGACCGGAGCGGCGTCGACGCCGACCGGGAACGGGCCTACGCCCTCTTCCCCATCCTGAAGGAGCGGAGCGCCCAGGTCTCCGGCACCCTGTCGGGCGGTGAGCAGCAGATGCTCGCGGTGGGGCGCGCCCTCATGAGCCGCCCCACGCTGCTGCTCCTCGACGAGCCGTCGCTGGGGCTCGCCCCCCAGTTCGTGGATCGCATCTTCCAGGTCATCCAGGAGATCAACGAGGCGGGCGTGTCGCTGCTCCTCGTCGAGCAGAACGCCAACATGGCCCTTCAGGTGTCGCACCACGCCTACGTGCTCGAGACCGGCGCGATCGTGATGCAGGGGAGCGGCCGCGAGCTGCTCGAGAGCCCCGAGGTGCGGAAGGCCTACCTCGGGGAGTGAGCGGCGCGCGGGGATCCTTCCGGATGCCGGCGCCCCGGGGCAGGCCTCGTCTCCGCGCCGCTGGTCCTCGCGGCAGGGGGGATTCGCGCTGGGTGAAGGTACCCGAGGCCGCTGCGGAGGCGGCGCCCGACGAGGCCACCCCGGTCGCCTGGATGGGAGTGCCTGCGGCCGTCACTCCCGAGGTGGACGGTTCCGTTGATCGGGGTGATGGGGGAGGGTGAAGCGGTAGAGCTGGGCCGCGGCCGCTCCGATGGCGAGCAGCGCGAAGAACCCCAGGAAGAGGGCGACGACGAGCTCGCCCATCCTAGGCCCGCCCCGCCCCGATCTCGGCCAGCCTCCTCCGCCGCGCCGGGCCGGCGGCGAGCTGTCCCGCGGCCACCGCGAGCCCCACGACGAAACAGGCCCCCCAGACGCCGCGGGGCCCGAACCGGGCGAGCCCCCACGCCCCGAGGAGCGGCGCCACGAAGGCCGCCACCGACCAGGCCAGCGAGTAGGCCCCCTGGTAGCGCCCCCGGAGCGCCTCCGGCGCGAGATCGGCCGGGACGGTGGAGATGACCGGCAGGTAGGCGATCTCCCCCACCGTCCAGACCACGATCCCGAGGGCATACCAGCCCACCGTGTGGTGGAGCGCGTTCATCCCGAAGCCGAGCCCGATGAGGGCGCACCCCAGCGCCATGATGCGCCCCGGATCCCGCGCCGAGATCCAGCGGGCCGCGAAGGGCTGCAGCACCACGATGAGGGCGCCGTTCAGCGCCATGAGCAGGCCGAACCCGGCCGGCGAGATCCCGTGGTCGGCCATGTCCACCGGGAGCGTCAGCTGGAACTGGAAGAAGATCGTGGCGAGCGCGACGTGGAGGAGCAGGAAGGGCAGGAAGACCGGGTCGCGGAGCGGCACCACGAGCCCATGGAGCACCTGGCCCACCGTCTCCGGCTCGGAGGCGGGGCGCGTCTCCGGCACGAAGCGCCACACCACCCAGGCGAAGACGAGCGAGGTGAGCCCATCCCCGACGAAGAGGAGCGCGTAGCTGGCCGTGGCCAGGAGGCCGGCCAGCGCGAGCCCGACGGCCACGCCCAGGTTCACCGCCCAGTAGAGCAGGCCGAAGGCGCGCACCCGGTCCCCGGGTGGGACCACGTCGGCGATCACGGCGTGCGAGGCGGGCCGGTAGATCTCCCCGATGAACCCCACCCCGAAGACCAGCGGCCCGAGGAGGGCGGGGGAGGTCACGAAGCCGAGCGCGATGGTGAGGGCCGCGCCCCCGAGGAGCGAGACGAAGAGCGCCGCGCGCCGCCCCAGCCGGTCGGAGACCACCCCGGACACCGGCCCGGCCCCGACGGCGCCGAGCCCCCACAGGGAGACGAGCCCCCCGGCCTCGGCCAGGGAAAGCCCCCGTTCCCGCGTCAGGTAGAGGGAGAGGAATGGGACGACGAAGCTCCCGATCCGGTTGACGAGCAGCCCCACCCAGAGCGCCCAGTAGGCGCGCGGCAGGCCGCCCAGGAGGTCGCGGAGGGTGGCGCGCAGGGCGGGGAGGGAGGGGATCACGGCGCGCCCGTTTGTAACCCGAAACGGCGACGGCCGCCCCGGGGGGCGGCCGCCGTGAATCGGTGCCGGGTGCCGGCCTCTAGGTGTCGAAGTAGAGGGCGTACTCGAGCGGGTTCGGGCGCATCCGGATCGGGTTCACTTCCTTGTCGTACTTGTACTGGATCCAGGTCTCGACCACGTCCTCGGTGAAGACGTCGCCCTTGAGCAGGAACGCGTGGTCCTTGCGCAGGCACTCCAGCGCCTCCTCGAGCGAGCCGGGCAGCTTGGGGACGTCCTTCAGCTCCTCCGGCGTCATGCCGTAGATGTCCTTGTCGAGCGGCTGGCCCGGGTTGATCTTGTTCTCGATGCCGTCGAGACCGGCCATGAGCATGGCGGCGAAGGCGATGTAGCCGTTGGCGGCCGGATCCGGCGAGCGGAACTCGATGCGCTTCGCCTTGGGCGACGGCGAGTACATCGGGATGCGGATCGACGCGGAGCGGTTGCGGGCCGAGTAGGCCAGGTTCACCGGGGCCTCGAAGCCCGGCACGAGCCGCTTGTAGCTGTTCGTGGTCGGGTTGCAGAAGGCGGACAGCGCCGGGGCGTGCTTGAGGATGCCGCCGATGTACCACATGGCGAGATCCGACATTCCCGCGTACCCGTCGCCCGCGAAGAGCGGCTTGCCGCCCTTCCAGATCGACTGGTGCACGTGCATGCCCGAGCCGTTGTCGCCGTAGAGGGGCTTCGGCATGAAGGTCACGGTCTTGCCGTGCCGCCGGGCCACGTTCTTGATGATGTACTTGAACCACATCAGCTTGTCGGCCATCGGCAGCAGGGCGTCGAAGCGGATGTCGATCTCGGCCTGGCCGGCGGTGGCCACCTCGTGGTGCTGCCGCTCCACCTTGATGCCCATCGCCTCCATCACCGCGCACATCTCGGAGCGGATGTCCTGCTGGCTGTCGGTGGGGGCGACCGGGAAGTAGCCCTCCTTGTAGCGGGGCTTGTAGCCGAGGTTGCCGCCCGCCTCTTCACGGCCGGTGTTCCACTGGCCCTCGATCGAGTCCACCTTGTAGAAGGACTGGTTGACGCCGACCTCGTAGCGGACCTCGTCGAAGATGAAGAACTCGGCCTCGGGGCCGAAGTAGGCCACGTCGCCGATGCCGGTCGACTTGAGGTACTTCTCCGCCTTCACCGCGATGTTGCGGGGGTCGCGGGAGTACGGCTCCTTGGTGATCGGCTCGACGATGTTGCAGATGAGCGACAGCGTCGGCAGCGACATGAACGGGTCCATCACCGCCGTGTTGGCGTCCGGCATGACGAGCATGTCGGAGGCGTGGATCGCCTGCCAGCCGCGGATGGAGGAGCCGTCGAAGCCGAGCCCTTCCTCGAAGACCGCCTCGCTGAGCTCGTCGATGGGGATGGTGAAGTGCTGCCAGATGCCGAGGAAGTCGTTGAACTTCAGATCGACGAACTGCGCCTTGTTCTGCTTGGCGAGGTCGAGAGCCTGCTTCGGTGAGATCGTGGCCATTGCGGAGAAGTCTCCTGATGGGGCGGAGGGTTGACGAGGCTCCGGATTAGCACGCCGTGTGCCAGCCGGATCTACTCCGATCGACGCCGGATCGGGGGTCCCTTTGGGAGGGGTGCCCAAAAAACAGGCATTGATTGCCCGGGAACCGGGCTGATCGGCCGGGAGCCTCCTCGCCGGCGCCGCCCCCCGTTCCGCCGTGCCCCGGGGGGGACTTCCGGCTAGATGGAGGGAATTTCGCGGGGTGCCCATCCGAATTTGTCCCGTCGGGCGCCTCGCTGCGTGTCACGGGAGACAGGAGGCAGCGTGGAAGACCCCAGGAGCCAGGTGGCCAGGCTCTACAGGGAGCTCGGTCCGGTGGTTTACCGCCGGTGCCTCCGTCTGCTCGGGGACCGGGCAGCCGCCGAGGACGCCACGCAGGAGGTCTTCGTGAAGCTGATGCGGGACATGGATCGGCTGAAGGACCGGGAGACCGTCCTCCCCTGGGTCTACCGGGTGGCGATGAACCACTGCCTGAACGTCCGCCGGGATGCCCGACGGCGGGGGCAGGACGGGCTCGCCGAGGATCTGGAGGTCGTGCCCGACGTGCAGGGCGAGAGGCCCGACGCCTACCCCGACCGGCAGCTCGCGCAGGCTGTGCTCGCCCGCTTCGACGAGGAGACCCAGGCGGTCGCCGTCGGGGTCCTCGTCGACGGGATGGAGCACGAGGAGGTCGCGGCCGTCCTCGGCATCTCGCGGCGCACCGTCTCCCGGAAGCTCTCGCGGTTCCTCGAGAACGCGAGGAAGTTCGTCGCCCGGACGGGGACCGGGGAGGCCGAGTCGGACGAGGGAGCTGTCCCATGACGCGCTGCGCGTCCGAGCTGGCACTGGAGGCCTACCTGTTCGACCCGACCGGGTCGACGATCCGGGATCACCTCGAGGGCTGCGCGCCGTGCCGCGTGCGCCTCTCCCGGATGGAACGGGAAGGGGAGGAGTTCCGCCGCTTCGTCGAGCCGCGCACCCTGGAGCGGGTCCTGGCCGGCAGGAAGCCCCGGGAAAGCCGGTGGAAGCGGCTCCTCGTCACGCTCGTCCCGGCGGGAGGGCTCGCCGCCGCAGCAGCCGCGATGTTCCTCTTCTCCCCGGGTCCGCCCGACGGGTACGTGGGGGCGAAGGGCACCCCCCTCTCCCTCCGGGTCTGGGCCGGCGCCGACGACGGGGCCCGCGAGCTCGCCGACGGCGAGCGGATCCCGGCCGACGCGCGGCTCCGGTTCCGCGTGGCTTCCGGGCAGGCCTGCCGCCTCTGGCTCCTCTCGGTGGACGGGCGCGGAGAGGTCTCGCGCCTCTTCCCCGCCGCCGGCGATGCGCCGGCGACCGTCACCGGCGGCACCACGCTCCCCGGGGGCGCCGCCCTCGACGGCCAGCCGGGTCCGGAGCGGCTCTACGCGATCTGCAGCCCCGAGCCGATCCCGTTCGACCGGGTGGAGCGTGCGCTGCGGTCCACGCTCGCCGCGGACGACGGCGCGCTGCGCCGGGGGGCCAGCCTCCCCGGGCTCCCGGCCGGGGCCGCGCAGGCCACGATGCTCGTCGAGAAGGTCCCTTGAGGTGGCCCGCCGCCATCGCGGCCCTGCTCCTCGCCGGAACGCTCGCGCCCACCCCCGCGGCCGCCGCGGCCCGCTTCGCCATCGTCGTCGGGAACGATGCCGGGGCGACCGGGCGGCCGCGGCTCTACTTCGCCGAGAAGGACGCCGACCGCGTCCGCGCCACGCTCCTCGAGCTCGGAGACTTCACCGACGACCGGGTGGTGGTGCTGAAGGGGCGCGACGCCGCGGCGCTGCGCGAGGCCTTCGCCGCCACCGAGGCCCGGATCCAGACCACGCGCCGATCGGGGGAGCGCACCCTGCTCGTGGTCTACTTCTCCGGGCACGCCGGCTCGGTGGGGCTCGAGCTCGGCAACGACACCGTCTCCTACGACGAGCTGCGAAGGCTCACCGCGGCCTCCAACGCCGACACCCGCATCGTCGTGCTCGACGCCTGCGAGTCCGGCGGGCTCACCCAGGTGAAGGGTGCCCGGCCAGTTCCCGCCATCGACTTCGTGCTCCCCGCCGACGAGAGCGCCCAGGGGACCGCCTTCATCACCTCCGCGGCGGTGGGCGAGGCGGCCCAGGAGTCGGCGGCGCTCGGCGGGAGCTTCTTCACCCACCACCTCGACGTCGGCCTCCGCGGTGCCGCCGACGCGGACGGCGACGGACGGGTCACCCTGGCCGAGGCCTTCCGCTACACCTCGGCCCGCACGGTGGCCCAGACCGCCGCCACCCAGTCCGGCGTCCAGCACCCCACCTACGAGTTCCGCATGTCGGGCCGGGGCGACGTCGTGCTCGCCGACCTCCGCAAGGCCGAGGCGCGGCTGGTCTTCCCCGCCGACCCGGGCGCGACCTGGCTGCTCCGGGGTCCGGGAGGCGTTCTCACCGAGGTCCCGGCGCAGGGCGCCCCGTTCTCGCTGGCGCTCCCGGCCGGCCGCTACGCGGTGGAGCGGCGCTCCCCGGAGGGCAGGGCCACCGGCCAGGTCGTCCTGGAGAAGGGGGCCACGCAGCAGCTTCCGCTGCTCTCGCCCACCCGCTACGAGGTGGCGCGGACCAAGGGAGGGCCGAAGCCCAACCTGGCCTTCGCCGAGGGGGGCATCGCCTGGTTCGACCTGAAGGGGCTCGGGATCGCACCCTCTGTTCGGGCCGGCGTGCGAAAGGAGTTCGGCCCGGTCGGGCTCCGGGTGGCCTTCGACTGGGCGGGCAAGGACGTCACCGGCGGCGCCCTCGACTACCAGTTCCAGTACTTCGGCGGATCGGTGGCGCTGCTCTGGCCGCTCACCGAGAGCGCCTTCTTCCTCGAGGTCGGCCCGCAGCTGACCGGCGGCTACGCCGCGCAGTCGTTCCCGGCCAGCCCCGGCTTCTCGTCCGGGATCTTCGGCGCCGGGGTGACGGCGATGGCCTCGCTTCCCGTCGGACCGTTGCGGATCGGGCTCGACGCCAGCCTGAGCGCCCAGGTCTTCAAGCTGAACGACTCGACCGTCGTCCGCCCCGGCGCATCGGCCGGGCTGCTCCTCCTCTTCGGGTTCTAGGATGCGCGTGCTCCCCTTCCGGCTCCTCGCCGTCCTCGCGATCTCGCTCCTCGGCCTCGCCTGCACGAGGACGCTCGTCGACGCCGACGGGCTCGCGCTCGTCCCCACCACCTGCTCCTGCACGGCCCCCCCGGGCGGAAGTCCGGTCTGCAATCCCGGAGGCTCCTGCGACTTCGTCTGCCAGGGCGACCTGCTCAAGTGCGGGGGCGGCTGCGTGACCTGCGCCGCTCCCGTGAACGCGAGCCCGGCCTGCGTCCAGGGCGCCTGCGGCTTCAGCTGCAACGCCCCGGCGCGCCTCTGCGCGGCGCCGGCGGGCGGATCGGCCTCCTGCCAGGTCGAGAACGACCTCTCCTGCGGCACCGCGTGCGAGCCCTGCAGCGGCCCCTCCACCGGCCCCTCCACCGGCCGCGGCGTCTGCCAGCCCGGACCGGCGCTCGGCGCGGGCACCTGCGCCATCGCCTGCGACGGCGGGAACCACGCCTGCGGGGGCGCCTGCTACGGCGACGCCGACGCGGCCCACTGCGGCCCGTCCTGCCTCACCTGCACCGCGCCGCCCCACGCCTCCCCGCTCTGCTCCGGCGGGGCCTGCGCTTTCGCCTGCGACCCGGGGTGGATGCGATGCGGCGACGGCTGCTGCCGGGCCTCCGCCGTGGCCGCCGGCGGCGAGTTCGGCTGCGCGCTCCTCGACGACGGCAGGGTTCGCTGCTGGGGCGCGAACGACCGCGGGCAGCTCGGCGACGGGTCGACCACCTTCCGGCCCGTCCCGGGGGACGTGGTCGGGCTGCCGGCCTCCCCGTCCCGGGCCGTGGCGCTCGCGACCGGCTTCGCCCACGCCTGCGCGGTGATCTCCCCGGGCGGGCAGGTCTGGTGCTGGGGCGACAACTCCACCGGCCAGCTCGGTCCCTCGGCGACCGGCCCGTTCTCCACCTCGCCCCTCGCGGTGACCGGGATCTCCGGCGTCGCCACACCGGCCACGGCCTCCTCGCCGCCCCCCGTCGCCGCCGGCGGCGGGGTCGCGGGAACGCCCCCCGTTCCCTTCGGCCACACCTGCGCGGTCGGCTCGTCCGGCCTGGCCTGCTGGGGTGCGAACGGCTCGGGGCAGCTCGGCGACGGGTCCACCACCCAGAGCAGCAGCCCGCGCGCCGTCACCGGGATCGCCTCCGCGTCGGCGCTGGCCGCCGGCGAGCGCCACACCTGCGCCGCCTCGGGCGGGGTGCTGCGCTGCTGGGGCGCCAACGACCGCGGACAGCTGGGCGACGGCTCCACCGCGCAGAGCAGCCTTCCTCGCCCCGCCACCGGCGTGGCGGCGCCGGCCTTCGTGGCGACGGGGCGCGCCTTCTCCTGCGCCGTCGCCGGAACGCCGGCGCAGCTCCTCTGCTGGGGCGAGAACGCCGAGGGGCAGGTCACCGCTTCGACGCCGCCACCGGCGACCCAGCTCACGCCGCTCGCCGTCTCGCTCGGGGGAGGCTTCTCGCCGGGGCTCGTCGCCACCGGGCGCGCCCACGCCTGCGGCCTCGAGCCGGGGTCGGCGAGCCTGAAGTGCTTCGGCGCCAACGGACAGAGCCAGCTCTCCGGCGCACCGTCGGCGACCGGCAAGGTCGACGTGACCTTGAACGGGCTCGTCGGGAGCGCCTCGTCGGTGGCCGCCGGGGGGAACCACTCCTGCGCGCTCGTCACCGACGGGTCGGTCCAGTGCTGGGGGGCGAACGATCGGGGCCAGACCGGCACCGGGCAGCCCGGGGCGACCGTGAGCGTGCCCACGTTCGTCTCCGGGCGGTAGGTCGGGTCCCCTCCGGGTCCGAAATGATTTGTCCCGCCGTGGCGGAGGGGGGTGTCACCACCCCGGAAGCCAGACGGACATTTCTCCCGGAACGGAGCGGATATGAACGGCATGAAGCGGATTCTCTCGATCGGTCTCGCGGCGGCACTTCTCTCGGCGTGCGGAGGCTCGACCTCCATGGACACCGGCCCGACGGGTTCCACGGGCCCCACCGGTCCGACGGGCACCACCGCGACGCCCGCCAGCCGCGGTGTGGTCACGGCCGTGGGAGCCCTGACCGTGAACGGCATCCGCTACGACGCGTCGACCGCCCAGATCAAGATCGACGACAACCCCGGCCGCCCCGAGTCGGAGCTCAAGGTCGGGATGGTGGTGACCGTGAAGGGCTCGAAGGACGACGCCGCCGGCACCGGCCACGCCTCCGAGGTCGAGGCCCACCACGTGCTCCGCGGCAAGGTCGACGACAAGTCGGGCAGCGTGCTCCGCGTCGGCGGGCACGAGGTCGAGGTGGAGCACGGCACCGAGTTCGAGGACAGCGTGAACAAGCTCGACTCCGTCTCGAGGGGCGAGCGCGTCCGCGTCCACGGCCACCCCACCGCCACCGGCGGGTTCCGGGCCACCCGCGTCGAGAAGGAGGCCGGGTCGTCCGAGGACTTCGAGGTGAAGGGCTTCGTCTCCGACCTCGACCGCACCGCCGGCAAGTTCACCCTCAAGATCACGCCCGACGCCGCCTCCAGCTACGCGGTGACGGTCGCCTCGGGAACGGTCATCCCGGCCGGCGTCGTGAACGGCTCGTTCGTCGAGGTCCGGTCCGCGGCCGCCCCGGTCGCAGGCGCCCTCACCGCCGTCGCGATCCAGCTCGAGGACGCCAAGCTCGGCGTGGCCGAGTCCGAGGTCGAGGTGGAAGGGCTCGTCACCAGCGGCACCTCCGCCCAGTTCGTCGTGGAGGGGCAGACCGTCGCCACCTCCGCCACCACCCGGTGGGAGAACGGCCTCCCCGCCGACCTCGCGGTGGGCGTGAAGGTCGAGGCCGAGGGGAAGCTCGACGCGGCCGGCGTGCTCCAGGCCACCAAGGTCTCCTTCCGCGCCAACGTCCGGCTCCAGGGCGCGGTCTCGGGGGTCACCTCCACGAGCGCCCGCGAGGGCACCTTCCAGCTGCTCGGCCTCACGGTGCGCACCGACGCCTGGACCGAGTGGAAGTCCTCCGGCAGCGGCGGTGGCGGCGGCGGAACGCTCGACCTGACCACCATCGGCACCGGCCCGGTGGAGGTGCGCGGCATCCCCGGACAGGCGGGCGAGATCATCGCCACCCGCGTCGAGGCCACCAACGACAGCCGGCTCTACCTCCAGGGTCCGGTCACCTCGAAGGACGCCGCCGGCAGCCGTCTCGTGGTGCTGGGGCTCACCATCCAGGCCGGCGCCGGGACCTCCTACCGCGACGTGGCCGGGGGCGCGGTGACCGCCCAGGCCTTCTTCGACCTCGTCATCGTCCCGAAGACGGTGGTCAAGGCCCGCAGCCGGGTCGCGATGTCGGGAACCACGTTCACGACCGACGAGATCGAGATCGAGGGGAGCCGCTAGGCCGAATCAATCCTTCGGCTTGAGCCCCAGCGCGCGCATCCGTTCCCGGAGCGTGTTGCGGTTCATGCCGAGGAGCTCGGCCGCCTTGAGCTGGTTGCCCTTGGTGCGGTCCATGGCGGCGGAGATGAGGGGGGCCTCCACGGCGGCGAGCGCTGCCTGGTAGCGCCCCCCTTCCGGTTCGGGCCCCTCCAGGAATCCCTCCACGAAGCCGGTGAGCCCCCGCTCCCGCACGGCGCCCGACGGGAGCAGCGGTCCGATGTCACGGGCGGTGATGCGGTTGCCCGGGAGCGAGAGCAGCACGCGCTGGATGACGTTCTGCAGCTCGCGCACGTTCCCGGGCCAGGAGTGGGCGAGCAGGAGCGGCTCGGTGTCCCGCGCCAGGGTGAGCGGTCGGCCGCGCAGCTGCTCGCCGTACTTGGCGGCGAAGTGGCGCGCCAGCAGGATGACGTCGTGGTCCCGCTCGCGGAGCGGCGGGAGGCGGATGGGGACCACGGCCAGCCGGTAGAACAGGTCGCGCCGGAAGCGCCCATCCTCGACCGAGCGGGTGAGGTCGGCGTTGGTGGCGGCCACGATGCGGACGTCCACCGGGAGGGGACGGGAGCCGCCCACCCGGTCGATCTCCCGCTCCTGGAGGACGCGCAGCAGCTTGGCCTGGAGCTCGACGGGCATCTCGCCGATCTCGTCGAGGAAGAGGGTGCCGCCGCTGGCCAGCTCGAACTTGCCCGGGCGCCGCTCGGCGGCGCCGGTGAAGGCCCCCCGCTCGTGGCCGTAGAGCTCGCTCTCCATGAGGTCCCGCGGGATGGCGGCCATGTTCACCGTGATGAACGGCCCGCGCACGCGAGGCGAGTTGGCGTGGACCGCCCGCGCCACGAGCTCCTTGCCCGTGCCGCTCTCGCCCATGAGCGTCACCGTCATCTCGGTCCGGGCGACGCGGCCGATCTCCTTGAAGACGTCGACCATGGCCGGCGAGCGGCCGATGAGCGACTCGAGAGGCGCGCCGTCCCGGCGCCGTTCCGGCTCGGCCGCCCGCGTGGCGCGCTCCGGGCGCTCGTCGGTGTCGACCTCCGGCCCGATGGCGAGGTCGCGGATGATGCGCTCGACGCGGGGGAGGTCGAAGGGCTTGCCGAGGTAGTCGGCCGCTCCGCGCTTCATCGCCTCGACCGCCGAGCGCATGGTGTCCTCGGCGGTCATCACCACGACGAAGGGGGAGTCGCTCCGCCCGGACAGCTCGCCGAGCAGGGTGAAGCCGTCGTCCCCGGGCAGGCGGACGTCGAGCAGGACGAGGCCGATGCCCCCGTGCCGGCCGGTGCCGTGGCGGGCGAGCTCCTCCCGCGCCGCCTCCGCGCTGCCTGCCTCGACATGGGGGACGCCCGCCCCCTCACAGGTGCGGGCCAGGACGAATCGGACCGAGGGTTCGTCGTCGACGATGAGTACCTTGCGCATCGGAGCCTCGGTCATGCACCTCTTATGCCCGTTCCGCGGGCAAGTGACATGACCGGATCCGGGGCAGGCCCCGGAGGGGCGGGATCAACCCGGGGCGAGGGGCAGGTAGAGCGCGGCCTCCGCGCCTCCCCCGGCCCGGTTGCGGACCTCGATCCGCCCCCCGTGGGCCTCGACGATCCGGCGTGACACCGCCAGGCCGAGGCCGGTTCCCTGGGCCTTGGAGGTCGCGAAGGGGGTGAAGAGCCTGCCCAGCATCGACTCGGGGATCCCGGGGCCGTTGTCGAGGACCGCCACCCGCGCCAGGGTGACCGTCCGTCCTCCGGCGTGGCGCAGCCGGACCGGGGCGACCCCGGTCTCCATCGACACCTCGGCGCCCGGCGTCTCCCGGACCGCCTCGACCGCGTTTCGCAGGACGTTGAGCGCCACCTGGGTCAGCTTCTCCTGGTCGCCCAGGACCGGGGGAAGGGAGGGATCGAAGCGCTGGGAGAAGAGGACCCGATCCCCGCCCGGGAGCCCCTTCGCGATGAGCATGACGTCGCGGAGGACGCCGTGGATGTTCACCGGGCCCGACTGCAACGTGGCCGGGCGGGCCAGGTCGAGCAGTTCCCGGACGAGCCCGTCCACCCGGCGAGCCTCCCGGGCGATCACGAGCGCGTACTCGCGGGCCGTCCCCTCGGCCTCGCGGGCGAGCAGTTCCGCGGAGCCCTGCAGTCCGGCCAGCGGGTTCTTGATCTCGTGGGCGAGCCCCGCGGCCAGGGCCTCGAAGTCCAGATGGCGCTCCCCGTTCCTCCGGGCCCGGATCACGAGCACCGTGCCCACGCAGGAGGCTCCGTCGAAGAGGGGCGAGGCCTCCACCTGGAGGGGAACGGAGGGATCGCGCGGCCCGGCGAAGTCGGAGCCGGTGGTCTCCTGGGCCCGACGCACGCGTTCCGCGAGCGCCTCGAGCGGCGCTCCGCCGGGGAGCGCCCGGACGGGGAGCCCCACCGACCGATCGCGGCTGCGGTCGAACAGTTCCTCGGCGGCCGGGTTGAGGTGCACGAGCCCACCGTCCGGCCCCACCAGCAGGACCGGATCTCCGATGGAATCGATCGCACCTCGCGCCAGCGCCGCCGGGAGTGGTGATGCCTTTCCGGCTCGGGACACGGCGCCCCCTCGCTTTGCCGGGATCCCGGCGCTAGAGGGCGTCCTCGCCGCGCTCGCCCGTACGGATGCGGATCACCTCTTCGACCGGGACGACGAAGATCTTCCCGTCGCCGATGCGACCGGTCTTGGCGGCCCGCTCGATCACCTCCACGACCTTGGAGGTCATGGCGTCGGACACGACCACCTCGACCTTCACCTTGGGCAGGAAGTCGACGACGTACTCGGCGCCCCGGTAGAGCTCGGTGTGCCCCTTCTGTCGACCGAAGCCCTTCACCTCGGTCGCCGTCAGGCCGGCGATGCCGATCTCGGAGAGAGCCTGCTTCACCTCGTCCAGCTTGAAGGGCTTGATGATGGCTTCGACCTTCTTCACGGCGCACCCCTGTGGATGTTGAAGTTTTCCGACGCTACGCTCCCGCGCCGCGATCGGTCAAGCACCGGGGACCGCCCGGCTCGGCGCGGATGAACACATCCGATTTGCCCGGAAATCGGGCTCATCTCTGCTCGCTTTCCGGACAGAATCCCGGACGAACGACAATGCCTTCAAACCGTCCCGCCGTCATGGACCAAGGTGGAGTCCCTCCCGTGGCGCTGGCGACGGGCATCGAAGGGAAAGGCTGCAACCGGCGGGCCACCCGAGGTGCCGGGGATTTCCCGGCCCCGATCCCCGGCCATGCGCTAGATTTCGGGGAGAATGGGATGGCTGCTCGCCGTCGTTGCCTTCTCGGCGGTCTCCGCCCTGCTCGTGGTCGGGCACCACGCGTTCTGGACCCGCAAGCTCCGGGAGCCCATCCACGACGACGGCGTGCTCCGGGCCACGACCCGCGACGGCTGGCAGCTCGCCCTCGGGAAGCGGCTGCCCCGCGGGACGGAGCGGCGCCCCCCCGTCCTCCTCGTCCACGGCCTCGCCTCCAACCGCTGGGCGCTCGACTCCGGCGTGGAGTCGGTCTCCCTGGCCGCCCACCTGTCGCGGGCGGGGTTCCGCACCTTCTCCCTCGACCTCCGGGGGCACGGCGATTCCCGGCGCGGCCCGGCCGGCGCGGGTCCCTGGAGCTTCGACCACTACGTCGACGAGGACGTGCCCGCGGCCCTCGACGCCATCCGACGCGAGACCGGGGAGGAGCAGGTCCTCTGGATCGGCCACAGCCTCGGGGCGGTGACCGGGCTCGTGACCTGCCAGCTCCATCCGGAGCGGATCGCCGCCATCGTCGCCATCGCCGGCCCGATGAGCTTCGACGTGGAAGGTCGGGTCGCCGGCCTCCTGCGCCGGGGCGCGCTGGTCGACGGCCGGTACAACCGGACGCTGGCCGGAATGCTGGCGCCGTGGGCCGGGCTCGTCCACCCGTCGGCCGCCGAGATCGCCATCAACGGGCGGAACATGGATCGGGCCGTGTACCGGCGGCTCCTCGCGAACGGGATCGAGGACGTCTCCCGCCCCCTGTTCCGGCAGCTCCAGCAGTGGGTGACCGAGGACGTGTGCCGCTCGGCCGACGGGGCGCGCGACTACCGGGCCGGCCTCGCCTCCTGCCGCCAGCCGGCCCTCTTCCTGGCCGCGCCACGCGACCCGCTCGCGCCGCCCGGCGTGGTGCGGTCGAGCTTCGAGGCCTGGGGCGGCCCGCGCACCTACGTGGAGTTCCGGCGCGACGCAGGCCACTCCGCCGACTACGGCCACACCGACCTGCTCGTCGGCCGGAGCGCCGCGGCGGAGGTCTTCCCCGTGGTGTCGGGCTGGCTCGAGGAGCGAAGCATCCTCGCCGGGAAGGGGGACGGATGATCGCCCTCCTCCTCGCCTCCCTCCTCGGGGCGCCGCTCGCCTGTCCTCCCGGGAGCCATCCGGTCGGGCAGCCGCCCCCCCTCGGCAACGCCGAGTGGTGCGAGGGGCCGGACCGGACCGGCGCCATGAAGCGGCAGGGGCCGGCCCGCGACCACTACGACGTCGACCTCATTCACGTGGAGTCAACGTGGCGCGACGGGCAGCTGGACGGCCCCTGGCTGCAGCGCCACCGGGACGGCCGCAAGGCGCAGGAGGGGCGCTACCGCGCCGGCGAGCGGCACGGGGCCTGGACCTGGTGGTTCGAGGGGGGCCCGGTGGAGGAGGAGGTCTCCTTCGACATGGGTCGCCGCCACGGCCGCTTCGTCCAGTGGTGGCGCAACGGGAAGAAGCGCACCGAGGGGACGTTCTGCCACGGCCTGCAGTGCGGCCGCTGGGTCACCTGGAACGAGCAGGGGGACGAGCTGGGAACGATCCAGTACGAGGAGATCCGCGGGAAGCCGTAGCCGCTCCCCGGCGGAGCGCGACCGGTCCTAGCTGGCCCGCGGCGCCTTGCGCGCGCGCTCCGACTCGATGAGCTGGTCGAAGGCCTTCGACGGCACCGGCACGGCGGTGAAGACGGCCACGAGATCGTGGCCGATGGGCAGGGTCGACTCGACGCCCGGCTTCACCCAGACCCGTCCCGACTGCGAGAGCGACAGCTCCGGGATCTGGACCGCGTAGTTCACGCAGACGCTGCCCGAGGCCTCTCGCGAGGTGGTGACGCGGAGCACCATGCGGACCGACGACGGGTCGGCGGGGTCGCGGACCGTGACCGAGGCGAACTTGCCGTCGGGGCTGACGAGCCGGCTCTTGGCGACGGTGGCCCCGTCCTCGGAGCGGACCTCGAAGGAGACCAGCTCGCCGATCGCGCCGTCCCGGGTGGCGGTATCGCCGGCCCGTGCGGTCCGGGCGCGGACGATTCCCTCGGCGGAGGCGGCTCCGACGAGGAAGGCGACGGCGAGGACGGCGATGGCGCGAAGGATTCTCATGAGCTTTCCCGGACCGTTTTGATAACCCGGCCAGGGGGGGAGATCCCAGCTCGACACCCGAAAAACAGCCCGGACGGGACGATTGTTCCCCAGAAACGACCCATTTGGGTTCAAGGAAGGCGCCAGGCATCCCCTGAACGGCCAGCCCGGCCGGTACGTGCGAGCCAGAGCAGGGTGGCGAGGCAGCTGCGCTCCGCCACCGGCAGGAGCACCGGGGGGGTGTCGTCGTAGGCCGTCCGGGTGACCTCGGCGAGGCTCCCCCCGGGCGACAGCGCCGCCTCGACCTTGGCGGTGCGCATCCGGCGGTGGGTCAGGTACTCGTCGATCTTGGCGGCCGCCGACGGCGCCGGCGATCCGTGGGCCGGGTAGAGGGTCCGGGCCGGCAGGCCCCGGAGCCGCTCGAGGGACGACAGGTAGAGCCCCATGTCCCCCTCCGGCGGGTCGATGACCACCGTCGAGACGGTGCTCACCATGTCGCCGGCCAGGAGCGCCCCGGTGCGGACGTCGAGGAAGCAGAGGTGACCGGGAGCGTGACCTGGAGTGAACAGCGCACGCCAGCGCCCGTGGAGGAGCTCGCCGTCCTCGACCGGCAGGAAGGGCGGGTTGCCCGGGATCCGGCGCGCCGTCTCCGGGTGGACCCGCAGCGGGAGCCCCCGCGCGGCCAGCGCGGAGAGGCCGCCCACGTGGTCGACGTGGTGGTGGGTGAGCCACACCTCGCGGGGCGGGCGCCCCGCGGCCGCGAGGATCGCGAGCACGCGGTCGAGGCGCGCCTGCTCGCCCGGCTCGGGCGATCCGGGATCGACGATCGCCACCCCTCCGCCGTCGAGGTCGACCATCCAGCAGTTGGTGTGGGTGGCCGGGAGCAGCGTGGGCGTGCGCAGGGCGCAGAGAACCACCCCGCCCTGGAACTCGATGAGGAGGTCGTCGGGCGGGGCACGGAGCAGCGCCACCGCCTCGGGCGGCGCGGCGCGGTCGATGGCGGTGATGCCCCACCAGTTGGGCGGGTGGAGCAGCGCGTCGCCGCGCGCCCAGGAGGCGAGCGCCTGCGCGGTGGTGACGAACTCGCCGCCGGAGAGCTCGCCGGGCCAGACCGAGGCCTCCTGCCCGTGGGGAAGGTGCGCCACGTAGAACCGGGCGTCGAAGCGCACCGGGAAGGCCTCCGGCGTGACCCAGCGCCCGGCCGGCGTGAGCAGGGTGGGGTCGAGGGCGAGCGCCTCCCGGAAGAGCAGGTCGGCGAAGGAGACCCGCTCGTCGAGCAGCGCGCGCCGGGCCTCGTCCCGCACGGCGGGAGGGAGCCGCTCCGCGCCCCGGGCCAGGAGCACGCCGGCCTCCTCGAAGAGCTCACGGCAGGCCGCGGCCACGTGGGCCGCCTCCTCCCCGGCCAGGCCGGCCACCGGAACCCGCGCGTCCTCGTCGTCGACCCGGCCGCCCGGAAAGGCGTGGAAGCCCCCGGCGAAGCGCAGCCCGTCGCCCCGCCGGACCCAGAAGACCTCGCGCCCCTCCGCCCCCTCGCGCCAGAGGATGACCGCGGCGGCCGGACGCGCCCGGGCCGGCGGCGGGGGGGCCGGCATGCCGGGGAGGGCCTCGCTCACGCGATGCGGACCAGCTCCTGCTGGAGCTTCGAGAAGATGCGCGGTCCACCCGGGGTGAGGACGACGTCGATCTCGAGCCGCACCCCCATGCCCTCGTCGGGGAGATAGATGCCCGGCTCGATGGAGAAGGCGGTGCGCTCGAGGAGCTCGCGGGTGTCGTGGGTCTCGAGGTCGTCCATGTTGGCCCCGTCGCCGTGGGGCGAGGCGAAGCCGATGGAGTGGCCGGTGCGGTGCACGAAGCGATCGCCGTAGCCCTTCGAGGCGATGTGGTCGCGGACCACCCGGTCCACCTGCCAGCCCTCGAGGCGCTGCCCGTCCCGGAAGGCCCGCTCCACCAGGCCGAAGCCGGCGTCGCGCCCCTCGGCGGTGACCCGGAAGATCTCCTGCACCTTGGGCGGGGGGCGGTCGCCGCAGAAGGCCATCCAGGTGATGTCGGCGTAGGGATCGTCGGCCCGGGGCTCCTTGGCCCACAGGTCGATGAGGAGGAGGTCGCCCCGCCGGATGGGCGTGGGGCGATCCTTCGAGGGAACGTAGTGGGGATCGCCGGCGTGGCCGTTCACCGCCACGATGGGCGGGTGGTCGGTGATCAGGCCGCGCTCGGCGAAGCGGGCCATGAGGAGGTCCTGGATCTCGTGCTCGGCCGGCTCGCGCCCCTTGCGGTGCTCCTCGCCGACCCGGGCGAAGGCCTCGTCCTTGGCCTCGTCGATGGCGCGGCAGGCCCGGGCGTGGCTCTCGATCTGCCGGTCGTCGAAGCGGCAGAGGAACTGCTGCACGAGCTCGGCCGACGAGACCACCTCGACTCCCAGCGAGCGCACCAGCTCGAGCGTCCCCGCGTCCACCCGCGACAGGTACGGGATCCCGGCCATGGGGAAGTACTCCATGGCGAGCCGCCGGCCGGGGAGGGGGGCGAGCATCGCCTCCAGGCCGGCCCGGAAGGACTGCCAGGAGGCGTACTGCTCCCGACGCCCGGGCACGTGGGCCGGGAAGGAGCCGGCCTCGATGGCGTGGACGAGCAGGCGCGGCTCCCCGCGGGCCGGGACCAGGTAGGCCCAGCGTCGGGTGAGCATGTGGCCGCCGAGACCCAGCGCGCCGAGCGCGGTGGGGTTCTGGCCGTGGAAGTCGTAGAGGAGCCAGCCGTCGAGCTTCCGGGCGGCGATGGCGTGCTGCAGGGCCGGGATGTCCATGGGTCGACCTCTCGTCCGGTGGCGCTAGATGGGAACGCGGTAGCGCTTGCCCGGGGACGGCTCGAGCGGGATCTGGTGGAGCCGGATGGAGTTGGTCGCGCCGGGCTCGCCGAGCGGCGACCCGTACACGATGATGACCCGGTCGCCCGGTCCGGCCTGGCCGTCGGCGACCAGCCGGTCGGAGACCAGCCGCGCCATCGAGTCCGGGTCGCGAACCGGCTCCATGATGCGGGGCGAGACGCCCCAGTAGAGGGCCATGCGCCGCCGGATGGGCTGCTCGGGCGAGAAGGCCACGATGGGGACGTGGGGACGGTAGCGGCTGAGGAGCCGGGCCGTCGTTCCACCCACCGTGAAGCAGGCGATGCAGCGGGCGCCGGCGTCGAGGGCGGCGCGCACCGCCGCCGAGGCCACCACGTCGTTGAAGGGCACCGGGGGCGGGGGCGGCTCGACCGGGCGGGTGCGGGCCAGCGAGACGTTGCGCTCGGCCTCCCGCACGATGCGGTCCATGGTCTGGACGGCGAGCAGCGGGAAGCGGCCGCTGGCGCTCTCGCCGGAGAGCATGACCGCGTCGGCGCCGTCCCAGATCGCGTTGGCGACGTCGCTGGCCTCGGCGCGGGTGGGGCGGGGGTGCTGCATCATCGAGTCGAGCATCTGGGTGGCGATGATGACGGGCTTCCCCAGCTGGTTGCCCCGGTCGACGATCGACTTCTGGAGGATGGGCACCCGCTCGGCCGGCACCTCGACCCCCAGGTCGCCGCGCGCCACCATGAGCCCGTCGGCCGCCACCGCGATCTCGTCGATGTTCTCGAGCGCCTCCGGCTTCTCGATCTTGGCGATGAGCGGGACCTCGCGCCCCAGCGCGCGAAGCTCGGCGCGGGCCTCCTCGACGTCCCCGGCGGTGCGCACGAAGGAGAGGGCCACGAAGTCGACGCCGTGCCTGGCCCCGAAGGCCAGGTCGGCCCGGTCCTTCTCGGAGAGGGCGGAGACGCGCAGGGCCACGCCGGGCAGGTTGATCCCCTTGTGCTCCTTGAGGCGGCCGCCCTCGACCACCTCGGCGGTGACCCGGACCCCGTCGGTGTCGATCACCTTGAACTCGAGGAGGCCGTCGTCGACGAGCAACCGGTCGCCCTTGCGGACGTCCTGGGCCAGGAAGGCGTAGGTCGTGGAGATGAGCTTCTCGTCGCCGACCACCTCCCGCTCGGTGGTGATGACGATCCGGTCGCCGGCCGAGAGCGGCACGCCGGCCCGGCCGGCCTGGAGCGGGCCGGTGCGGATCTTGGGCCCCTGCAGGTCCTGGAGGATGGCGACCGGGCGGACGAGCTGCCGCGACGCGGCGCGGATGCGCGCGATGGCGCCGGCGTGGTCGTCGTGGGTGCCGTGGGAGAAGTTGAGGCGGGCGACGTCCATGCCCAGCTCGAGGAGCTTCAGGACGGTCTCGGGGGACTCGCTGGCGGGGCCCAGCGTGCAGACGATCTTGGCGCGGCGCACGGTGACCGAGATCTAGCGCGATTGTCGCCGCGGCGCCTCTTCGATACCTTCCCGGACCCCCATGGGAGCCCGGCTGCCGCGCGCCTTCTTCGACCGGGACACCCGGGTGGTCGCCCGCGACCTCCTCGGGAAGGTGCTCGTCCACCAGGACGGGCGCACCCGACGGGCCGTCCGGATCGTCGAGACCGAGGCCTACCACGGCCCCTCGGACCGGGCCTCCCACGCCCGGTCCGGCCCCACGCCCCGGGCCGCCGTCATGTTCGGCCCCCCCGGCCACGCCTACGTCTACCGGGTCTACGGGCTGCACCACTGCATGAACGTGGTCACCGGCCCGGAGGGCTTCCCCGCCGCCGTGCTCGTCCGTGCCGCCGAGCCCCTGGAGGGCTGCCTCCACTCCACCCGCGGCCCGGGAAACCTCTGCCGGGCCCTCCGCATCGACGCCGGGCGCCACACCGGGCTCGACCTCCGGGGCGGCCCGATCTGGATCGAGGATGGGGAGGGGCCGGTCGGCCGGGTCGTGCGCACGCCCCGGATCGGGGTCGACTTCGCCGGCACCTGGGCGCTCCGGCCCTGGCGCTTCCTCCTCGCGGAAAGCGCGTGGACGTCGGGAAGAAAAATCCACTTGCGCGCGCGTCGCGAACGGGACATTACATCGCGCGAATGACCATTCGCACTTCGACGGCTCGTCGGGAGCGCACCCGCGCCCATGCCCGACGGGACATCCTGGAGTCGTCCGCCCAGGTCTTCGCCCGCCGCGGGTACGCCGCCGCCACGCTGGCCGAGCTGGCCCGGGCCGCGGGGTATGCCGCGCCCTCCCTCTACAGGTACTTCGAGAGCAAGGAGGAGATCTTCGCGAGCCTCCTCACGATGGTCTCCGACGAGTTCCGGCGCACCTTCGAGGAGCCGGTCGACCGGAGCCTTCCGCTCGCCGACCGCCTGCAGGGGCTCTTCGTGGCCCAGCAGCGCCAGACCGAGGGTCGGCGCGAGATCTTCGACCTGCTCATCGCGCACCAGGACGCCGGGGAGCACCTCCGGCGCTACGAGGCCCACCTCGAGGCCTGGCTGAGCCGCAACGCCGCCCCCGGCGAGCTCCGGGTCCCTCCGGCCGTGGCCGCCCGCGCCGCCACCGGCATCCTCCTCTCGCTGCGGCACGGCCCCCGGGCGGGCCACATCGCGAGCCCCACCCCCGAGACCGCCCGTCTCGCCGCAGACCTCATCCTCCACGGAGTCTCCGCATGAACCGCACCCCCCCGATGATCGCCGTCGCCCTCGCCGCCCTCCTCCTGTCCGGATGCGGAAACCACGGAGAGAAGGCGAAGCTCCCCGAGGCCGGCCCCGGCGGGCGCGCCGTGCGGGTGGCCAGGCCGGCCACGCGCATGGAGACCGGCCTCGCCCGGGCGACCGGCACGGTCCGCGCCAAGGAGGAGGCGGTGCTCTCCGCCAAGGCGAGCGGTCAGATCCACAAGGTGCTGGTCTCGGTCGGCGACCGGGTCCGGGCCGGGGCCGCCCTCGTGGAGATGGACGCCGTGAACGCCCGCATCAACCTCGACAACGCGCAGGCCGCCGAGCGGCTCGCCGTGGCCAACCTGGGCGTCGCCGACCGCGAGGTGGCCCGCTCGAAGATGCTCTTCGAGGCCCAGAGCCTGCCCGAGGCCGGGTACGATCGGGTGAAGACCGGGCGCGAGGTGGCCGCCGCCCAGCTCGACCAGGCCCGCGCCGCGCTCGCCGGGGCGAAGCAGATGGTCGCCGACACGGTCATCGTCGCCCCCTTCGCCGGGGTGGTGACCGCCAAGTTCCACAACGCCGGCGACACCGTGACCCTCATGCCGGTCACGCCCATCGTCACCGTCACCGACGTGGACCACCTGGAGCTCCGGCTCGCCGCCCCGGAGTCGATCGAGAGCTTCGTCCGTCCCGGGCAGGTGATCGAGGGGGTGCTCACCCCCTCCGGCCAGCGCTTCCAGGCCAAGGTCCGGATGAAGGGATCGGTCGTCGACCCGCAGTCGCGCACCGTCGAGGTCCTGGCCGACGTGCTGAAGGGGCCCGGGGCCGCCATCCGCCCCGGCAGCCTCGCCAACGTGGACTTCGGCGGCTTCGGGGAGAAGGACGGCCTCTACCTCCCCGCCGGCGCGATCCGCACCGACGCCCGCGGCACGCACGTGCTCGTGGCCGTCGACGGCAAGGCCGTGGAGCGGGACGTGCAGGTCTCCGCCCTGAACCCCGGGACGGTGCTCGTGAAGGGCGGCCTCGCCCCGGACGCGCTCGTGATCCTCGACCCCGGCGCGCTGCGCCCCGGCGACGCGGTGGTGCCGGTCATCGACGAGGCGACCAAGTGAACCCCATCCGCACCTTCATCCAGCGCCCGGTCTTCACCGGGATGCTCACCCTGGTGCTCATCGTCTTCGGGATGGTGGCCTACCCGCGCATCGGCGTGGACCAGTTCCCCGAGGTCGAGTTCCCCATCGTCACGGTCACCACCATCCTCCCCGGCGCCGACCCGGAGACCATCGAGACCAACGTCACCAAGCCCCTGGAGGAGGCGCTCAACACGCTCCCCGGGCTGGACACGCTGCGCTCGGTCAACGTCGAGAACGTCTCGCAGGTGGTCATCCGCTTCGACCTGGATCGCAAGGTGGACGTGGCCGCCCAGGACGTCCGCGACCGGGTCCAGGCCACGCTCTCCAAGCTGCCCCGCGAGATCGAGACCCCCATCGTGGAGAAGTTCGACATCGGCGCGGCGCCCGTGGCCACGCTCGCCTTCTCGGCGCCGCTCCCCATCGAGCGGCTCACCCAGGTGGCCGAGGACGTGGTCAAGCCGGCCCTCCAGCAGATCCCCGGCGTGGGCGCCGTCGAGCTGAACGGCGGACGCAAGCGGGAGATCACGGTGGTGGTGGAGCCGAAGGCGCTGAAGGGCTACGGCCTCACCCCGTCCGACGTGGTCCAGGCGCTGCGCGCCCAGAGCATCGACGTCCCGGGCGGCCGAACCCTCGAGACCGGCGTGGAACGGTCCGTGAAGGTGGCGGCGGAGGCCCGCACGGTGGAGGCGCTGCGCGCCCTCATCGTGGCGAGCCCCATGGGAACCCCGGTACGCCTCGGCGACGTGGCCCGGGTGGAGGACGGCCCGGCCGAGCCCCGCAGCTCGGCGGCCCTCGGCGACCGCAGCGCCATCGGCCTCGTGGTCCGCAAGCAGTCCGGCGCCAACACCGTCCAGGTGGCCGAACGGGTCAAGGCGGCCCTGGTCGGGATCGAGGGGCAGCTCCCCAAGGGGAGCCGCGTGGTCATGGTGGTGGACGGTGCGAAGTTCATCCGCTCCTCCATCGCCTCCGTCCAGGAGGACATGATCCTGGGCGGCATCCTGGCCGTGGTGGTGGTCCTCATCTTCCTGCGCAACCTGCGCTCCACGCTGGTGTCGGCGGTGGCGCTCCCCACCGCCATCATCGGGACGTTCGCGGTGATGAAGGCGCTCGGCTTCACCTTCAACATCGTCACCATGCTGGCGCTCACCCTCTCCATCGGCCTGCTCATCGACGACGCCATCGTGGTCATCGAGAACATCGTGCGCCACCTGGAGCACGGCGAGAGCCCCGAGGTGGCGGCCGAGAAGGGCACCGCGGAGATCGCGCTGGCGGTGCTCGCGGTGACCCTGGCGGTCGTCGCGGTCTTCGTGCCCGTGGCCTTCATGGAAGGGCTGATGGGGCGGTTCTTCTATCAGTTCGGCGTCACCGTCGCGGTGGCGGTGCTCATCTCCTACTTCGTGTCGATGACGCTCACGCCCATGCTCTCGGCACGTCTCCTGAACGAGCACGTCGGACAGGGGAAGGTGTCCCAGGCCATCGAGCGGGTGCTCCGCTCCATCGAGGCCTTCTACCGGCGCGCCCTCGGCTGGCTGCTCGGCCACCGCGGGATCACCGTGGGCGTGGCCGTGCTGGTGCTCCTCTTCACCGGGTTCCTCGCCACCAAGCTCAAGTTCACCTTCCTGCCCCAGCAGGACATGAGCATGGTGAAGGTGACGCTGGAGATGCCGGCCGGGACCACCCTGGCCGAGACCCAGCGCCAGCTCGACGCGCTCTCGGTCCAGCTGCGCGGCGTGTCGGGGGTGACCGACACCTTCTCCATCGCCGGCGGCGGCGCGCGGGAGGAGGTCAACAAGGGGGAGATCATCGTCAACTTCGTGCCCATCTCCGAGCGGCGCTACGGACAGACCGAGCTGAAGGAGCACCTCCGCAAGGCCCTGCGGGTGAGCCCGTCGGCCCAGCTCGCCGTGCAGGACTTCCAGGCCGTGGCCGGCGGCGGCAACCGGCCCCAGCTGGTCCAGTTCAACCTGCGGAGCACCGACCCGGTGGCGCTGCTCGCCGCGGTGGAGAAGACCCGGGAGGCCATGACGAAGAACCCGGGGCTGGTGGACGTCGATACCACCTGGCGGAGCGGAAAGCCCCAGCTCGACGTCGAGGTCGACCGGGAACGGGCGGCCGCCTTCGGCATCCCGGCGGCGGTGATCGGGCAGAACGTCCGCGCCCTGATGGCGGGCGACAAGATCGCCAACTTCCACGAGGGGCTCGACACCTGGGACATCAAGCTCCGGCTCCCTCCCGAGGTGCTCTCCGACCCGGCGGCGCTCGGTGCGATCCCCGTGCGCGCCCCCAGCGGGCAGCTCGTCGAGCTGCGCACCATCGCCAACGTGAAGGAGACGCTCGGCCCGTCCCAGATCGAGCACCAGTCGCAGATGCGCCAGGTGACCCTGCTCGCCGACCTGAACAACTACTCGCTGGGCGAGGCCATGACCTACCTCGGCGACTTCGCGAAGAAGGAGCTGCCTCCCTCGGTCACCTCCGACTTCGAGGGGCAGGGGCGCGAGCTCGCCACCGCGGCCCGGGCCTTCCTGCTCGCCCTGCTCCTCGGCGTGGTGCTCGTCTACATCATCCTGGCCGCGCAGTTCGAGAGCCTCGTCCACCCCTTCACCATCATGATGTCGCTCCCCTTCGCGGTCATCGGCGGCATCGCCGGCCTGCTCGTCACCGGCCAGTACATGTCGATGATGGCCATGATCGGCTTCATCATGCTGATGGGGCTCGTGACCAAGAACGGCATCCTCCTCGTCGAGTTCACCAACCAGCTTCGCGCCGCCGGCAAGTCGACGCAGGAGGCGCTGCTGGAGGCCGGTCCCATCCGGCTCCGCCCCATCCTCATGACCACGGTGGCGATGATCGCCGGCATGATCCCGGTGGCGCTGGCGCGCGGAGACGGCGCCGAGACCCGCGTGCCCATGGGGGTCGCCATCATCGGCGGCCTGCTCACCTCCACGATCCTGACCCTCGGCATCGTGCCGGTGGTCTACTCGCTCCTCGACGAGGTCCAGGCCCGGTTGGCCCGGCGCCGCTCGGCGCGACGGGAGAAGGCGGCGGCGCCCCACTCCGCATAGGAAGGGGGCGTGGAGCACGTCGCCAACCAGGACGCGCGCGGCCTCGCCCGGCTGCTCGGCGTCGACCTCGCCGACGCCCGACGCCTGCTCGGCGCGGCGGTGGCGCGGGGCAAGACGCTGCGCGACGCGCGAAACGTGCGGCGGGAGATCCTCGACCGCGCCACGGCCCTGCTCTCCGAGGCGCGCCTCCCGATCGTCCACCGGGAGGACGCGGCGGACGGCTTCCGCCGCTACCTCTTCGAGCTTCCCGACGGCGCGCGCATCGAGTCGGTGCGCATCCCCCTCTTCGACACCCACCACACCCTCTGCCTGTCGTCGCAGGTGGGCTGCGCGCTGGGGTGCTCCTTCTGCGCCACCGGGCGGCTCGGCCTCACCCGCAACCTCGAGCCCTGGGAGATGGTGGGGCAGTGGATGGAGGTCCGCCGGGACAGCCAGCTCCCCATCACCGGCGCGGTCTTCATGGGGCAGGGGGAGCCCTTCCACAACTACGAGGCGGTGATCCGCGCCGCCTACGTGCTGTGCGACCCGGCCGGCGGTCGCGTCGACGGCCAGCGCATCTCCATCTCCACCGCCGGCGTGGTGCCCATGATCCGGCGCTACACCGCCGAGGGGCACAAGTTCCGCCTCTGCGTGTCGCTCAACGCCGCCATCCCCGAGAAGCGGGCGGCGCTCATGCCGGTGGAGCGCGGCCACCCCCTCGACGAGCTCGTCGACGCCGTGCGGGAGCACGCCGCGGCGCGCGGCCGGGTGACCCTCGAGTACGTGATGATGGCGGGGGTGAACGTGGGGGAGGAGGATGCCGAGGCGCTGGGGCGGCTCCTCGCCGGCATCCCCGTCCGGCTCAACCCCATCGCCGTGAACGACGACACGGGGCGCTACCGGCCTCCCACCGAGGCCGAGTGGAACGTCTTCCGCGACGCGCTGGCGCGCCACCTCCCCGGGCAGCCCATCGTGCGCCGCTACTCCGGCGGCCAGGATCGCAACGCCGCCTGCGGGATGCTGGCGTCGACGGCCAGGTAGGCGAGGTCAGGGCGTCTTCGGGGGAGGGCCCTTCTTGGGCGCAGGAGGCGGCGGTTCGGGAGGCGGTTCCGTTGGTGGTTCCTGCGGCGCCTGGTCAGGCGCCGCTGCTGGAGGCGCCGATGGGGAAAGCACGTCGAGGTTCTGCAGGAGCTCCATCCGCTCGAGCAGCTCGAGGTGCTCGATCAACTCCGCGTCCGGGTCCTTCGGGGCCGGCGGCGTGGGGGCGGCGACCAGGACGGCCGCGGCTGCGATGGCGGCGAGGAGGCTCACGGCGTCGAGACGTTGAGGCCGACGATGAACTTCCGGGACAGCCCCTGACCGGGGAAGAAGTCGCCCATGGCGAGCAGGTCGGCCTCGGCGAGGACCGAGAGCCAGCGCCAGGGGGACCAGGAGACGTTCAGGTCCACCTCGGGGCCGTAGGAGGAGCCGCCGAACCCGCTCGGCTGGTCGGCCCAGAGCCAGGCAGCCTTGAGCGTGGCGTCGAACCCGTGGCCCGGGGTCCAGCCCACCTGCACCCCGGGCGCCACCACCCCGCGGGCGTTCACGCCCGAGCCGCTGGCGCGCCGGTCGGCGTAGGACTCGGCGATGCCGCCCTGGAAGAAGAGGTTCGTCGCGGTGATGTAGGGGGAGATGGCGAGGAACCCGCCCCAGCTGCCCGACCCGGAGAGGATCTGCTGGCTGGACGGGGGCGAGTCGCCGGTGAGCCAGATGAAGAACGGGGAGAGCGTGAACCCGGACCCCGGCTGCACGGTGAGGCGCGCCGAGACGAGCCAGCCCAGGGTGGGAACCTCCACCGGCACGGTCGTTCCCCCGCTCACGGCGACCGTTCCCACGGTCCCGAAGCCGACACCCCCGGTGAATCGGAGCTCGGTGGCGGCGGAAAGCTCCAGCCGTCCGGAGACCCCGACCCAGCCCTGGCTGGTGGTGCCGCCCGGCGCCGTGTTCAGGAGCGCCGCCAGGCGGCGGGAGGTCGCCCGGTAGGCGACCGACCCGGGGGTCGTCGACTGGAGCTCGACCACCTGCCCCTCCACCACGCCCTGCCGGAGGATGGAGGCGGCGTCCCCGGTCGCGTCGCTGGACCAGGCGCCCCAGAGCCCGACCCATTCGCCGATGGAAGGCGTCCAGTCCGCCGTGAACGAGACCGCCGGGTAGCTCCACGCGGATCCCGACGGCCAGGACCGGGACGGGTAGAAGACCGAGGCGGAGAAGGCCAGCGGGGGCCCGAACGCCCCCACGTCGAGGTCGAGGTCGAGCCCGAGCCCCCAGTCGTCGTAGACGAAGCCGTCGGCGATGCGCAGCCGCTGCCGGCCCAGCCTCGCGTGGAAGGCGCCGGCGCGCCCGGCCGAGACCTCCACGTAGACCTGGCGGATGAAGGCGGTCTGGCTCGCCTCCTGGGAGAAGGTGAGTCCGTTGGAGGTGAGCTCGCTCGGACCGTTCGTCGTCGTCGCCAGGGTGAAGCGGGGCCCCGCCCCGCATGCACCGGAGGAGACGGGCGCGAGGCCGGACGGCGAAGTCGCCGACAGGCAGACCGCCTCCGTGGAGGGGAAGGACTGCGAGCGCACCAGCCCCGAGTCCACGTCGAGCCGGAAGCCGAGCCAGGGGGTCGCTTCCCAGCCGGCCGAGACGAAGGCCAGCCCGGAGACGTACCCCTGGGCGGCGCCGGGCGTGAGGTAGAGCCCCGTGGCGAAGACCTGCCCGGCCGGATCGAAGAGC
Source organism: Deltaproteobacteria bacterium (assembly GCA_037129355.1). GTDB lineage: Bacteria > Myxococcota > Myxococcia > Myxococcales > Anaeromyxobacteraceae > CAIOAK01. Next base: position 9,335 of record JBAXVO010000007.1, on the reverse strand, counting down.
ACCTGGGTCGAGGGGATCGCGGCCTGGCCGGTGTAACGGGCGGCGAGCCCGGCACGCGCCCAGAGCGGCGCGTCGTCCTGCTCCACCTCGAGCGACAGGACATCCGCCGCGGCCGGGAGATCGCCGGCCGACGCGAGGAGGACGGCCAGGATGGCGGCGAGGGGCGTCACCGGCGGATGCTAAGGCTTCTTCCCCTTCTGACGCCACAGGTCCCGCGCCTGGTCGCGCTGGGCCGGCGTCATCTGGCGCCAGGTCTTCAAGTTGTCGAGGTAGCGCTGCCGGACCTCCGGGGGCGCGTCGACCATCTTGCGGAAGAGCTGCCGGACCTGGGCCTGCCGGTCCGGGGTCATCTCGCGGTAGCGGCCGAGGGTCTGGAGGATCTCCCGGCGCTCGTCGGGCGCGAGCTGCCGGAAGCGCTTCCAGGTCTGGGCGATGTCGGCGCGCTGGTCGGCCGGGAGCGAACGCCACCGCTCGAGCCGCGACTGGAGCTCCGCTTGCCGCTCCGGCGACATCTGCTGGAACGACTGCCAGCGCTTGCGCAGCGCGTCCTTCTCGGCCGGGGAGAGCTTCTCCCAGCGCTCGCGGGCAGCGGCCGAGGCCGGGGCGCCGCCCCCCGCCGCGGGAGCAGGGGTCTCCTGGGCCGGCGCGGCGCCGGCGGCCGCGAGGAGGAGCGCCGCGAGGAGCGCGCGGGCGATCACGGACGTCCCTCCCGCAGCTCGTCGAGGTGGGCGACCACCTCCAGGTCCTCGGGCGTCTCCACGACGCCGAGGCTCGCCACCTCCACGTAGTTCTCGAGCAGGTCGAGGTTGCCCGCCATCTCCAGCTCGGCGCGCTCGCCGGCCCGGCGCACCCAGATCCCCACGGCGAGCACGGTGGCGAGCCCCGCGGCGGGGACGAGCCAGCGGAGGCTCCGCGCCGAGAGGCGATCCAGGAGCGACCGGCGCCGCGGGGCCTCGCGGGCCAGCCGGGCGTAGAACCGCTGCTCGAAGCCGGGCGCCGGAGGGGGAGGCGGCGGCAGGGCGGCGAGCGCCGAGAGCGCCCCGGCCAGCCGGTCGAGCTCCCCGCTGCAGGCGGTGCAACCGGCCAGGTGGCGCTCCACCTCCGCGCGGCGAAGCTCGTCCAGGGCGCCGTCGAGGAGCGCGGTCAGGTCGTCGTCGACGTGGCGGTCACCGGTCGTCACGCATCGGCTCCTTCGGTGGACCAGGGGGCGAGCGCGCGGGCCGCCGACACCGTGGCCCGGTGCACCAGGGATTTCACCGAGGGTACCGTGGTCCCGAGGACCTGGGCGATCTCCTCGTAGGAGAGCCCCTCGAACCGGGCCAGGACGAAGGCCGCCCGCTGGGTCTCGGGGAGGCGCGCCAGCATGGCCTCGACGTCGCGGGAGAGGGCGTTGCCGCGGGCCTCCTCCTCGGGCGTGGCCGAGCCGCCGGCGAGCTGGTCCGGGTCGAGCGGCGCCCCGTCCTGGCCGTCCGGGTCGATGGCCGGGCGGGCCTGGTACTCGCCGCGCCGGACCTCGTTCAGGCAGTGGTTGGTGGCGATCCGGTAGAGGAAGGTCGTGAAGCGGGCGTTCGGCTGGTAGCGGTCTGCGCTGGCGTGGAGCTTCAGGAACACGTCCTGCGCGAGCTCCTCGGCCCGGGCGGCGTCCTTCACGAATCTCTGGCAGAAGGTCATGGTCGATCGTCCGTGCTTCTCGAAGAGGGACCGGAACGCCGCCTCGTCACCGCCCTGGAACGCGACCATCAGTGCCGCGTCGGGATCCGGAGCCATCCCTACCCTCCAACACGGGAATCCGCGATCGGTTGCGGTGGGCTCAGGAGGCCAGGTGGAGGACTGCCCGGACGAGCAGGTAGATGGCGCAGGCGACCAGCGCCGAGGCCGGAATCGTGAAGATCCACGCCCAGATGATGCGTCCCGCCAGCCCCCACCGCACGGCCCGGAAGCCCTTGGTGGCCCCCACCCCGACGATGGCGCCGGTGATGGTGTGGGTGGTCGAGACGGGGATCCCGGCGTGGGAGAGGAAGAGGATGGTGACGCCGCCGCCGGTCTCGGCGGCGAAGCCCCCGATGGGCTGGAGCTTGGTCAGGCTGTAGCCCATCGTCCGGACGATGCGCCAGCCGCCGAAGAAGGTCCCGAGCGCGATGGCGCTGTGGGTGAGGAGCACGATCCACCAGGTCACGTGGAACGGCCGATCGGTCCAGATGGTGCCGTAGAGGACCACGCCGATGATGCCCATGACCTTCTGCGCGTCGTTCGAGCCGTGGCTGTAGCTGAAGACGGCCGACGACAGGAGCTGCAGCTTGCGGAACCAGGTGTCGACGCGGCCGGGGCGGTAGCGCCGCACGATCCAGGCGGTGATGATCATGAGACCGGCGCCCAGCGTCATGCCGATGAGCGGGGAGAGGACGATGAAGGCGGCGATCTTGAGGATGCCCGAGACGACGAGCCCCTTCATCCCCAGCGCCGGGAGCGTGGCGCCCACCATCCCGCCGGCCAGCGCGTGGGAGGAGGAGGAGGGGAGCCCCCACCACCAGGTGAGGAGGTTCCAGACGATGGCGCCGATGAGGGCGGCGAAGATGACCGAGAGGACCATCTCCACGCCCTGCGCCTTCAGCATGTCGAACTGGACGATGCCCTTGCCGACCGTCTGGGCCACGCGCAGCTCGCCGCCGAAGAAGACCGGCGCGGCGGCCACGAAGTTGAAGAAGGCGGCCCAGGCCACCGCGGTGATGGGCGACAGCACCCGGGTCGACACGATGGTGGCGATCGAGTTCGCCGCATCGTGAAAACCGTTGATGAAGTCGAAGGCCAGCGCGACGACGATGAGGCCGATGACGACGGCGAGGAGCATGGCGGGGTGGCGGGTACGGCCGCGCTAGGTGTTCTCGAGGACGACGTTCTCGATCACGTTGGCGACGTCCTCGGCTCGATCGGTGGCGGTCTCGATGAGATCGAGGATCTCCTTCCACTTGATGATGGTGAGGGTGTCGGTCCCGCTGCGGAAGAGGTCGGCCAGCGCGCGGCGCAGGAGCGAGTCGGCCTGGTTCTCGAGGGAGTTGATCTCCATGCAGGCGTCGAGGATCTTCCGCGACTCCTTGATGTTGCGCAGGCCGTGGATGGCCTCCTGCATCTTGCGGGTCTGGGCGAGCAGCACGGTCGCCAGCTCGCGCGCCACGGGCAGGGGGGTCTGGACGTCGTAGAGGCCGATGCGCTCGGTGGCGGCGTCGGTGAGGTCGAGGACGTCGTCGATGGCGGAGAGCAGCCGGTGGATCACCGCGCGGTCGAAGGGGGTGATGAACTGGGTGTAGAGGAGCTCGAAGGCGGCGTGGGTCACGTCGTCGGCCTTGTGCTCGACGTCCTTGATCTCCTTCACCTTGCGCGGGATGTCGGTGAAGTCCTCGAACATCTCCTTGAAGAGCCGGGCCCCCTCGACCGTGAGCGCCGCCTGCTTCTCGAAGGCGTCGAAGAAGGCGTCCGTCTTCGGCATCAGCTTCGTGAGAATCGACACTTGCGTCTCCCCGGGGAGGTGAAGGCGCGCGGACAATACCCTCGAACGCGCCGGTCTTCCAACGGTCGCGAGGGTCAGGCTAAAAACTCGAGACATGACGCGGGGTTCTGGATAATGGGGGTTCCGTGACCGAGAAACTCCACCTTTCCGACACCTACCTGACCCGATTCGAGGCCGTGGTGGTCGCGGTGCGCGAACACCAGGGGAGGCCCGGGATCGTCCTCGACCGGACCGGCTTCCACGCCGAGGGCGGCGGGCAGCCCGCCGATCGGGGGACCGCGGGCGAGGCGTCCGTGGAGGACGTCCTCGAGGTGGGCGGCGAGGTCCTGCACCTCCTGGGTCCGGGCCCGGTGCCGGCGCCCGGGGCGCGCGTGGCCTGCGCCGTGGACTGGGCCCGCCGGCTCGACCACCTGCAGCAGCACCACGGCCAGCACCTGCTCTCGGCCGCCTTCGATCGGATCCACGGGGCCGCGACGCTGTCGTTCCACCTGGGCGCGGCGACCTGCACCATCGACCTCGACGCACCGCCCGCGCGGATGACCGCGGAGGCGCTCACCGCCGCCGAGGCCGAGGCCAACCGGCTCGTCTGGGCCGACCTCCCCGTCGACGCGCGGGAGCGGAGCCCGGAGGAGGCCGCCGCCCTGCCGCTCCGGAAGGATGCCGTGAAGGGACTTCGCATCGTCGTGGTGGGAGGCGGGGAATCCGGGCCGGTGGTCGATGCCTCGCCCTGCGGCGGGACCCACCCGCGTCGGACGGGAGAGGTGGGCGCCGTGGCCGTGCTCCGGGCGCAGAAGTGGGGGCCCGGGACGCGGGTCGAGTTCGCCTGCGGCGGCCGGGTGCTCGGCCTCCTGCACCAGGCCGAGGATCGGCTCGCCGGGGCCAGCGCGTCGCTGCGCTGCGCGCCGGCGGAGCTCGTCGGCGCGGTCGAGAAGCTCGCCGAGGAGGGATCGGCGCGGCGCAAGGAGCTGGATCGGATGCTCGGGGCCCTGGCGGCCGTCGAGGCGGTGCGCCTGGAGGGAACGGCGGTGGCCCCGGAGCCGGTCGTGGCCCGGCTCGACGGTTCGCTGGGATCGCCGGCCGGCCTGAAGGCGGTGGGCCAGGCGCTCGCCGCCCGGGGGCGGACGGCGCTCCTCGGAGGCCTCGAGGGTGGGCGGGCCCACCTGTGCTTCGCCCGCGCCCGTGGACCGGGCCCCCACCTGGGAGAGCTCCTGCGGGAGTCGGCGGCGCTGCTGGGCGGGAAGGGCGGCGGGGCCCCCGACCTGGCCCAGGGCAGCGGGCCCGACCTCGGCGGGCTGGACGAGGCGCTGGCCGCCGCGGCGGCGCGTGCCGGAGGAGGCGCGGACGGATGAGCATCGACCTCGGAGATCCGCTGCGGTGGCGGGAGACCCTGCCGGCCCGGCAACCTGCCTCGAGCGAGGTGGCCGCCGGTGCGGTGGCCGGCACGATCGGAGGGCTGGTCGCCTGGGGGACGGCGATGGCGCTTCTCCCCGAGGGGTCGGGCGGCCTCCTGCCGCTGCGGCTCGTCGCCGCCACCCTCTTCGGGACCTCGGCCGTCGCGCCCGGCAACGTGGGCATCCCCGCCTTCGTGGGCGCGCTGCTCGTCCTGTTCGCGGCCATCGCCTACGGGCTCGTCTTCGTCTCCATCCTCCGCCCGGCCGCGCCGCTCCGCCGGTCCATCTTCGTGGGGGCCGTGTACGGGGCGCTCCTGTACGTGCCCGCCTGGCTGGTCGTGGTGCACATCTTCGATCCGCTCCTCTACGAGACGGCCCGGGGCAGGGGGCTCGCCATCCTCGGTCTCCACGCGCTCTACGGGGCCACGATGGGCTTCCTCGTCCCCTTCCTGCGCAGGGTCCTGCCCTAGGAGGCGGGGCCGGGCCGTTCACGCAGCGTGACGAGGGTGGCGCCCCAGCCGCCGGCGTCCTCCCCGGCGGTGCGGAAGGAGAGGACGAGCGGGTGGCGCCGCAGCGCCGCCTCGACCGTGCGCCGGAGTGCCCCGGTGCCCTTGCCGTGGACCACCCGCACGTCGCGGAGGCCGGCCTCGGCGCAGGCGTCGAGCCAGTCGGCCACCAGATCCGCCGCGTCGGCCGGGCGAAAGGTGTGCAGATCGAGCGTGCCGTCGATGGGGAGACGGTGCTCCACGGCGCTCAGAACGCGAAGCGGAACGAGAAGGCGGGTGCGCGCAGCGCGGCCACGGCCGGAGCGTTCGGTGAGGCCGGCTCCGGGGGGTGGAAGATCCGCGGGACCGCCCACCCGATCAGGCCTCCGATGACCGCTCCGACGAGGACGTCCGTCAGGTAGTGCTGGTCGGCAGCGATCCGGAGGTAGCCGATTCCCAGGCCCATGGTGACCCCCACCCCCGCCACGATCCCCGCGCCCGCGTACCCGCGCATGAAGGCCAGCGTGACCGTTGCCGCGATCACCGAGAACGCGAGCGACGTGTGACCGGAGTAGAAGGAGAGGTTGTCCTCGCTCTTCGAGTATCCGAGGTCGTTTCCGAAGTAGGCGTAGGGGCGCTGCCGGCCGACGAGGAGCTTCACGACCTGGTTCACGAGCAGGGCGGCCGCCGCGGCCTGGGTCACGAGGAGCGAGTCCACCAGCCCGGCGTTCACGTCCCCGGCACCGTTGGCCGAGAGCAGCAGGTAGGTGAAGGCCGAGGCCGGGATGGACGCGTCGAGCCAGTGGGAGACGGTGTCGGCCGTTCGGGCGCCCTCGTTCCAGACGAGGGCGTTCCGGACGCTCGCGTCCAGCGCCGGCGGGGTGCACCAGCGGCAGCTCTCGGGCAGGAGGCCGGGCTGGTACACGGCGAGGAGCACCACCGCGAGCCCCATCGCGGCGGTGGTCGAGGCGTCGACCGCGAGGTTGTACTGCAGCGGGATCGGAGGATCCGAGGCCCGGGCCGACGGGGAGAGGGCCAGGAGGAGTGCCAGTGCGATCGCGCGCGTCGAGGCCACTGGCGCACTCTAGCACCGGTCGATGGTAGGTTCCGGTGATGCGTCTCGCACCCATCGCCGCCGGCCTGATCGCGTGCCTCGTCGCCCAGGGTGTCCGTGCCGGCGACGAGACCGTGGCTCCCGTCGCTCCGTCCGCCCCCCCCGCCGTCCCTTCCGTCCCGGCGGATCCTCCGCGGCTCACCAAGCTGTCCTACGACTGGACCGTGGACGGGATCACCACCGGCGTGCTGGCGGCGAGCACCATCGCGCTGATGCTCCTCGACAACCAGCTCGCGCCCCTCCAGTGCCGGTGGTGCGTCCCGGGAACCCTCGACGGGAACCTCTCGACGTCGGCCCGGTGGGCGAATCCCCATGCGGCCAACACCTGGTCCGACGTCCTGCAGTTCGCCGTGCCGATCGGGGTGATGGGATTCGGCCTCATCCAGGCCTACCGGTTCGACGACCCGGCCGCCGGGTGGTCGAGCGTACTCCTCATCACCCAGGCCACGAGCCTCGCCATGCTCGCCAGCACCATCGTGAAGTACTCCGTCGGGCGGGCCCGACCCTACGTCTGGCAGGGGACGCCCGATCTCTACCCGTCCCCCTCCGACGCGAACGTCTCGTTCTTCTCCGGACACGTGACCTTCGTGTTCGCGGTCGTCGTCTCGGGGAGCACGCTCTTCTTCATGCAGGACATGCCCGGAGCGCCCTACGTGCTCGGGTTCGGCCTCGCCGCGGCGGCCCTCACCGGGTACCTCCGGATCGCCGCCGACAAGCATTACCTCACCGACGTGCTCGTGGGCGCCGGGGTCGGAAGCCTGATCGGGTGGGCGGTCCCGTACCTCTTCCACCGACCGGGCAAGAAGGGGCCGCCGCAGGCTGGCGACATCATGCCGGCCCCCGGCGGCGTGGCCATCGCCTGGTAGCGCTCGAGCCGCACCTCGCTCGCCTCGCCACCCTCCTCGCCGCCGAGCGGGACGAGGAGAAGGCGCGCCTCGCCGACGCGGCGGCCCGCCTCTCCCTCTCCGAGCGGGAGGCGCGCGGGCTCGCGCTCGCCGACGTCGAGGCGCTCGACGAGTCCGCCCTGGCGGGACGGTCGCTCGTCGCGTACGGGCGTCCGGGACGACCGCTCGGCGCCTCGCGCATCGGGGTCGGGGCCATCGTCCGGGTGGAACTGCGGCGGGAGAAGAGGGACGACGCCCCTTCCGGCGTGGTGGCGCGGCGAAGCCGGGACCGGGTCGCGGTGGTCTTCGACGAACCGCCACCGGACTGGGCGACGGCGGGACGGGTCTCGCTGGAGCTCGTTCCGTCGCCGGTCACCTGGGAGCGGCTCTCCGCCGGTCTCCGCCGGGTGGGGTCGCCGGACGGGAAACGCTGGCACGGGCTGCTGGCGGGGGAGGCGCCGCGGTTCCTCCCTCGCCCGCGCGGGCCGGCGCTGCCGGGGAGCCTGGCCCCGGAGCAGGAGGCGGCGCTCGAGCTCGCCGATCGGGCGCTCGACGTGGCGCTCGTCCACGGCCCCCCGGGCACCGGCAAGACCACCGTGCTCGTGGAGGTGATCCGGCGCGCCGTGGCGCGCGGGGAGAAGGTGCTCGCCGCCGCGCCGTCGAACCTGGCCGCCGACAACCTGCTCGAGCGGCTGGTCGCGGCCGGGGTGGACGGGGTGCGCGTCGGCCACCCGGCGCGGGTGGTGCCCTCCCTGCTCGACCGGACGCTCGAGGCGCGGGTGAAGGGGCACGAGTCGGCGCGCATCGCCGAGGGGCTCGTGGAGGAGGCGCTCTCCCTGCGGCGCGAGGCGCGCAAGCGGCGGGAGAAGCGGGGACCGGGGCGCTTCAGCGAGGCGCGCGACGCCGAGCGGCGCGCCCGGGAGCTCCTCGCCGAGGCCCGTCGCCTGGAGGACCGGGCCGAGCGGGACGTGCTCGACCGATCGCCGGTCGTGGTGGCGACCCTCACCGGCATCGACGCGCCGGTGCTGGCGGGGCGTCGCTTCGCGCTGGCGGTCGTCGACGAGGCCACCCAGGCGGTGGAGCCCGCCGTCCTCCTGGCGCTCCTCCGCGTCGACCGGGCGGTGCTGGCCGGAGACCACCTCCAGCTTCCACCCACGGTGATCTCCGCCGCGGCCGCCGAGGGGGGGCTCGGGGTCTCCCTGTTCGAGCGGCTGGCCGACGCGCACGGCGAGGCGGTGATGGTGACCCTCGCCGAGCAGCGGCGGATGAACGAGGCCATCATGTCCTTCCCTTCCCGGGCCGTGTACGGCGGACGCCTGCGGGCCCATCCGTCGGTGGCCGGATGGAAGCTCGACGAGGAGCCGCTGCTCTTCGTCGACACCGCCGGCACCGGATTCGAGGAGGGCACGCCGGAGGGCTCCGAGTCCCGGCACAACGAGGGGGAGGCGGCGCTGGTCGTCCGGGAGGTGGAGCGGGTCCTCGCCCTGGGCGTCGCGCCCTGCGACGTCGCGGTGATCTCTCCTTACGACGCCCAGGTGCAACGGCTCCGCCAGCTGCTGGCGGCGCGCGTCGACGAGGGGCTCGAGGTCGACACGGTCGACGGGTTCCAGGGGCGGGAGAAGGAGGCGGTGGTCGTGTCGCTCGTCCGGTCGAACGACACGGGCGAGGTGGGGTTCCTCTCCGACGTGCGGCGCATGAACGTGGCCATCACCCGGGCCAGGAAGAAGCTCGTCGTGGTGGGCGACTCGGCGACCGTGGCGCGCCACCCGTTCCACGAGGCGTTCGTGCGGCACGCGCAGGAGACGGGCGCATGGGTGTCGGCGTGGGGGCGCGAGTAGGGCGGCGGATCTCCCTCGATCCAGCGTGCCGTCGCGCGGATCGCCTTCGTTCCAGCGGGCCGCTTGCCGCCGGCGCCGGGTCGCCCCTCCTCGGCGGCGCTTGTCCTCGCAGCAGGAG
>JBAXVO010000069.1:0-14647 GCA_037129355.1 Deltaproteobacteria bacterium | reverse complement strand
TACGCGGGGCATTAATAAAACCGACTGGATCAAAATAGACCGCGCAACCTACGACGCCTGTATTGACCCCAACGATTACCGGAGAAAGAAAAAATGACCATACAGCCGGTAGCCGCCAAACTGGAAATGGCGATTGAAGCCAATCTGAAGGGGCTGGGTTATGGCGAGTGAATGGGAAACGCGGCGAATCGGTGACCTCGGGCGAGTTGTCACGGGAAAGACGCCATCAACGGCAGTCGCCGAGAACTTCGGCGGCACCTGCGGGTGGTCGTCGACCTTCGCCTGCGACGCCTCGGGCAACATGTCCCACGCCACGGTCACCGACACGCCGGCGGCCTGCGGCACCGGGACGACGACCTGCGCCGCGGCCGCGACCCCCTACACGGCCACCGCCACGGTCTCCGTGTCGGCCTGCCCGGGCGGCGCGGCGACCCGGAGCGCCACCGGCAACGTCTCCTGCAACTCGTCGGGCACCTGCTCGAGCGACCAGAGCACGCCGGCCCTGACCAGCATCGGCTTCGGCACCGTCGCGCTGTCGTCCACGCCCGCCCAGCCCCCGACCCGCTTCTACGGGGTCTGGTCCTACGGCAAGGACACGAAGAAGATGTTCTCCGACCTGGCCGGCGCGAAGCTGTTCGACGCGAACCGCTTCACCGACTCCTCCACGTTCACCACCAGTTGCTCGGGGCCGAGGGGCTCGACCTGCGTCCTCGTCGACACCACCGCCTCGGTGGTCGGCTTCAACCCCAGCCTGGCCGGGTCCTACACGGTCACCGGGAACCAGGCCACCGTCGACGACGCCGGCTGGTTCTACAACTACACGGGCACGAACGAGAAGACCGGCGCCGGCGCCACGGTGATCATCGGTTGTACGGCCTGGAACGGCTTCATCCCCACCAGCGCGAGCGGCGGGACCAACATGTGCTCCGGCGACAGGGGAACGGTCACCGCGACGTCCTACCTGTCGAACTTCGTCACCGGCGTACCCACCGCCTCCTGCGGCTACCAGGACAACGTGACCAACCGGTACAACCGGTTCACCACCCAGACCACGACCGCTCCCCCCAACACCTCCAGCATGCGGGTGGTGATCAACGCGTCCGGGCAGGTGGAGTACTCGGCCCTCCAGCTGCTCCCCGGCTCGGGACCGAGCAACAAGGCGCTCGCCACGCGCGCCCAGGTGGTCGAGCCGGTCTACTGGCTCGAGGTCCCCCGCGACCTGCACAACTGCCGGCACGATCCGGCGCTGTCGGCGTCGACCTGCAACTGATCGGCTCGGCGAGGATCAGTCCTCGCCGATGCCGAACTTGGCGAGCCGGTAGCGGAGCGACCGGAAGCTCAGGGCGAGCAACCTGGCCGCCTCGGTCTTGTTGCCGCCCGTGCGCTCGAGCGCCTGCTCGAGCGCGCGCCGCTCCAGGGCGTCGAGGTGGGCCTGGAGGTCGATCCCGGCGGTGGGGATCTCGGCCGTGGCGCCGCGCAGCTCGGCCCCCCGGAGCGCGGGAGGAAGCGCCTCGGGGCCGATGATGTTGCCGTCGGAGAGGGTCGCGGCGCGCTCCACGACGTTGGCGAGCTCGCGGACGTTCCCCGGCCACTGCCAGGCGAGGAGGAGCTCGAGGGCGTCGGGCGAGAAGGCCGCGTCGCTCCGCCCCAGCTCGGCGATGAACCGCCCCAGGAAGAACTCGAGGAAGGCCGGGATGTCGCCGCGCCGCTCCCGCAGTGGCGGCATGCGCAGCTGGATCACGTTCAGCCGGTAGAAGAGGTCCTCGCGGAACCGGCCGGCCTTCACCTCGGCCTCGAGGGCCCGGTTGGTGGCGGCGATGACGCGGGCGGAGAAGGCGATGTCGGCGTTGCCCCCCACCCGGCGGGTGCGCCTTTCTTGAAGGGCGCGCAGGAGCTTCACCTGCACGTGCAGGGGCAGGTCGCCGACCTCGTCGAGGAAGAGCGTCCCCGTCCCGGCCACCTCGAAGAGGCCGGGCTTCTCGTCGACCGCGCCGGTGAAGCTGCCCCGGGCGTGCCCGAAGAGCTCGCTCTCGATGAGCCCCTCCGGGATGGCGCCGCAGTTGATGGCGACGAAGGGCTGGTCGCGCCGGTCGCTGCGCATGTGGATGGCGCGGGCCACCACCTCCTTGCCCGTCCCGCTCTCGCCGGTGACGAGGACCGTGGTCTTGGTGGGCGCGAGCTTGTCGACGAGCTGCCGGACCTCCTGGATGGGCGGCGAGGTCCCCAGGATCTCGTCCGGGCCGGTCCGCCGGGCGCCCACCTGGTGGCGCAGGAGCCGGTTCTCGGCGAGCAGCGCCCGGTGCTCCAGCGCCTTGTCGAGCACGAGCCGGAGCTCCTCCACCTTGAACGGCTTCAGGACGTAGTCGTGGGCCCCGAGCTTCATGGCCTGGACGGCGTTCTCCGCGGTGGCGAAGGCGGTCATGATGACCACCTCGGTGCGGGGGGACTCCGCCTTCACCGTCCGCAGGAGGTCGAGCCCCGACTCCCTTCCCAGCCGAAGGTCGCTCACCACGAGGTCGGGCTCGCTCTCCCGGAAGCGCTCCAGGGCTCCCGAGACGTCTCCCGCGGTGAGGACCGTATGACCCTCCTTGGAGAGGAGGATCTGCAGGAATTCCCGCATGGACAGCTCGTCGTCGACGACCAGGATGCGCGCCATGCCTTCTCCTAACCCGCCGGCGGCAGCCGGACCACGAAGCAGGCGCCGCCCTGGCTGCCCGGCCCCACCGAGACGGTGCCGTGGTGCGCGTCGACGACGCGCTGGACGGTGGCCAGCCCCAGGCCGCTGCCGCGCTCCTTGGTGGTGAAGAACGGGGTGAAGAGGCGGGGCAGGTCCTGGGGGAGGATCCCGTCCCCGTCGTCCTCCACCTCCAGCCGGGCCCAGCCGTCCGGGTCCATGGCGGTCCGGACGGTCACCCGGCCCCCCTCGCGGGAGGCGGCGTGCTGCCAGCGGGCCGCGTGGGCCGCGTTGGCGAGGAGGTTCCAGAGCACCTGGCGCATGAGGTCCGGGTCGCAGCGGCAGTCGGCGGGGGCGAGCGCCCGCTCGATCCGGATGCTCGACGCCGAGGGGTCGTTGGCGAAGACCTCCAGCGTGTCGGAGGCCAGCTGGCCGAGGTCGCTCCGCACGCGGCGCGGGACGGACGGGCGCGCGTACTCGAGGAAGCGGGTGACGAGGTCGTTCAGGCGTCCCGCCTCCCGGGTGACGATGTCCATGAGGCGCGCCTCGTCGGGCCCGAGCGCCAGGCCGGCGCGGAGGAGCTCGATCGACCCGGACATCGCGGCCACCGGGTTGCGCAGCTCGTGGGCCAGGCCGGCCGCCACCCGCCCGATGTCGGCGAGCCGCTCGCTCCGCTGCACCCGCTCCTCCATGGCCCGCAGCCCCGAGAGGTCCTGGAAGATCACGGCGCGCCCGATGGGTTCGCCGTCGCGGCCGCGCAGGGCGAAATGGGTGTAGCCGAGCCGCAGCCGCTCCCCCCGCACGTTCTCGAAGTCGGTCTCGTCGCGGCCGGTCTGCTCCTGGAGCCCGGCGAACCAGCGCGAGGCCGGCGACCCCCGGACCTCCTCGGCCTTGAGGCCGGTGATCTGCTCCCCGGCGCGGTTCAGGAAGGTGATGCGCCCCTGGGCGTCGAGGGTGACGAGCCCTGCCGCCACCGACTGGACGATGGCCTCCTGGAGGGCCGTGACCGCCGCCAGGTCGGACTCGCTCGCCTCCAGCCGCTCCCCGGTCCGCCGCAGCTGCTCGGCCAGGTAGTTGGCGAGCGCGCCGGAGGCGACGAAGGCCCCTGCGTGGGCGAAGACGGAGAGGACCACCGGGCGTCCCGGCGCCAGGAACAGGACGAGCGGGACGTAGGCGGCGAGCGAGAGCACCAGGGCGCCGGCGGCCCCCACCCGGAAGAGGAGGATGGCCCCCTCCACGATGGCCAGCGAGTACATGAAGACAAAGACGCTCTCGCTCCAGCCGGTGATGGCCACCACGGCGCTGGCGATGCCCACGTCGAGGACGATCTGCGCCCAGGCGAGCTGGACGCGCCAGCGCCCGCTCGACAGCCAGATGACGAAGAGCAGCGAGGCCGCGAAGGTGGCGAGGACGATGCCGTAGAGGGCGGAGGCGATCGACGGCGCGGCGCCGCCCACGCCCACCTGCCAGAAGGCGGTTCCTCCGAGGAGGACGGTGTCGAGCACCAGCCGGAAGAGGATGACCCAGGCGAGCTTCCGCCCCACGGAATCGGTCATCCAGGCGGCCATGGCGCCTACTTGATGTTCTCGGCGATGCTGAAGATGGGCAGGTACATCGCCACCAGGAATCCGCCCACCACGCCGCCCAGGAAGACCATCATGATCGGCTCGATCATGCTGGTGAGCGCGCCCACCGCCACGTCGACCTCGTCGTCGTAGAAGTCGGCGATCTTGGCGAGCATCTGGTCCATGGCGCCGGTGGCCTCGCCGACGCCGATCATCTGCACGACCATGGGCGGGAAGACCTTGGTGTCGGCGAGCGGCCCGGCGATGTTCTTTCCCTCGGCGATGCGCGCGCGCACCGTCATGATGCCGCGCTCGATCACCTTGTTTCCCGCCGACTTGGCCACGATCTCCAGCGCGTCGAGGATGGGGACGCCGGAGGAGAGCATGGTGCCGAGCGTCCGGGTGAAGCGGGCCACCGCGATCTTGCGGATGAGCGGGCCGAAGACCGGGACCTTGAGCACGAAGGCGTCCCAGTGCTGGCGCCCCTTCGCCGTGCTCACCCAGGCCCTCCAGGCCACCCCCAGGGCCACCGGCACCCCGAAGATCAGGTACCAGTACCGGGTCAGGCCGTGGGACAGGTCGATGAGGATCTGGGTGGGCGCCGGCATGGCCCCGCCGAAGTCCTTGAACATCTTCTCGAAGGTGGGCGTGACGAACATGAGCAGCACGAGGGTGACGCCGACGGCCACGACGAGCACGATGGACGGGTAGACCATCGCCCCCTTCACCCGCCGCTTCAGCTTCTCGTTCTTCTCGATGTAGGCGCCCAGCCGCTGGAGGATCGTGTCCAGCATGCCGCCGATCTCGCCGGCGCGGACCAGCTGGACGAAGAGCTCGTCGAAGACCTTGGGGTGCACCGCCAGCGCGTCGGCGAAGGTGGAGCCCGACTCGACCCGGAGCTTCACGTCGGTGAGGACGCGCCGGAACTCCCGGTTGTCGGCCTGGGTGGCGATGATCTCGAGCCCCTGCACGAGCGGCAGGCCGGCGTCGATCATCACCGAGAACTGGCGGGTGAAGACCAGGATGTCCTTGGTCGTGACCCCGCTGAACCCGGGAATCTTGATGTGAATCTCTCGGGGTTTCCTCTTCACCTTGGTGGGGTCGAGCCCCATCTGGGAGAGGCGCGCCTTCACCGCCGCGTCGTCGGCCGCCTCCATCTCGCCGGCGCGGACCTCGCCCTGGCGGGTCTTGGCCTCCCACTTCCAGACCGGGAGCTTTCGCACCGCCGGCGCTGTCTTCGTCGCGTTCTTGGTGGCTACCGCCTGTGCCATGCGCCCCTCGCTCCGGATTCCCGTCCCACGAGTCTAGGACAGGGGCCTGCCCGCGTCGATCCCCACATCCCCCTACCTTCGCCTACCGCTGGGGGGGCGCCGTGCCGCCCCGTGCGCCGGTCCCGGTGGTCAGCATGTTCTTGAGCTCGTCGGGGTCGCTGGAGCGCCCCAGCGCCTCGTCCACCGTGATGAGGCGGCGCTGCACCAGGCCGGCGAGGCTCTGGTTGAAGGTCTGCATCCCGAACTTGGTCTGGCCGATCTGCATCTGCGAGTAGACCTGGTGGACCTTGTCCTCGCGGATGAGGTTCCGGATGGCGGGGTTCGGCACCATGACCTCGAGCGCCAGCACCCGCCCCGGTGCGCCCGCCCGGGGAAGGAGGTTCTGGGTGAGCACCCCCTCGAGCACGAAGGAGAGCTGGGCCCGGACCTGGGGCTGCTGGTAGGGCGGGAAGACGTCGAGGATGCGGTTGATGGTCTGCACGCAGCTGTTGGTGTGCAGCGTCGCGAAGGCCAGGTGGCCGGTCTCGGAGACCACCAGCGCCGCCTCGATGGTCTCGAGGTCGCGCATCTCGCCGATGAGCACGACGTCCGGGTCCTGGCGCAGGATGTACTTGAGCGCCTTCTTGAAGGACTGGGTGTCGGCCCCCACCTCGCGCTGGTTCACCAGGCAGTTCTTGTGGGGGTGCAGGTACTCGATCGGGTCCTCGATGGTGATGATGTGCTCGTGCCGGTCGGTGTTCACCTTGTCGATGATGGAGGCCAGCGTCGTCGACTTGCCCGAGCCGGTGGGGCCGGTGACCAGGATCAGGCCGCGCGGCTTCTTGGCCAGCTCGGTCACGATGGGCGGCAGGCCCAGCTCCTGGAAGGAGAGGATCTTGAAGGGAATGGTGCGGAAGGCGCCGGCCACGGCCCCGCGCTGCATGAAGACGTTGGCCCGGAAGCGGGAGAGCGACTTCACCCCGAAGGAGAGGTCGAGCTCGGTCTCCTCCTCGAACCGGTGCTTCTGGGCATCGGTGAGGATGGAGTAGCAGAGCTGCTTGGTCTCCACGGGCGAGAGCGGATTGGTCTTCAGCGGGACGAGCTTGCCGTCGATGCGGAGCTGGGGCGGCGAGCCCGTGGTGATGTGGAGGTCGCTCGCCCCCTTCTCGACCATCGCCTTGAGCAGCTGGTGGAGATTGGCCACGTCGTCCTCCTAGAAGCGATCCGGAGCGGTGTTGCCGACCGCCTCGGCCAGGGTGGTGGTGCCTTCCTTGACCTTGTTGAGCGCGGACATCCGGAGGGTCTGGAACCCCAGGCGGATGGCCTCCTGCTTCAGCTCCGCCGTGGACGCCCCGTTGATGACCAGCTCGCGGAGCCCGTCCCACATGGGCATGACCTCGTAGACGGCCACGCGCCCCTTGAAACCGCGGTCGTTGCAGTTCTTGCAGCCCACCTTGTCGAAGACCTGGATGGATCCCACCTGATCGGGCGGGAAGCCGGCATCGATCAGGGCCTGCTGGTCGACGGGGACCGGCGCCTTGCAGTCCGGGCAGAGGCGGCGGCAGAGGCGCTGGGCGATGACCGCGTTCAGGGACGCGGTGACCAGGAAGGGCTCGATGCCCATGTTGAGGAGGCGGGAGATGGTCCCCGGGGCGTCGTTGGTGTGGAGCGTGGAGAGCACGAGGTGGCCGGTGAGGGCCGCCTTCACCGCGATCTCGGCGGTCTCGAAGTCGCGGATCTCGCCGACCATGATGATGTCGGGGT
Source organism: Deltaproteobacteria bacterium (assembly GCA_037129355.1). Classification (GTDB taxonomy): domain Bacteria; phylum Myxococcota; class Myxococcia; order Myxococcales; family Anaeromyxobacteraceae; genus CAIOAK01. Next base: position 7,394 of record JBAXVO010000069.1, on the reverse strand, counting down.
CCTGCCGCAGGAAGCTGCGGAGCGAGGCCGCGAAGTTCAGGCCGATGTCGTCGTGCATCTGCACCTGGTTGATCCCGAAGAAGTTGAACTCGACGGGGTCCTCGGCGGTGCAGATGTTCCAGGCCACCTCGTTCAGGCGGGAGAGGGCGGAGTAGAGCGTGGTGGTCTTGCCCGAGCCGGTGGGGCCGGTGACGAGCACCATGCCGTAGGGGCGGTCGATGGCCTCGAGGAAGTCCTTCAGCTGCTGCTCCTCGAAGCCCAGCTTGGTCATGTCGAGCTGGAGGTTCGACTTGTCGAGGAGCCGCAGCACCACCTTCTCGCCGTAGAGCGTGGGGCAGACGGAGACGCGGAAGTCCATCTCCTTGCCCTTGCCGAGCCGCAGCTTGATGCGGCCGTCCTGGGGCAGGCGGCGCTCCGAGATGTCGAGGTGGCTCATGATCTTGAGGCGGCTGATCATGGCGGCCCGGAGCTTCATGGGCGGCTTCATCACCTCGTAGAGCACCCCGTCGATGCGGAAGCGGACGCGGAACTCCTTCTCGTACGGCTCCACGTGGATGTCCGACGCCCCCTTCTTGATGGCGTCGAGCAGGATCATGTTCACCAGCGTGACGACCGGGGCCTCGGCGGCGCTCTTCTCGAGGTCGCCGATGTCGACGCCGTCCCCCTCCTCGATGACCGAGAAGTCGGCGTCCTCGAAGCCCTGCATCACCTCGTCGTAGCTGGGCCCCTTCTCGCCGTAGTAGTGCTCGATGGCCTCGCGGATGGCCTGCTCGGAGGCGACCACGACCTCGACGTTGTAGCCGGTGGAGAACTTGATGTCGTCGAGCGCGAGGATGTTCGACGGGTCGCTCATGGCGATGATGAGCGACGAGCCGGCCCGGTTCACCGGGACCACGCCGTGCTTCACCGCCGTCTGCTTGGGGACGAGCTTGATGACGTCGTCGCCGATCTCGAAGTCCTTCAGCGAGATGGACGGGACGCCGTACTGCTTGGAGAGGAAGCTGGTGAGGTCGCTCTCGGCGATCGCCCCCTGCTTGACGAGCAGGGAGCCGATGCGTCCGCCGGTGCGGCGCTGCTCCTCCTGGGCTTTCTGGAGCTGCTGGAGCGAGACGAGGTTCTCTCGCACCAGCAGTTCGCCGAGACGTCCGGACATCAGGCCACTCTCCCCCGGGATGGACCGCGCTGGAAGTAATTCGACGGTAGCACCCCGTTTCCGGGGTGGTCAAGGCAACGCGGGACGCAACCCCCTGGAATCCGGTGGGGTTTTCGGGTCGTCCGATCAGCGATCCCGGGCCCGAACGAGGAGATCCCGGGCCGCCCCGGCGTCGGCCGCGATCTGGGTTCGCAGCGCGTCGAGGGACGGGAAGCGGCGCTCGGGCCGGATGCGCCCCACGAACGCGACCCGGAGGCGCTCCCCGTAGAGATCGCTCCCGTCGTGGCCGAGCAGGTGGGCCTCGAGGCCGACCGGCCCGGACTCCTCCACCGTCGGCTTCACCCCCACGTTGCAGACCGCGTCGAAGACCTGCACCCCGCCGAGCAGGGCCCGCGCGGCGTAGACCCCCAGGGCCGGGAGGAGCCCCTCCGGCCTCAGGTTGGCGGTGGCGAAGCCGATGGCCCGGCCCCGCCCGGCGCCGCGCTCGACCATCCCCTCGACGTCGTGGGGTCGGCCGAGCAGCACCGAGGCCCCCTCGACGTTCCCCTCGAGCAGGAACTCCCGGACCTTGGTGGAGCTGACCGTCAGCCCATCGGCGGTGACCGGCTGGATCACGGAGAGCCCGACGCCGCAGGCGAGCAGCATCGCGCCCAGCGCGTCCACCCGGGCCCGCTCGTGACCAGCGGTGAAATCGTATCCCACCACCACGTCGGACGCGCCCAGCCGCCCGCACAGGTCGCGCCGGACGAACTCGGCGGCCGGGGTGGTCGCGTAGGCCAGGTCGAAGGGGAGGACCACGACGGCGTCCATCCCGGCCTCCTCGAGCAGCTCGAGCTTCCGGGGGAGCGGCGTGAGGGTGGGCGGCGCCATGGCGGGGCGCAGGACGCGCGCCGGATGGGGCTCGAAGGTGAGGGCGACCGCCGGCGCCCGGTGGGTGGCGGCGCGGGCCCGGGCCGTCTCCAGCAGGCGCCGGTGCCCCAGGTGGACCCCGTCGAAGTTGCCGACGGCGACCGCGCAGCCCCGCAGGGCGGACGCCTCGGCCAGGCCGCGGAGGATCCTCATCGCCGCCTCCGGGGCAGCCGGGCCGGGCCGAAGGCCCGCGGCAGGAGCTCGCCCAGCGTGGTCTCGACGCGGGCCCCGCGCGCCCCGGCGAGCGTCACCGGGAGCCCCGGACCGGCGAACTCGGCCAGGGTCTGCAGGCACATGCCGCAGGGGGGCGTGGGGGGCGTGGTGGTGCTCGCGATCGCGACCGCCTGGAGGGTCCGCCGCCCGTCCAGGACCGCGGCGACGACCGCGGCCCGCTCGGCGCAGATGGTGAGGCCATAGCTGGCGTTCTCGACGTTGGCTCCCTCGAACACGCGCCCTCCGGCGCGGACCGCCGCCCCGACCCGGAAGCCGGAGTACGGGGCGTGGGCGCGCCGCCTCGCGGCGCGGGCCGCCTGGACCAGGTCCGGCGAGCTCACTTCCCCTCCAGGAACCGGGCCACCGCGCCTCGCGTGGGCTCGTCCATGCCGTCGAGCCGCACGTGGGCCACGAACTTCTCGCCCACCCGGTCGACCCGGAGCACCTCCCCGCCGGCCCGGGCGTCGACCACGGCGCCGGGGAGCAGGAAGCGCAGCTCCAGCCGGCGGGCCGGCGGATGGTTCATGGTGAAGTGGAGCCCGGCCGCGTCGAGCCACCCGGTCCACTCCTCGAAGGAGCCGCCGGCGGCGGGGTCCCGGACCAGCACGTGGAAGGGGTGCGGTCGCGTCACCGGCCCGCCTCCGCCACCCAGGCCGCGACCAGCCGTCCGAGCCGCTCCCGGGCCTCCGCCCCTGCCGCGAGCACCTCGTCGTGGTCGATGGGCGCGGGCGCGAGCCCGGCGGCGAGGTTGGTGACGAGCGCGAGCGCCGCCACCCGCAGGCCGGCGTGGCGCGCCGCGATCACCTCGAGGACGGTGGACATCCCCACCAGGTCGGCGCCCAGGGTCCGCAGCATGCGGATCTCGGCGGGGGTCTCGTAGCTCGGGCCAGCCAGGCCGGCGTAGACGCCGGAGGGCAGCGCCGGTCCGACGCGGGCCGCGCCGGCGTCGAGCAACTCGCCCAGCCGGGCGTCGTAGGGCGCGCCCATGTCCGGGAAGCGGGTCCCCAGCCGGGCGTCGTTCGGACCGGTCAGGGGATTGGCGCCGGTGAGGTTCAGCTGGTCGCCGATGCGGACGAGCTGCCCGGGAGCGAAGGCGGGGTTCACCGCCCCGGCGGCGCAGGTGAGGAGCAGGGAGCGGACGCCGAACCAGCCGAGCAGCCGGACGCCGAAGGTCACGTCCTCTGCCGAGGCGCCCTCGTAGAGGTGGACCCGCCCCTGCAACACGGCCACCGGCACGCCCGAGAGCAGCCCCACGACGAGCTTGCCCTCGTGCCCGGGAACCGAGGTGGCGGGGAACTCGGGGATCTCCTCGTACGGGATGACGACGCGGGACTCGACCCGGTCGGCCAGGGCGCCCAGGCCGGAGCCGAGGACCACCCCGACGGTGGGCCGGTGCTCGGTCCGGCCGCGGACCCAGGCGCGTGCGTACTCGAGCCTCGTGTGCAGGTCTGCCTTCCGGGTCATGTGCCTCCCTCCTCGATCCGCTGCAGCACGAGCGGCCCCGGCGACGCCGGTCCGGCTCCGATCCGCCACGCCGCGCGAAGGCGCGCCGCCACCGCGTCCGGGGACTCGAGCGGCCGGGCCCCCACGTGCATCGCCGCGATGGGCTCCCCGACCTCGACCCGGTCCCCGACCTTCTTCCACACCTCGAGCCCCGCCGCCGGATCGACCCCGTCCTCGACGCGCGACCTCCCCGCCCCGAGCGCCATGGCGGCGAGCCCGACCGCCTCGGCGTCGATGGCCTCCACGACGCCGCTCACCGGGGCCCCGACGTCGACCACCCGTCCGGCGCGGGGCAGCCGGTCCGGCTCCACCAGGGCGCGCGGGTCGCCCCCCTGGGCCTCGACGATCTCGAGGAGCTTCCGGAAGCCGCGCCCGTCGGCGATGGCCTGCTCGACCCGGGACCGCCCCTCCGCCAGCGTGGCCGCCACCCCGCCGAGGAGGAGCATCTCCGCGGCCAGGAGCACGGTGACCTCGCGCAGGTCGGCGGGCCCTCCCCCGTGGAGGAGGAGCAGGATCTCCTTCACCTCCAGTGCGTTCCCGACGGCCTGGCCGAGGGGCTGGTCCATGTCGGTGACGAGCGCGACCACGTCCTTGCCCATGCCGCGCCCGATGCCCACCAGCGTGCGGGCGAGCAGGGCGGCGTCGGGGAGCCGCTTCATGAAGGCGCCGCTGCCCACCTTGACGTCGAGGACCAGCCCGTCGATCCCCTCGGCGAGCTTCTTCGACATGATCGAGCCGGCGATGAGCGGGATCGACTCCACGGTGGCCGTGAGGTCGCGCAGCGCGTAGAGCTTGCGGTCGGCGGGGGCGATGCGGTCGGTCTGGCCGACGAGGCAGGCGCCCACCGAGGCCACGATCTCGCGGAACCGCTCCACCGGCAGCTGGACCTGGAAGCCCGGGATGGACTGGAGCTTGTCGAGGGTTCCGCCGGTGTGGCCGAGCCCCCGCCCGCTCACCATCGGCACCTTCACCCCGCAGGCGGCCACGAGCGGCGCGACGGCCAGCGAGGTCTTGTCCCCCACTCCGCCGGTGGAGTGCTTGTCCACCTTGGCGCCCGGGATGTCGGAGAGATCGAGGACGTCCCCGGAGTGGAGCATGGCGCCGGTGAGGGCCTGCAGCTCGGGCTCGCTCATGCCGCGGAAGAAGACGGCCATGCAGAAGGCGGCCATCTGGTAGTCGGGGACGCTCCCCTCGGCGTAGCCGGCCACCAGGTCGGCGATCGCCTCCGGCGGGACGGGGTGGCCGTCCCGCTTGCGGTGGATGACCTCGTAGGGGCGCACGGTAGAACGGCTAGCACACGCCCCGGGGGGCGGCAATTCGACCACGGCCCCGGGGCGATGCGGTATGGTCGCCACGCGGTGAAGGTCCTGGTCTGCTGTCAGAACGAGATCGTGTGCGACGCGGTGGCGCTGTCGCTGTCCCGGGCTGGCCATCAGGCGGTGGCGTCGGTCGATCCCCTCCAGCTCGCCTCCAACCTGACCGGCGCCGAGGCGCTCGTGGTCGACGGCGCGGCGGGCCGTCGGGCCATCGCCCTGCTCCGTGACCGTGGCTTCGCCGGGAGGGCGCTCGCCACCGGCGTGGCCACCCCCGAGGCGCTCGCCGAGCTCGCGACCCGCTGCGGCGCCGACGGGAGCCTGGGGCTCGACCCCCTCGAGGAGCTCCCGGAGCGGTTCGCGGCGGCCATGGTCCGCCGGCGGCGGGTGCTCATCGTCGACGACAACGAGATCGTGGCCCGGTTCCTGGAGCGGGAGCTCGCCGGCAAGGGGTTCGAGGTGCTCTACGCGGCCGACGCCGAGGCGGCCACCGCGATCCTGGCCCGCCGGGAGACGCGCCCGGACCTCATCCTCCTCGACGTGAAGATGCCGCGCATCGACGGCCCCCAGTTCTGCCGGTTCGTGAAGCGGAACGAGCGCTTCCGGGGAATCAAGGTGGTCCTCTGCACCAGCGCGGCGCGGGAGACGGTGGAGCAGCTCGCCGCCGAGTGCGGGGCCGACGGGTTCCTCTTCAAGGACGAGTTCCTCGGGAAGTGGGTCGCCCAGCACGCTCAGTAGGGTCGGCGCGGACAGTCGACCTCGGGCGTGTTCCCGTTGCAGGCCCCCGGGGTCCCCGGCGCCGCCCGTGCGCAGGCCAGGTTGGCGGCGACGTCCTCCCCGCCGGGCTGGATCCGCTCGACCGAGCGTCCGGTGCATCGGACCCCGGGCGCCGCCCAGCCAAGCCCGGAGACCACGGCGCCGGCCTGCGACTCGAGGGCCACGGCCGGGGCCCGGTCGTCGGCGAGTCCGCCGGCGAGCGACGTGGCGCCGCACTGGAAGAGGGGCACGCCAGCGGGGAGCGGGTACCGGCCGTCCCAGCCGCCCCCGACGACGAGCCCGTGACCGCCGGCGGGAAGGGGGCCGCCCTTCGGCTCCAGGGTGCACCGGCTCACCGCGCCGCTGGCGCTGCGCTTGGCGAGCTTCCAGCCGGTGAGGTCGGCGTCGCCCGAGCCGACGTTGGCCAGCTCGACGTACTCGCCTCCAGCCTGGGGGCTCACCGCGTCGGCCAGCACCTCGGTGACGACGACGCGCGGTGCCGGGGAGCCGGTGGCGGCGACGAGCCAGGGGCCCGGTGGGGCGGCATTGCCCGCCAGGTCCTCGACGAGCAGGCGGACCTTGACCCGGCGTCCAGGGCACAGCCCGGCGGCGGTCGCCGAGACGGCGCAGCGGGCCGGAGCCGAGGCCGGGCTGGCGCACGGGTCGGCCCCCGGGCACGGCGCGAACTCCCCCCAGGAGACCAGCGTTCCCGGGACGTCGGGGAGCGCGCCGCATCCCTCCCCGAGCCGCTCCGGCGCGACCTCGATGCCGAGGCGGGCCACCTCGGAGGCCTCGGCGGCCAGCGCGAGGGTGGTGTCGGCGGAGAGGAGCCGAACCGAGGCCGGGGCGACCACCGGGGCGCGGTCGTCGCGGCAGGAGGCGACCGCGATCCCCGGGAGCGGGGGCGGCCGGTTCCCCCCGGCGTCGCGCAGGTCGTCGAGCAGCGGGGAGAGCGTCCCCGCCGGAGGCAGCGCGCCGTCGAGGGAGAGGGCGAGGACGTCCGGGGCGATGGCCCGGGCGCGCCCCGCGACGCCATTGACCTTTAGTGAACCGGTCACCGGCTCGGAGAAGCCCACCCGGATCTCCCGGAGGTTGGTCGGCACCGGACCGTGCGGCGGCGAGACCCACCGCGCGGCGGGCGGCACGCGGTCGGGCATGGTCCCGGTGCGGAAGGTGGTGGCGAAGGCGCGCTTGCGGCCGGTGGGATCGAGGACGGCGCGCCCGCTGGCGCTGCGGATCCCCGTGCCCACCACCACGGCGTAGGTGGCGAGCGGCTGGAGCGGCGCGTCGGGGGAGACGGACGCCGAGGTGCCGTCGCTGGCGAGGGCGACGCGTGCCGGGACGACCGCGGCGCCCGGCCCGACCCCGGTGGCCGACGCCGCGGCCGTGGCCACCGACTTCGCGTCGGCGTCGGTGGCGAGCGCCACGAAGCGCCCGTCCTCCACCCCGGACGGCTCGACCGGCTCGCTGAAGCGGACGGCGATCCCGGGGGCATCGGGCACCACGCCGTCCCCCTCGGGGACGACCGACACGACGCGGGGGGAGGC
>JBAXVO010000068.1:0-14762 GCA_037129355.1 Deltaproteobacteria bacterium | reverse complement strand
GTGCGGGATTGAGGGCCAGGGCCTGGCGGAACTCGGCGTCGGCCTCCTCGGCGCGTCCCTCGAAGGAGAGCACGTTGCCGCGGGAGACATGGGCCTCCGCGAGCCCCGGATCGAGCCGGAGCGCCTCGGCGCTGGAGGCGAGCGACTCGGCCCGGAAGGCATCGACCTGCGTGTCGTCGAGGTGCCACTGGAGGAGAAGCTGGGCCGCGTCGGCGAGCCCCGCGTGGGCCTGGGCGAAGCGAGGGTCGAGCTCGATGGCGCCCTTGAACATCTGGCGGGCGAAGCGGGCGCCGTTGGTGGAGAGGCTCATGAGGAACTGCCGTCCGCGGAGGTACATCTCGTAGGCGGCCGTGCTCTGCGTCCCGGAACGGGTCAGGCGGCCTGCGATCGCTCCTCCCAGGTGAGGACGGAGGGCGCGCACCACCGCCTGCGCGATCTCCTCCTGGATGGCGAAGATATCGTCGAGGTTCCGGTCGAAGATCTCCGACCAGAGCTGGTACCCGTCGGCGCCGTTCACGAGCTGGGCGCTCACCCGGACGCGGTTGCCGGCCTTCCGGACGCCCCCCTCGAGGATGGTGGTCACGCCCAGGGCTCGCCCGACCTCCCGGCTGTCGACGCCGCGGTCCTTGAACTGGAAGGAGGAGCTCCGCGCCGCCACCCGGAGTCCCGCGACGCCGGAGAGGGCAGTGAGGAGCTCGTCGGCGATTCCGTCGCAGAAATGGGCCTGGTCCTTCGCGGGGCTGAGGTCCGCGAAGGGCAGCACCGCGATCGACGACGGCGCGGGCGGATCGGCGGCGGGCGGGGCTGCGGTGGCCGCCTTCGGTCGGAAGCGGAGCGCCAGGACCGCCGCGGCGAGCAGCACCGCGCCGCCGGCCAGGCCCAGGCCGAGGCGGGCCTCCGACGACCCGTTGCGCCAGACGAAGTACCAGGCCAGGCCCGGCGCCGCGGCGAGCAGCCCCATCCCGGCGAGGAGGAGCCAGGCGCGCGAGGCGTCGACGGCTGGCCGCCCTCCGGGCCCGGTCGCGTCGGGCGTGCGCTCGACGCCGGACGGGGTGAGGTCGAAGGCCCAGGCGAGGCCGATGGCGACGGGGAAGCCGAGCGCGAGCATCACCACCGACGCGCTCAGCACCCACTCGGGAAGGTGCAACCCGTGCATCACCGGCTCGACCACCTGCAGGATCGCGAACGAGGCGATGCCGTAGGCGAGGAGCACGCGGAACACCCGCCGCCGCCGAAGCTCGGCGAGGAAGTCGACGCCTCCCGGGACCTCCTGCTCGGCCATTCGCACCAACCCCCCCCGCCGGGATCTAACGTCCGGGCGACCTGGCGCTCGCCCGCGCGGCGCCCCGGTACCGGCCCTGATAGAGTCCCCTGGCGACGACGCCGCTCGCCTGGAGGAACCGATGCCCGTGAGCAAGAAGCGCAAGAAGAAGGATGGCAAGCCCGTTCACCGCAGCGTGGCGCCGCCCCCGGCGGCCGAAACCGCCGTCGATCCGGCCGCGCCGATCGTGGAGGTCGCGCCCCCGAAGCGCTTCGGGAAGCCCTCCAATCCGTTCGTCGCCCGCCAGAGCAGCCGCTCGGCCCAGCGCGGCCGCTGAGCCGCCGGTGGCGTCGGCGCGACGGGGCTGGCAGGTCTACCTCCTGCGCTGCCGCGACGGAACGCTCTACGCCGGTGCGACCAACGACCTGGCCGGGCGCCTGGCCAGGCACGCCGCCGGGAAGGGGGCGCGCTACACCCGGTCGCGCCTCCCGGTGGAGCTGGTCTGGAAGGTCCGGGCCGGCGATCGCGGGGGCGCCCTGCGCCGCGAGGCGGCCGTGAAGAAGCTCTCCCGGGCCGAGAAGCTCGCCCTGGTTGCGCGCGCGGCGCGCCGGCGGGGCGCGTGAGCCGCTCGACCCGGAACGTGGCCTCGGACCTGCGGGGTGCGGCCCGCCTCGCGGTCGAGGCCACCGTGGGCGTGGCCGGGATCGTCGAGGAGATGCAGGGGCCGTCGCTGGGGATCGCCGCCCTGGTCCACATGGGGATCCGCGGCACCACCCGGATCGTCGGCGCCGGGGTCGACGCGCTCCTCGCCCCCTTCGTGCCGCTCCTCGGGCAGACCGGGTCGCGCCCCGGGATGGAGGCCGCCCTGGCGGTCCTGAACGGCGTCGTCGGCGACCACCTGGCGGCCACCGGGAACCCGCTCGCCATCCCCATGCGGCTGCGCCGCGACGGCGTGCCGCTCGAGATCCGCCGTCGCGCCCTGGCCGAGGCGATCCCGGAGGCCGGCGGGAAGGTGCTGGTCCTCATCCACGGGTCGTGCATGAACGACCTGCTCTGGAAGCGCAACGGGCACGACCACGGCGCCGCCCTCTCCCGCGACCTCGGCTTCACCGCGCTCTACCTCCACCACGACAGCGGCCTGCACGTCTCGACCAACGGGCGGGAGCTGTCGGAGCTCCTCGAGCGGCTCGTCGAGGAGTGGCCGGTGCCGGTCGAGGAGATCGTCCTGCTCGGCCACAGCATGGGCGGGCTCCTGGCGCGGAGCGCCTGCCACCAGGCCGCCCGGGACGGGCGCTCCTGGCCGCGCCGGCTCCGCCGGATGGTGTTCCTGGGAACGCCCCACCACGGCGCCCCGGCGGAGCGGATCGGGAACTGGGTGCACCGGGTGGTGGCCGCGGCGCCCTTCACCGGGCCCCTGGCGCGCCTTCCCCGGATCCGCAGCGCCGGGGTCACCGACCTGCGCCACGGCTACCTCCTCGACGAGGACTGGGAGGGGCGCGACCGGTTCGGGAAGGGGCCGGACCGCCGCCGGCCGGTCCCCCTTCCACGAGGAGTGAAATGCCTGGCGGTGGCCGGGTCGGCCTCGAAGGGGCCCGGGGCTCCGCTCCGGGGGGACGGGCTCGTGCCCGTGGACAGCGCGCTCGGGCGCCACCCGGATCCCGCCATGACGCTCGCGCTGCCCCGCTCCGGGCGGTTCGTCGCCTTTGGCACGGGCCACATCGACCTGCTCGACCGCGCGGAGGTCTACGCGCGCATGCGGGACTGGCTGGCCGGCTAGGACGGGGCGGCCAGCGGAGGTACCGGGCAGCCGAGCGAGGCCGCCACGGCGCGGACGATCCCGCCCTCCCCGGGGACCACCGTCCGGTCGGCCAGGGCGCAGGCGGCGCAGGCGGCGAGGATCCGCGCCTTGAGCTGGGGCGCGGCCTCGTCGAGGTGCGCCAGCACCAGATCGAGCCGGGCCGGGTCGACCTTCTCGGCGGGCAGGAGACGCCACGACACGGGCACCCCCAGCGCCGCGAGCCCGGCCTCGAGCGCGCGCTGGGCATCGGCCGGTCCGGCCGCTCCGCTCCAGGCCAGCGCCGAGAGGAGCTCGAGGCACTCCACCTGGACGTCCTCGAGCGCCCAGATCCGGATCGGCGCGTTCCGCCGTCCCCCGAGCAGGGGCGCGACCCGCCGCTCGATCACCCGGCGCACCGCCCAGCGGAAGGGCTCGGGGCGGGCCTGCCGGGCGGCGACCGCCGCGAGGTCGCGGAGGAGCTCGTCGGCCTGCGCCGGGGAGAGGTGGTCGAGCGCCGGCAGGGCCAGGTCGAGGAGGGCCAGGCGCGCCGCCGGGTCGAGCGGTTCGATCCGGGCCGCGACGGGACGGACGCCGGAGGCGACCGCGGGGTCGCGTTCCAGCGCCAGGAACTGCCGCTCCCGCGCCTCCGGGGCCGGGTCGAGCAGGAGGGCGCAGGCCACCTCCCGCGCGCCGAGCGGCTCGCGCGCCAGCCCCACCAGGCCGGCCGGGAGGGCCGACAGGATCTCCCCGGCCCGCTCGATGTGCTCCGGCCCCGGGCGCCCCACCGTGGCGGCGGCCGCCACGATCGCCGGCGGGAGCACGACGCCGTCGCGCCCCGGGCCGACGGGCGCCACCGGACGCGGGGGCGGCGCAGCTCCCCCCGTCCCCGGTTCACCCTGGGTGATGCGCCGGATCCGCTCCTCGAGGGGCGGGTGGGTGGAGAGGAAGCTGGAGAGGAACCCGCCCACCCCCTCGGCGAAGAAGAGGTGGGAGGCCTCGAGCGCCTCCGGCGTCGAGAGCCGGGAACCCTGCTGGGCGATCTTCCCGAGCGCACGGGCCAGCCCGCCCGGGTTCCGGGTGAACTGGACGGCCGCGGCGTCGGCGAGGAACTCCCGCTGCCGCGACACCGCGAGCCGGATGAGGCGGCCGAAGAAGGCCCCGATCGACCCGGCCACGAGGAGCGCCAGCCCGGCGCCCACGGCCACCCCCCGATCCTTTCCCCGGCCGTCGCCGCGCAGGAGGATCCGCCCCAGGAGCGCGAGCACCGTGAGGCCGCCCACCATGGCCATGAGCCGGGTGCTGAGCCGCGTGTCGGCGTTCAGGACGTGGGAGAGCTCGTGCGCCACCACGCCATGGAGCTCGTCCCGGTCGAGCCCCTCGAGCGTGCCCCGGGTGACCGCGACCACCGATCGCTCCGGCGTGAAGCCGGCGGCGAAGGCGTTCATCCCGGACTCGGCGTCGAGGACGTACAGGCGCGGGACCGGGAGCCCAGAGGCGATGGCCATCTCCTCGACGACGTTCACCAGCCGCCGTTCGGCCGGATCGGTGGTCTGCCGGTCGACCGCCCGGCCCCCGAGCATCCGCGCCACGGCGTCGCCGCCGCCCGAGGCCAGCCGCACGGCGTGGAAGGCGCTGCCCGAGAGCACCACCAGGGTCACCAGCCCCGCCACCGGCAGGAGGAGCGTGACCGGATCCACCGAGAGTGCGACCGAGAGCCCGACGTCCGCGAGCGCGATGGTGGCGAGCCACGCGAAGACGAAGAGGAACACGAGGAGGCCCGTGTTCCTCCGCGCCCGGGACTGGGCGTCGAAGAAGTCGAGGGTCCTCCGCGCGGGGAGCGGGGCGGACATGGACGGAGGCCGGCCCGGCTAGAAGGAGACCTTCACGGGCTCGCGCTCGGCGGCGACCTCGACGGTGAAGGGCTGGGCGGCGGGGAACCCACCGGCGAGCAGCAGGCCCGGGAAGGTCTCCCGGGTGTTGTTGTAGCTCATCACCGCGTCGTTGTAGGCCTGCCGGGCGAAGGAGATGCGGTTCTCCGTGGAGGACAGCTCCTCCATGAGCTGCGACATGGTCTGGTTGGCCTTCAGGTCCGGATAGGCCTCGGCCACGGCCAGCAGCCGGGAGAGGGAGCCGGTGAGGGCGCCCTCCGCGCTGGAGAGCCCCTGCATGGCCTGCGGGTCGCCGGGGTTGGCGGCGGCGGACCGTCCCGCCGCGACCGCCGTGTTGCGGGCGGCGATCACCGCCTCGAGCGTCCCGCGCTCGTGCTTCAGGTAGGCCTTGGCGGTCTCGACCAGGTTCGGGATGAGGTCGTGGCGCCGCTTCAGCTGGACGTCGATCTGGCTGTAGGCGTTCTTGTAGCCGTTCCGCCCCGTGACCAGCCGGTTGTAGATGGAGATGGCCGCGAAGACCACGGCCGCGACGAGTGCGAGCAGTACCAGGAAAGCCATCCGTTCCCCCGAGGGCGCAATCCGTCCCGCGCCAGCCGAGGATGGCACACCTGGCCGGGGCTGCGAAGCGGGACGGGGGGGTGCTAGCCTGCGGTGCATGCCCCTCCACGTCTCGCTCCTCTACGGCGGCCTCACCGCGTTGCTCGTCACGATCCTGGGCATGAACGTGAGCCGCCTCCGCGGCCGCCACGGCGCCGGGCTCGGCGCCCCGATCCCCCCGGAACTCCTCCGTCCCCACCGCGCCCACGGGAACGCCACCGAGTGGACGCCGCTCTGGCTCGCGCTCCTCGTCGCGCTGGAGATGTCCGGCCGGGTCTCCGACCTCTGGCTGCACCTCTTCGGCGGGGTCTTCTTCTTCGCCCGGGTGCTCCACGCCGGGGGTCTCCTCGGGAGGAACAAGGCCTCGGTGGCCGGCGCCGCCCTGACCTACCTCGTGCTCCTCGCCATGGGAGCCCGGGCGGTGCTCCTCGGCCTCGGTAAGTGAGATTTCTGGCATCTCGCTGGCTATCCAGGTGTTACCCCCATGAGGGCACACAACCGGAGGCAGCAAATGAAGGCATTCGCCGCGCGAGCCTATGGGGGACCGGAGGTGATGGCGCTCGCCGCGCTTCCGGAACCGGAGGCTGGGCCGGGCGAGGTGGTGGTCGACGTGCACGCCGCCAGCGTGAGCCCGCTCGACTGGATGATGCGGAACGGGTACTTCCGCCCCCGCTCGACGGATGAATTCCCCCGGGTCTTCGGGGCCGACTTCGCCGGGACGGTGAAGTCGGTCGGCCAGGGCGTCTCCGGGTTCTCCCCGGGAACGCCCGTCTACGGCGAGTCGTCCCCGCTCGCCGGAGGGCAGGGCGCCCACGCCGAGCGGCTGCTGGTCGCCGCCAGCCGGGTGCACAAGATGCCGCGCGGACTCACCTTCGAGCAGGCGGCCACCCTTCCCACCGCGGCGCTCACCGTGCTCGACGGCTTCTGGCGCTGCGGTCCGCTCCAGGGGAAGCGGGTCCTCGTCAACGGCGCGACCGGCGGGGTGGGGCACTTCGCCGTCCAGATCGCCAGCGCGCGCGGCGCGACGGTCACGGCCGTCTGCAGCGCCGACCACGCCGAAAGGGCCCGCGCGCTCGGCGCCACGCAGGTGATCGACCAGGATGCCGAGGACTTCACCCGGCTGCCGCGGCGATACGACATCCTCTTCGACGCCCAGGGAACCGTGGACCGCGAGTCGGCCTCGCGGGTCATCGTCCGCGGTGGGAACTTCGTGACCACGCTCCCGGTGCAGTCGGTCGGGCTGGCCGCGCTCCTCCGGCGCCTGCTGGGGGGCCCGAAGATCATCGTCGCCGTCCCGCGCGGACGCCCCGAGGACTACGCCGTGCTGGCCCGGCTCCTCGCCGCCGGGCGGGTCCGGCCGGTGGTGGCCGACGTCTTCCCGCTCGAGCGGGCCCACGAGGCCTTCGCGGCCCAGGAGGCCGGGCGCGCCGTCGGGAAGGTGATCATCCGCGTCGGGGAGCCGGAGCCACCGGTGCCGGCGATCCACCGGTACCACTAGGCCGGGAGGCCTGGCCATGAAGGAGCTCGCCGGAAGGACCGCCGTGATCACCGGGGCGGGCAGCGGCCTCGGGCTGGAGATGGCCCGACGGGCCCACGCCCTGGGGATGCGGCTCGTCCTCGCCGACGTGGAGCCCGGCGCGCTCTCGACGATCGTGGACGAGATCGCCGCGGCGGGAGGCTCCGTGATCGGTGAGGTGGTCGACGTCGCCGACGACGCGCAGGTGGCGCGCCTCGCCGACCGCGCCTTCACCACCACCGGCGACGTCGGGCTCCTCGTGAACAACGCCGGCGTGGGCGGCGGCGGGTACGTCTGGGAGACCGGCGAGAAGGAGTGGCGCTGGGTCCTGGGGGTGAACCTCATGGGCGCGGTCCACGGCCTGCGTCACTTCGTCCCCCGCATGCTCGCCGCCGAGGCGCGGGGCCTCCCCTCGCACGTCGTGAACACGGCGTCGATCGCCGGCTGGCTCGCCACCCCCATGTTCGGCGTCTACAACGTGTCGAAGCACGCGGTGGTGGCGTTGACGGAGACCCTCTTCCACGACCTGCGGACCGCCGGATCCGCGATCGGGGTCTCCCTGCTCTGCCCCGCCTTCGTGCCCACCGGCATCGCGCGCTCCGGGCGCAACCGGCCCGCCGATCTCGCCGAGCCCTCGCCGCCGACCCCGTCCCAGGTCCGGGCGCAGGCGGCGGTGGAGCGGGCGGTGGCGGGCGGGAAGACCTCGGCGGCCGACGTGGCCCGGATGACCTTCGAGGCCGTGCTGGAGGACCGCTTCTACGTCTTCACCCACCCGCAGATCCTGCCCTCGGTCCGGGCGCGCCACGAGGCGGTCCTCTCCGGCGGCCCGCCTGCCGATCCCTACGGTCAGCGGCCGGATCGGCGTCCGGGCGGAGGCTAGGATCGGGGAGCGTGCTCCCTCGCGGCACGCCAGAAGAGCCAGGCCGTGAGGAGCGCCACCAGCGCCACCCAGGCGTAGCCGGCGGGGCCGGTCCAGGCGGGCTCCGGCGGTCCGAAGGGCCATGGATTGGCGCGGCCGCTCAGGAAGAGCCGGAGCGCATCCAGGGTGACGGGCGGAAGTTGCGTGCCCACGCCGGCCTGGGAAAGCACCTCGTCGGAGACACCCGGGGGAAGGTTCACCCCGATCACGGCCAGCGGGACGTTGAGCACGATCGACAGCCACCCCGTCACCTGGGCGAGACGCCACGGCCAGGATCCGGGGCGCCCCTCCCTGGAGCGGCCCACCGCCGCGAGTCCCAGCATCGCGAAGGGGAGGGCCGGTAGCAGGAAGCGCGACCCGATCGCCCACCCGCCCCACCACATGTAGTAGCCGGCGCCGAGGAGCAGATAGGCGGGGAGGAGCAGGACACCGAGCCACGCCGCGGCTCGCCGGCGCACGTCCGGATCTCGCAGCGACAGGAAGCATCCCGCGTACCCCACCACGACCACCGGGGACCAGAAGAAGAGCCCCCGGAACGGGTGGACCGTGATGAAGAGGAGCGGTCCGAGCCGCGGCGCCCCGACGCCCAGCACGCCGCCGGCCATTCCCTCCCGGAACGCGGTGTTCTCGAGGAACTTGTAGGGGATGGCCAGCTGCCCGAAGATCGCCAGGCAGTAGGAGGCGAAGAGGGCCAGGCTCGGAAGCGCTCCCGCGCCGATCGCCAGCGCGTGTCCGGCTGCGCGAACCACTCCCCGCCCCGTCCCCGGCGAGCCGCGAAGGGCGAGGACGATCCGGGTGAGCCCGACCGCCGCCGCCACCACCGCGAAGGCGTAGTCCATGAGGAGCGCCAGGCCGAGCAGGGCCCCCACGGCGAGCGAGACGGTCGCCGGGCGCCAGCGCTCCGGGGGGAAGAGGGTGAGGTGCGCGGCCGCGAGGGTCGCGGCGATCCCGGGGATGTACGGGTAGAGGGCCGTGCCGTAGGCGAACCAGATGGTGCCGAAGACGGCGAAGGCCGTGCCGAGGACGGCGCGGCGCCGGGATGCACCCAGGCGCACGAGCAGGGAGCAGAAGAGGAGCCCGCTGACGACGCCGGGGATGGTCTCCGCGGTCACCCGCATCGCCACCATCGCCGGGCCGAGCGGAAGTCCTCCGACGGGCCAGCCCCCCAGGACCTTGGCAACCGCGTAGCCGGGGATGGCGAGGAGCGACGTTCCGATGATCTTGTCGGAGTAGTAGTGCCCGCCGTGGCGGGCCCGGTCGCCCGTGGACCACGCGCTCGCCCGGGGCTGGTAGGCGTCGATGGCGAACGTCGCGTGGTCCACGATGGCGGCGGTGAGGGCGGCCCGGGAAGGCTCGTTCCACGCGATGAGCGGTGTCAGGCTGGAGAAGGCGAGCGCGAGCGCGACGGCGACCAGGGCTGCGGGACCGAGGGAGCGGCGCACCCGGCCATCCTACCGGAGCCAGCGAAGGTCACCGCGCCATTCGCGCGGCCCGCCCCGACTCCACCCACTCGCGCAGCACGCGCTCCATCTCCTGGGCGAAGACGAGGCGCACCGCCTCGAGCGCGATGGGGCGGAGCTCGCGCAGGACGTCGCCGAGCGGCGGCGCGCGGCCGCCCGGACCCTTCCGGCCGCGCCGGGAGAGGAAGGGCTCGGCCAGGTCCTCGGCGGTCCTGGAGAGGCGCTTGCGCAGCGTGCGCTGGAGCCCCGCCACGGCGTCGAGATCGACCCCTGCGCTCTCCAGCCGCATCGCCAGCTGGAGGAGCGCCGTGCTCGGGACGAGGAAGGCCGTGCCCTGACGGACCACGAGTCCGTGGCGGAGGAGGTCGGCGAGCCTCCCGGGGCGGAGGTCGCCGGCCAGGGCGGCGAGCCCGTCGGCGTCGACCACGCGGGACTCGTCGACGGCCCAGGGCTCCCGCAGCCGGTCCTCGAGGCCGAGCCACTCCTCCAGCCGGGTCTCGCCGCGCTCGACGCGGGAGAGGAGCTCCTGGATGGCCTTGATCTTGAGCCCCCGGTCCTGGAGCTGCGCGATCCGGCGCAGCCGCTCCACGTGGGCGGGGCCGTAATGGGCGACCCGGCCGGCCATCTCCGGCCGGGGCAGGAGCCCCTTCGACTGGTAGAAACGGATGGTGCGGCTGGGGATCGCGACCTCGCGGGCCAGGTCGTCGATGGTGAGGGGCGCCTCGCTCACCGGGCCACCGGGAGGACGAGGAGCACCACGGCGAGGAAGTGGCAGGTCGTTCCCCCGAGGACGAAGCCGTGCCAGACCGCGTGGGAGTAGCGCACCCGCTTCATGACGTAGAAGACCGTGCCGAGGGAGTAGAGGAGGCCGCCCGCCACGAGCAGCGGGAGGGCGCCGGGGGGGAGCGCCGCGGCGAGCCGCCGGCCGGCCAGGGCCACCATCCAGCCCATGGCCAGGTAGACCACCGCCGAGATCCACTTGGGGCGGTAGACCCAGAAGGCCTCCATCCCCACGCCGACGAGGGCGAGCAGCCACACCGCGGCGAAGAGCGACCAGCCCCACGCCCCGCGGAGCGCCAGCAGGGTGAAGGGGGTGTAGCTCCCGGCGATGAGCAGGTAGATGCTCGCGTGATCGAGGACCTTGGCGGCGTGGCGGACGCGCGGGGAGGACGACGCGTGGTAGACGGTCGACGCCGCGTAGAGGAGGATCATCGTGGTCCCGAAGATCGCGCTGCTGGCCACGTGCCAGGGCCCCCCGAACCAGGCCGAGTAGACGAGCAGGATGGCCAGGCCGGCGCCGGCGGCGATGGCGCCCAGGCCGTGGGTGACGACGTTGGCGACCTCCTCCCCCGGGGAGTAGGCGGCCGCGACGGGGTTCGGCGTGACGAGGTTCAAGGGAGCTCCTGGGCCCAGCGGGTGATGAGACACTTATAACCGTTACATCAAATGGTGTCAACATCGACTCCGGAGGGGAATCAACTTCGCCGCGCCGCGTTATGATCCTTCGACATGCTGGAGATCCTCGAGACCCCGCTGAACCTGAGCCTGCCCCTGGGGCAGCACCCGCACTGCCTGCTGGCCCAGATCCCCGACAACCTGGTGCGCGGGGACCAGGGCTACGTGGCGCCCCGTCCGGACGAGCAATGGGCCCGGGTTCGGTCGGTGCTGGAACTCGTGACCGAGGGGAACGGGAGCTTCCGGAAGCTCCACTTCCTGGTCTTCCCGGAGGGGTGCCTTCCGTTCTCCCATCTCGACGACATGCTGGCCGAGGTGGAGCGAAGGCTCGGCCCGAGCACGGTGACGATGATCGGGCTCGAGCACGTCCCGCTCGCCGCCTTCCGGACGCTGCTCCTGCGCTACCGCGAAGACAACGCGCGGTCGCTCGAGCTCCTCGAGCAGGACCTGGAGTCGGGCAGCGACCCGACCATGCCGGTGAACCTCTCCTGCGTGGTGGTCCGGGAGGACGACGGGAAGGTGCGGGTCTTCCTGCAGGCCAAGGGGCACCCGTTTCACGGAGAGGAATACCTGGACAAGAGCCACGACCTGTACCGCGGGAGGATCGTCCACCACTTCCGGAGCACGTCGTCCTTCAACTTCATGGTCCTCATCTGCCTCGACTACCTCTACCGGGACCTCTTCTCGTCGAACATCCGGCGCATCGTCGACCACGCCAACCAGATCTTCTTCCGCACGCGGCAGGGGCTCGACGCCCTCTTCGTCATCCAGGCCAACCCCAAGCCGGAGCACCAGGCCTACCGGGACGTGCTCTCGGGGTTCTACGGCGAGTACCTGGAGGACACGCCCGGGGTGCGGGACACGGTGACCGTCTTCGGGAACTGCTCCGACGAGAGCCACGTGGAGGGCGGCGAGGGGCACGGCGCCTACGGCGCTTCATCGGTGGTGATCGGCCCCCGGCACAACCTCCGGAGCGTGGCGCTCTCCGAGTTCTCCACCGACGACTTCGGGGGAGCCCCGCTGTGCCGCTTGCGGTTCGGCACCGCCACGCGCCTCTACTACTTCAACCTCCCCCTCCACCACGAGCTCGACCCGCGGTCGTCCCGGCTACCCCTCAAGGTGCACGGGATCTTCTGCCCGGAGGGGAAGGGTGGGTGGCGCAAGCTCTCCGGCGACGAGATCCTGCAGGGCGTGGGGATGGGGACGTAGCGGTTCCGGCTCAGCTCTTCCGCTTCGCGTCGACTTCCCGGGCGAGCTCCTCGAGCCTGGCCTGGCCGGCGCTCTCCTCGTCGACCTTCTTCTCGTCGCTGGCCTTGCCGGTGAAGTGAGCTGCGCCGGGGGCCCAGCCGGGGGTGATGGTCGCGCCCAGGTCCTGGGCGGAGCGGGTGAACATCCCGGCGAGCGGCTTCAGCGCCGCCTGCGCGGTGAGGTAGAGGCCGATGAAGGGGAGGAACACCACCATCAGTCCGCCGAGGACCGGCATGACGGTGAAGGCCGCCGCGGTGGGGATCTTCACGTAGTGCTCGGAGGCGGGACCGGGAAGCTTCTGGCCGTCGCGGGCGATGGGGAAGATCTCCCAGGCGCTCTTGGAGAGGTAGTACCCGCCCTGCACTGCGCTGCCGCCGTTGATGGTCTTCATGGTTCGTTCTCCCTTTCTGAAAAGGAGTGTGCTCGATCCGGCCGTCGTCCGATATTGGGAGAGGTCCCGGGACCGAGGACATTGATTCCGGTCGCGACACCCGGAAAACACCCGAACCCGGATGGGGCGTCCAAGGGCGACCTCACCGGACAGGAGCAGGGATGCGGAAATCCAGATTCTGGCTCGCGTGGGCTGCCGGAAACGTGGCCTGGCTGTTCGGGGCGCCGCTCCTCCTCGGCCTCTGGCTCTCGGCCAGCGAGCCGACCCAGGTCGCGAGCGCGGCGGGAACGTCGCCCCCGCGGGATTCGCCCCAGATCCTGATGGCCGGCTTCGTGATGTTCGTCGTGGCCGTCGCCGTCCTGGTCAACGTCACCTGGGGCGTCGTGGCCCTGGTGAGGAGATGGCGGGAGAGGCTCAAGTCGAGAACGAACGCCTCCTGACGTCCAGGAGCCACGCCTCACGCGAGTCCGGTCTCGCGGGCCAGCGCCGTCATGCCGCGGGCCTTGGCGATGGTGGCGAGGGCGTCGGTGATGACGGCCGGCTCCTCGGCGGCCTCGTAGAGGCAGGCCTCCCGGCAGAGGGCCACGTCCTCCTCGGTCTCGAGGTGCTCCGCGGGATCCCGCTTCTCCAGCTCGAGCTTCGACTTCCCCCTGGGAGCCAGGGCGACCCTCAGCCGGATGGTGGGCCACCTCGATCATGAGAAAGCCACACGATCGGCCGACGCCGCGGAAAGCGGCTCCAGGACGGCTCGAGAAGCATCCAGGCCCGTACTCACATCGGGCGACGCCTTCATGGGTGGGGGCGATCTCGCCGGGGAGGTCGCGGCAGGCAACCGTGGTAATCGACCGTCAGTGAACGGGAACACGGAGCCGACATGACGACCCGGATCTTCTCGCTTCCCCCGACTGCCGCGCCGGCGCTGGGCCTGCTCCTCCTCCTCGCGGCGGCGCCGGTCGCGCGGGCGGATGCGGACCTCGCTCCTCCTCCCGCACCCGCCACCCCCGCTCCGCCCCCGGCGCCCGGCTCCACCACGCTGCCGAACGTCACCGGAAATCCCATCAACCTGTTCCTCTTCATGGGGACGGGCGATCTCGGCGGCTGGGTCGGGCTCCCCGCCGACAGCGCGTTCCGCGTGGGCGGCGTGGCGGTCGGCAACTTCACCGCGCAGCTCGCCGGCGGAGACTCGATCGGCGCCATCAACTGGGCCGGCTTCGTCGTCCTGAGCTTCAGCGTCGACATGGAGAAGGCGGTGGGGTGGAAGGGCGCCAAGTTCGGCATCGCCGGGCTGCAGTACAACGTCCAGGCGGCCAACTCGGCCGCTGGATCCGTGCAGGGCGTGAACAGCGCCGTGTCGGTGAGCCCGAACAACCGGACCGAGCTCTACAACTACCTCTACGCCCAGAACCTCTTCGACAACCAGTTGCAGGTCGTGGTCGGCAAGCTCATCCCCACCATGACCTTCGGGAACGTCGCCAAGCCGGACCCGACCGACCAGACCGGCAGCTTCAACGTCCCCTCGCTCACCGGCCTCATCTACACGCCGATCTTCGTGGTCCCCACGATGCTGGGGCGCATCCCCGGGTACCCCGACTCCGCCTTCGGGTTCCAGCTGACCATCGCCCCGAAGGCGCTCGATCGCTTCTACCTCTCCGCTGGCCTGTACGACGGGCGCATGGGAGCGAACGGCACGAACACCGGGATGGTCGCCCCCGACCTCGCCGGCCCCCTCTTCACCATCGGCGAGATGGGCGGCGCCTGGCGTCTCGGATCCGGGGACTACCCCGGGCAGTTCGCCGTCGGTGTCTGGCACCAGTCGGGACCGTTGCAGGCCGGGCAGATCAGCGAGTCCCAGGCCTCCGGCATCTACGCGCAGGGGAGCCAGCGCCTGATGACCTTCCGCCCGGGGCAGGACTCGAGCGGGATGAACATGTTCATGCAGGCGGGCTGGACCCCGTCCCAGACCAACCTGATCAACGCCTCGGTGGGCGGCGGCCTCACCGTCTGGGGTCCCTTCGTCTCCCGACCCCGCGACAGCTACGGCATCGGCTTCTCCTGGGCCCGGTTGAACGACCGTCCCGGCGCCGGATACGGCTTCAACGCCGCCGAGTTGCTGATCCAGGCCTACGCCCAGATCCAGTTCGTCGGGAACCTCTTCTTCGAGCCCGTCCTGACCATGCTGCCGGTGGTCGGTTTCGGAAAGGCTCCCTCCCTCTCGACGACGCTGCAGTTGACCGCCGTCTTCTGATTCG
>JBAXVO010000067.1:0-14949 GCA_037129355.1 Deltaproteobacteria bacterium | reverse complement strand
CATCAACAGAATAGTGAGCACAATCAACCTAATCAAAAAAAGCACCGCCAGCACGTAGAAGGTGGTCTCGGTCGAGCCGGCCATCACCGAGACGAGCCGGCCGGCGTACGAGTCGGGCCCGTCGGAGCGCAGCACGTCGGCCACCACCCCCAGCGCGGCCCCCCCGGAGAGCGGCCGCACGAGCACCATGGGGAGCACGCTCGCCGGGATGCCCACCGCATCGGTCAGCGGGGCGAGCAGGGCGGCGAGCCCCTCCATGGCGCCCGACGCCCGCAGCATGCCGAGCGCCACCACCACCGCGACGAGCGGCGGGATGACGCGCACCGCGACCTGGAACCCCTCCTTCGCCCCCTCCACGAAGACCGGGTAGACCTTCACCTTGCGTGTGAGGGCCCAGGCCGGGATCCCGGCCACGGCCAGCGGGATGGCCCAGGCCGAGAGGGCCTCCAGGGCCGCCTTAAGCACCGGTGCCCCCGGGAGGAGGGGAGGGGAAGAGGCGCCGCAGCGCCCACGCCGAGGCCACCGCGGCCACGGTGGCGCAGGTGGAGGCGAGCAGGGTCGCCGCCAGGATGTCGGCGGGCTGGCGCGCCCCGGCCGCGGCCCGGAGCGCGATGACGCTGGCGGGAACGAGTTGCACGCTGGCGGTGTTGAGTGCGCAGAAGAGGGCCTGGGCGTCGGTGGCGGTCCCGGGCGTGGGGTTCACCCGTTCCAGCTCCTCCATGGCCTTGATCCCGAAGGGCGTGGCGGCGTTCCCGAGGCCGAGCATGTTCGCAGCGACGTTCAGGGTGATCGCCCCCATGGCCGGCGACTCGGGAGGGACCGACGGGAAGAGGCGCCGCAGGACGGGGCGGGCGAGCCGCCCGAGCGCCCGGACCAGCCCGGCCTCCTCGGCCACCTTCATGAGCCCCATCCAGAGGGAGAGCACCCCCACCAGCCCGAGCGAGAGGGTCACCGCGCGTCCGGCCGACTCGGCGATGGCGCCGGGGAGCGCCGGCATCCGGCCGGTGAAGGCCGCCGTCACCACCGACGCGACCAGGAGCAGCACCCAGAGGACGCTCATCGGCGGGGATCAGAGCCCGGAGGGGAGGGAATTGCCAGTTTCTGCTAAAGGATCGGCCGGGATGACACGAACGGCATGGAAGCTCCTCGCCGCGGGCGTGCTGGCCTGGGCCGCGTCGGACGCGTGGGGCGCCCCCCCCGCCGCCCCCCAGGCTCCCGCGCCGGATCGCCACTGCCGCTCCGACGCGACCCTGCTCGACCTCCCGCCGCGGACCGAGCCCGAGTGGTACGGGCTCTACGTGGGGGACAAGAAGGTGGGCTGGATGCGGACCTCGGCCTCCGTGGAGAAGCGGGAGGGGAAGAGCGTCCGGGTCTCCCGCGAGGAGATGCTCATCGAGGCGCTGGTCGGGCAGCGCAAGGTGCGCCGGCAGGTGACCGAGGAGCGGACCTACGAGCCGGGCGTCCGGGGGAGGCTCCTCTCCCTGAAGAGCGCCTTCACCGGGGACGGCGGCGACCGGACGCTCCTGGTGACCTGCTCCGCCACCAGCTGCAAGGCCGAGCTCTCCGCCCCCGACGGCCGCCGGACCGTGGAGCTCCCCCACCCGGGCGAGACCGCCGAGGCGCTCGAGGCATCCCGCCTCTCCGCCCTGACCTGCCGGACCGTGAGCGGCCCGCAGCTCCAGTCGGACGACCTCCGCGTGAAGAAGATGACGAGCCGTTACGCGGGGCGGTCGAAGGTGGGCGGCGCCGGCGTCGAGGTCCCGGTGTCGATCGTGGAGGAGAAGGAGGAGGGGGACCGGGTGGCGCCCCGCGTGCTCGTCTCCGACGACGGGCGCATCCTCGAGACCCGGGTCGGCGACGGGATGGTCATCAAGGTCGAGCCGGCCGAGACGGCCCGTCGGCTCGACGTGGTCGACCTCTTCACCACGCTGCGCGTGCCGCTGCCGCGGTCGCTCCCCCGCGACGTGCCCATGGCCATCACCTTCGCGCTGCGCGGCCTGCCGCCCGGCTTCGACCTCGACGACGAGCGGCAGCGCGCCGTCCCGGGGGCGGCGGGGGAGACGATCCTCACCGTCACCGCGCGGGACTTCAAGGGGCCGGACGTTCCCCGCGGCAAGCCGGCGCCCCGGGGAAACGCGGACCAGGCCGCCACCATCGAGATCGACTGGGAGGACCCCGCCATCCGCAAGCTCGCCGACGCCACGGTGGGCGGCACGCCCGGCGCCTGGGCCGCGACGCGCAAGCTCCAGCGGCTCGTGCACGACCGGCTCGAGAAGGTCTACGGCCAGAGCGCCGACCGGGCGAGCGACGTCCTCCGACAGGGCAAGGGGGACTGCACCGAGCACACCCGCCTCTTCGTGGCCCTGGCCCGCGCCGGCGGCATCCCCGCCCGGGAGGTGAAGGGGCTCGTCTACGCCAGCTACGGCCAGGGGGGCCCGGGGCTCTACTGGCACGCCTGGGCCGAGGTGAAGGTGGGGGACGCCTGGATCGCGGTCGACCCCACCTTCGGCCAGGACGTCGCCGACGCCACCCACGTCGCGCTGGGGCGCGGAACGCGGCAGGACGCCATCGCGCTGGTGGGGTCGCTGGCCGTCACCCGGGTCGAGACGCGGAAACCCTAGGCGCGCCAGTTGACGCCGGCCATCCGAGGCCGTTTGATCCAGCCCCCACCGCCTGCAGGAGGAACGCCATGAAGGGGCTCGACCACGTCGCCATCCTCGTCTCCGATCTCGACGCCGCCATCCGGCTCTACCGCGACGTCTACGGCCTCGAGCTGGCCGAGATCGAGGAGGTCCCGTCCGAGAAGGTGCGGGTCGCCATCTTCGGCCACGGAACGGGGCGCATCGAGCTCGTCTCCCCGAGCGGTCCCGACAGCCCGATGGCGAAGACCATCGAGAAGCGGGGCGAGGGGCTGCACCACGTCTGCCTCGAGGTGCCGGACATCGAGAAGGCCATGGCCGCGCTGCGCGAGCAGGGCGCCCCGCTCCTCGACGAGAAGCCCCGCCCCGGCGCCGGCGGAGCCCGGGTGGCGTTCGTCCACCCGAAGGGCAGCCGGGGGGTCCTGGTGGAACTCCGCCAGGGGCCCGGGAATGCTTGACCCCAAGGGGAATCGCGTGGTTAGTGAGTCCCCCATGACGCGCCCTTTCACCGCCCTCCTCGCGATCCCGCTGCTCTTCGGCACGGCCCTCGCGCAAGCTCCCGTCCTCTCGCCCGCCGCGACGGCGAAGCCGGAGGCGCCGCCGGTGATGGCCGCGCCTTCGACCGGCACGCTCACCCAGGCCGAGATCGACCAGCGGATCCAGGAGGCCGTCCAGAAGGAGGTCGCCAAGGTCAAGGAGCAGCTGCGCGACGAGGTCCGCGCCGAGATCCAGGGGGCCCAGTCCGCCGCCGAGTTCCTGGGCGAGCAGGAGCAGAAGAAGAAGCTGCACTTCCTCGAGCTGAACGGCTACTTCCGCTTCCGCTGGGACCTCTTCAACAACATGAACGGCGGCCTCCCGGCCGATCCCATGGGCTGGTACCTCTGGGGCGGGAACACGGCCATCTCCGACAGCGTGCCGACCGGGACGCAGACCGGCGGCAACATGCGCCTGCGCGTCGACCCGACCTTCAACGTGTCGGAGCAGGTCCGGGTGAAGGCCGAGATCGACTTCCTCGACAACGTGGTCCTCGGATCCACGCCGGCCTGGTACGACTACAACCTCTTCCCCGGCATCACCTCGAGCAACCAGGTCTCCCCCATCGCCGGCCAGAACTGGTTCTGGGGCGCCATCCAGGTGAAGCGGGCCTGGGGCGAGGTGCAGACGCCGGTGGGGCTCCTCAGCTTCGGCCGCATGCCCGCCGACTGGGGCGCCGGCATCTACTACAACGCCGGCGGCGGCATCGATCAGGACTTCGGCGACAACGTCGACCGCATCCAGTTCTCCATCCCGCTCGGCCAGTTCCTGGGCGGCCTGGCCGTCACGCCCTACTACGAGTGGGCCGGCTCCGGCGTCACCTACTCGAGCACCTTCAACACGGTGGGCATCGGCCAGCCGGTCAACTGGACGAACGACGACGACGCCGGTGCCATCGGCCTCATGGCGGCCCGCACCGACACCCCGGACCAGCTGCGGCGCAAGCTCGAGAAGGGCGGCACCAGCCTCAGCTACGGGCTCCTCTTCAACTACAAGTCCCAGCGGCTCGGCATCGGGGGGGCCTCCGGGCAGACCGCGATCGCCTCGCCGGAAGGGATCGTGCCGACCAACATCGGCCCCAAGGTGGTGCTCGTCAACCGCGACGCCAGCGCCTTCACGCTCGACCTCTTCATCCGCTGGGTGGGCAAGAAGTTCGAGATCGAGGCGGAGGGCATCGGCATCTACGGGAGCTTCGGAAACGTCGGCTGGGACCCGACGGCGGCCGCCATCCCGGCCACCATCCGCCAGGGCGCCGGCGTGCTGCGCGGGCACTACAAGCTCGGCGACGCCAACCGCTTCATCCTCGGTGGCGAGGTCGGCATCGCCAGCGGCGACCAGGCCCCCGGCTTCGGCAACTTCCCGGGTCGCTGCAACTACGCGGCCAGCACGGTGGTGTGCGGCGCGGTCGCCACGCCCGGTTCGTTCGACGGAAACCAGGTCGGCGCGTCCAACACCACGATGAACAACTACCGCTTCAACCCGGCCTACCAGGTCGACCTCATCCTCTGGCGCCGACTCCTGGGGACGGTCACCGACGCCTGGTACCTGAAGCCCACCTTCAAGTGGGACGTGCTCGACGGGTTGACCGTCGGCGCCCAGGTCATCTACTCGCAGGCCATCTTCGCCTCGTCGACCCCGTCGCAGGTGAGCCGGCCCCTCGGCGTCGAGCTCGACGTCGGCGTGAAGTACCAGTCGGACGACGGGTTCGTGTTCTTCCTCGACTACGGCCTGCTGAAGATGCTCTCGGGCATGAACACGGCCACCACCTCGGTGAGCGGCGTGACCCAGAACGTCCACGCTGGCCTGGGCATCATCTTCTAGGTCGAGCCGCCCGCGTCGGTCACCACGGTCCGGACCCGGAAGACGGGCTGGGCCTGGATGGCCCGCTTCACCGAGCACTGGTCGGCGACCCGGACCAGCGCCTCCCGGTACTTCTCCGGGAAGGTGGCCGGCACCTCGATGTCGAGGTCCACGCCCGAGAGCGCGCCGTCCTCGCCGTGGTGGAGCCGCTCCACGATGCGGATCCCCTCGGTGGGCAGTTCCCGCTTCTGGCAGAACCCGACCACGAAGATCCCGGCGCAGGTGGCCATCGAGGCCGCGAAGAGGGCGAAGGGGGTCGGGGCGCTGTCCTCGCCCCCGCCCTGCACCGGCTGGTCGGTCCGGATCACGTGCCCGCCCACCTGTGCGTCCACGCGCTTGCCGCCCGGGAACGTGACCACGATCTCCGACTCTCCTGCCATGGGATGACCTCCGAGGTTTGGCCCCGGATCCTGGGGCCGTCACAGGGTCTGAGCCAAGGGCGCAGATGGGGATTCTTTGATAGCCTCGGCGGTCGAATGAGGAAGACGAAGCGAGCGCCCACCCCCCGACGTTCCAGGCCGGTTTCCCGCGCAGCCCTTTCGGGTGAGGCGGATCCCCGGCTGGTGCGCATGTCGGTCTCCATCCACGAGGATGCCGCGCTCCATCCCCAGGACATCCGCGGCAGCCAGGCCCACGTCGCCATGCTCGCCGCCCAGGGGATCGTGCCGGCGGCCGCGGCCCGCGCCATCCGCAAGGGGCTCGACCAGGTAAGGCGCGAGTTCGAGTCGGGCGCCATCCGGCACGACCCGAGCCTCGAGGACGTCCACACCCACGCCGAGCGGCGCCTCGGCGAGATCGTGGGGCGCGCCGCCGGCTACCTCCACGCCGGCCGGAGCCGCAACGACCAGGTGGCCCTCGACGAGCGGCTCTTCATCGTCGAGGCCTGCGACCGGGCCGGCGACGCCGTGGCGGGGCTCATGCGGGCGCTCCTCGGCCAGGCCCGGCGCCACGAGGGGACGCTCCTCCCCGGCTACACCCACCTCCAGCGCGCCCAGCCGGTGACGCTCGCCCACCACCTGCTCGCCTACGTGGAGATGCTGGGGCGCGACCGGGAGCGGTTCGCCGAGGTGCGGCGGCGGGGCGCGGTCTCGCCGCTCGGGTCCGGTGCGCTGGCCGGGACGACGCTCAAGCTGGATCGGGAGCGCGTGGCGCGCGATCTGGGGCTCGACGGCGTCACCCGAAACTCGCTCGACGCGGTCTCGGACCGCGACTCGGCCATCGAGCTGGTGTTCGCCTGTGCCCTCTGCGCGGTCCACCTCTCCCGCCTGGGCGAGGAGATCGTGCTCTGGACGACGCGCGAGTTCGGCTTCATGGAGCTCGACGATTCCTTCGCGACGGGCAGCTCGCTCATGCCGCAGAAGAAGAACTCCGACGTGGCCGAGCTGGCCCGGGGGAGGGCGGGGACCGCCATCGGGGACCTGGTGTCGCTCCTCGCCATCGTGAAGAGCCTGCCGCTCGCCTACAACCGCGACCTGCAGGAGGACAAGCGGCCGCTGCTCGGCGCGCCCCGCATGCTCGTCGAGACGCTCGACGCGCTCGCCGGGGCGGTCGAGACCGCCCGGTTCCAGCCGGAGCGGATGCGCGCCGCGCTCGAGGGGGGCGAGTCGCTCGCCACCGACGCCGCCGAGTGGCTGGTGGAGCGGGGTGTCCCGTTCCGGGAGGCGCACGAGGCGGTGGGCAAGGCCGCGGCCTTCGCGACGTCGTCGGGCCGGCCGCTCGCCGGGCTGTCGGTGGCGGAGTGGCGCCGCTTCCACCGGCGCTTCGACCGGGGCGTGCTCCGCTGCTTCGACCCGGAGCGGAGCGTGGCCCGGCGCGACCTCCCCGGAGGCCCGGCGCCCCGCCGGGTGGCGGCCGAGCTGCGCCGCTGGGAGAAGCTGCTCGGGAGCCGGCGGTGACGCCGCGCGCGCCGCTCCTCCTCGCGCTCGCCCTGGCCGCGTGCGGGGTGAAGGCGGCCCCGCGCCCCGCGGCATCCGCGGGCGCCGACCGACCTCCCGGCGCGGCCGCCGCGCCCGCCGCACCGGCAACGCCCGCCGCCCCCTGCGACCCCGCCTCCGGAGGGACCTGCCCCCGATGAACCACTTCCAGAGAAGGGACGGGGCGCTGCACGCGGAGGCCATCCCCCTCGAGCGGCTGGCCCGCGCCTACGGCACGCCGCTCTACGTCTACTCGGCCGCGACCCTGCGACGGCACTGGAAGGTGCTCGACCGGTCGCTCTCCGGCCTGCGCCACCTGGTCTGCTACGCCGCCAAGGCCAACGCCAACCTGGCCATCCTCGACCTGCTGGCCCGCCTGGGCGCGGGCTTCGACATCGTCTCCGGCGGGGAACTCTACCGGGTCCGCAAGGCCGGGGGCGACCCGCGCAAGGTGGTCTTCAGCGGGGTCGGCAAGACCGACGAGGAGATCGCCTTCGCCCTGTCGCTCGGGGTGAAGTGCCTGAACGTGGAGAGCGGGCCGGAGCTGGCCCGGGTGTCGGTGGTGGCGCGGCGGCTCGGCGTCCGGGCGCCCATCGCGCTCCGGGTGAATCCCGACGTCGACCCGCGGACCCATCCGTACATCGCCACCGGCCTCAAGAAGTCCAAGTTCGGGGTGTCGGTGGAGGACGCCCGGCGGCTCTACCGGCTGGCGGCCGGCGACCCGGCCCTCGACGTGCGGGGCGTGGCCTGCCACATCGGCTCCCAGATCACCACGGTGGTCCCGTTCCTCGACGCCATCGCCCGGGTGCGGAAGCTCTCCGGCGACCTCGAGCGGGCCGGGATCCGGATCCGCCACCTCGACATCGGGGGCGGGCTGGGGATCCAGTACGACGACGAGAACCCTCCCCACCCCGACGAGTACGGCGCCGCCGTGAAGCGGGCCATGAAGGGCTGGAAGGGAGAGGTGATCCTCGAGCCCGGACGGGTGCTCGTGGGGAACGCCGGCATCCTCCTCACCCGGGTCCTCTACGTGAAGACCAGCGGGCGGAAGCGCTTCGTGGTCGTCGACGCCGGCATGAACGACCTCATCCGGCCCAGCCTCTACGAGGCCCACCACCACGTGGAGCTGGTCGGGGCCGAGCCCCGTCCGGAGGGAACCGTGGACGTGGTCGGGCCGGTCTGCGAGTCGTCCGACTTCCTGGCCCAGGGGCGCCGGATGCCCGTGCCAGAGGCCGGGGACCTGCTCTGCGTGCGCTCGGCGGGGGCCTACGGCTTCGCCATGTCCTCCAACTACAACACCCGGCCGCGGGCCGCCGAGCTCCTCGTGGAGGGGGACACCGCCCGGCTGGTCCGCCGGCGGGAGACCTGGCCCGACCTGGTCCGCGGGGAGCGGGCGCGCCCGCCCGGACGCCG
Source organism: Deltaproteobacteria bacterium (assembly GCA_037129355.1). Taxonomy (GTDB): domain Bacteria; phylum Myxococcota; class Myxococcia; order Myxococcales; family Anaeromyxobacteraceae; genus CAIOAK01. Next base: position 6,590 of record JBAXVO010000067.1, on the reverse strand, counting down.
GTTCCCGGCGCCCCGCCGGATCGGCTAGAGTCCAGGCCCCCCCTTTTCGCGGAGGAACACCATGAAGCTCCAGGGCGCGATGGTCGCCATCGTCACGCCGCTCCGGGACGGAGAGCCGGATCTGGCCGCGCTCCGTGACCTGGTCGAGTGGCAGATTCGCGAGGGCACCGACGGCATCGTCCCGTGCGGCACAACCGGCGAGGGGGTCACCCTCACGCTCCCCGAGCGGGCCGACGTGATCCGCACCTGCGTCGAGGCGGCGCGCGGCCGGGTCAAGATCATCGCCGGCGCGGGCTCCAACGCCACCGCCGAGGCGGTGGACGGCGTGAAGCTGGCGAAGCAGCTCGGCGCCGACGCCGCGCTGGTGGTGACGCCCTACTACAACAAGCCCACCCAGGAAGGGCTCTACCGCCACTACATGAAGATCTGGGACTCGGTGGGCTTCCCGGTGGTGGCCTACAACGTCCCCAGCCGCACCTCGGTCGACATGATGCCCGAGACGGTGGAGCGGCTCAGTCGGGCCGGCGCCATCGCCGGGATCAAGGAGGCGACCGCCAGCATGGACCGGCAGGTCCAGCTGGTGGAGCGCTGCGGCCGGGACGCCATCTCCTACCTCTCCGGGGACGACTTCACCGTGCTCCCCTACATCGCCTGCGGCGGCCACGGCGTCATCTCGGTCATCGGCAACATCGCGCCCCGCGCCATGAAGGAGCTGGTCGTCGCCGCCGTGCGGGGCGACCACGCGGCGGCCCTGGCCAAGCAGGTGGCCATGGCCGAGCTCAACCGCGTGATGTTCATCGAGACCAACCCCGGCCCGGTGAAGGCCGCGGTGGCGCTGCTCGGCAAGGCGGGGCCGGAGATCCGGCTCCCGCTCTGGCAGGTGTCCGACGCCAGCCTGGCCCGGATCCGGGACGCCATGGTCCGCTTCGGCCTGATCGTGGCCGCCTGACACGCGGCCCGCCCGGCGCCCATCCCATCGGAGGTGAACGTGGTGAACGTGATCGTGACCGGGGTGGCCGGCCGCATGGGCGGGCAGATCCTGAGGATGATCCACGGGGCCGAGGGGCTTCGCGTGGTGGGCGCGGTCGAGCGCCCGGGCTGGTCGGGGCCGGGAGACGCCGGCGTGGCGGCCGGCATGCCGTCCCTCGGGATCCCGGTGACCGACGACCTGGTCGGGCTGCTCGGGCGCGTGCAGGCCGACGTGATCGTCGACTTCACCAGTCCCGAGGCCTCGGTGCGCCACGCGGTGGCGGCCGCCTCGGCGGGGGTCGCGCTGGTCATCGGTTCGACCGGCTTCCACGCCGACGGCAAGGCGCACGTCCGGGAGTGCGCCGCGCGGATCCCCGTCGTCCTCTCGCCCAACATGAGCGTGGGGGTGAACGTGATGTTCGCGCTGGTGGCCCAGGCGGCCCGGGTGCTGGGGGACGCCTACGACGTGGAGATCGTCGAGATGCACCACGGCAAGAAGAAGGATGCGCCCAGCGGGACGGCGGTCCGGCTCGCCGAGGTGGCGGCGGAGGCCCTCGGGCGCGACGCCGCGAAGGACGTGGTCTACGCCCGGCACGGGATGATCGGCGAGCGGACCCCGCGGGAGATCGGCGTCATGACGCTGCGGGGCGGGGACGTGGTGGGGGAGCACACCGTCTTCTTCGCCGGCCAGGGCGAGCGGCTCGAGATCACCCACCGGGCCACCTCGCGCGACCAGTTCGCCCGGGGCGCGCTCCGGGCAGCACTCTGGGTGAAGGGCCGGAAGCCCGGCCTCTACGACATGCACGACGTGCTCGGGCTCAGGGGGTCACCATGAGGACCTGCCGGTTTTCCAGGGCGGGGCAGGAGCGGTACGGCGTCGTCGAGGGGAACGAGGTGCGCGCGCTCACCGCCGCGCCCTGGGAGGGCGGGCTCCCCGAGGGGGCGCGCCACCCCTTCTCGGAGGTGACGCTGCTCGCCCCGGTCCGCCCCACCAAGGTGGTCTGCGTCGGACGCAACTACCGGGCCCACGCGAAGGAGCTGGGCAACGAGGTGCCGAAGGAGCCGCTCCTCTTCATCAAGCCGTCCACCGCCATCCTCGGGCCCATGGAGGAGATCCGGATCCCGGACGCCTCGAAGGAGGTCCACCACGAGGCCGAGCTGGCGGCGGTGATCGGGCGGACGCTCACCCGGGCCGGCGCCGTCGAGGCGCGGGAGTCGATCTTCGGCTGGACCTGCCTGAACGACGTCACGGCCCGCGACATCCAGCGTGCCGAGTCGCACTTCACCCGGGCCAAGTCCTACGACACCTTCTGCCCCATCGGCCCGGTGGTGGAGACCCAGCTCGATCCGATGGACCAGGTGGTGATCTGCCGCGTGAACGGGGAGCAGCGCCAGCGCGGCTCGACCCGCGACATGGTGGTGGACCCGTACGCGCTGGTGGCCTTCATCTCGCAGGTGATGACGCTCCTGCCCGGGGATCTCGTCTCGACGGGGACGCCCGAGGGCGTCGGCCCCATCCGGCGCGGGGACTGGGTGGAGATCGAGGTGAGCGGCGTGGGGGTCCTGAAGAACCCGGTGGTCTAGGGGGGAGGACGCATGCGCGCCTACGTCGCCGTCGGATCGAACCTGGGGGATCGCTGGGCCCGGCTGGCCCAGGCCGCCCGCCTGCTGCGCGCCGCGCCCGGCGTGGCGGTGGTCCGGGGATCCCGGGTCTGGGACGCGGCCCCGCTCGGTCCGCCCCAGCCGCGCTACCTGAACGCGGTGCTCGAGCTCGAGACCACCCGAACCCCGTCGTCGCTCCTCGCGCTCCTGCGCGCCGCCGAGGCTGCCGCCGGCCGGACCCGCGACGTCCACTGGGGGGCGCGCACGCTCGACCTCGACCTGCTGCTCGTGGGCGACCTGCACGTGCGGGAGCCCGGCCTCACCGTCCCCCACCCGGAGCTGGCGCGCCGCCGCTTCGTGCTCGCCCCGCTCGCCGAGCTGCACCCGGAGCTGGTCGTCCCCGGCCTGGGCGTGTCGGTGGGGCGGCTCCTCGAGGAGGCGCCGGAGCTGGATCTCTCGCCGGTGGGCGGTTATCCGTTGTAGCGATGGTCCGGCTGCTCCTCCGCCTGGGGCCGTACGCCCTCCTGGCCGCCATCGCGGCCGGCCTGGCCGCGACCTGGGATCAACTTCCGGCCCGCTACCCGGTGCACTGGGGAGTCGGCGGGGTCGACCGGTGGGCCGACCTCTCGCCCAGGTCGGTGGGAATGCCCCTCCTCATGGGCGCGATCGCGGTGGCCTGGCTCGGGCTGCTGCGCCGGTTCACCCTCGCCAACTCCGCGCCGGCGCCCGACCCGGCCCGCGCCCGGAAGCTCCTCGTCGCCGTCACCATCGGGACGCAGTGGCTCATGGCCATCCTGTTCGGCCTCGCCGCCGTGCCGCGCCAGGGCCCCGGACTCGTGGTCGCGGGGGCCGGGCTGGGAATGCTCTTCCTGCCCGTGGCCCTGATCGTCACCTTCGCGGGGAAGGCGCCCCCCGCCGCGCCCCCCGTGCCCGCGCCACCCGACGGCTGGCTCTTCGTGCAGCGGAAGGACGGCACCGGCCTCCGCATCGACCCACGCCATCCCAGGTTCTGGCAGGCTGTCGTGGTGCTCGCGGCCGGGCCGCTCGCGATCATCGCCGTCGGGATGGTGGGGTAGCCGCCGCGGCGAGCGCTCGACCGGCCTCGAGCACCTTCTGGACGGCCGCGTCCGGCAAGGGCTCGCAGCGCCCCATCGCCCGGGCCAGCGCCGCGATCTCGCAGACTCGCTCGAGCGTCTCCATCCGGTCGCAGGCCTGGAAGAGGTCCGCCCCCAGCGCGAGCGCGCCGTGCCGCTCGAGCAGGAAGATCTGATGAACCCGCCACAGGTGGGCGAGCGAGGCCGCCACCTCGTCGGTGCCGGGCGTGGCGAAGGAGGCGACGCCGATCGGCCCCAGCACGAGCACCGCCTCGGGGAGCAGGTCGTCGGGCGGGGGCAGCCCGGCCACCGTGAAGGCGACCGCCGTGAGCGGGTGGGCGTGCACGACGGCGCCGGCGTCCGGGCGCGCCGCGTAGGCGGCGAGGTGCATCCCGAGCTCGGTCGAGGGGCGTCCCCGGCCGCGGACGCGCTTCCCCGAGAGGTCGACCACCAGGAGGTCGGCGGGGCGCAGGAAGCCCTTGTTGGTTCCGGACGGCGTGACGAGCACCCGGTCCCGTCCCAGGCGGCAGGAGACGTTGCCCTCGCCGGCGCCCACCAGGCGGCGTTCGTGCAGGCGGCGGCACACCTCCACGAGGTCGCGCCGCAGACGGGATTCGCTCGCCCTCGCCATGGCTAGAGGATGCGCGCCGCGAGCAGGTCCTGCACGTCGAGGAGGCCGACGGCGCGGCCGTTCGCGTCCACGACGGGCACCTGGTCGATGCGGGCCTCGCGCATGACCCGGGCCGCCTCGATGAGCCGCTCCTCGGGCCGGACGGTGCGCGGGTTGCGGGTCATCACCGACGACACCGGCGCGTCGAAGTCGACCTTCTGCTGCTCCACCAGCCGGCGCAGGTCACCGTCGGTGAAGACCCCGAGGAGCTTCCCCCGCCCGTCGACGACGGTGGCCGCGCCCGGGCGCCCGGGGGTGCGGGTCATCACCGCCACCGCCTGCTTGAGCGGCGCGGTGGCCCGCACGAGCGGGTTGGCCTCGCCGCCCCGCATGAGCTCGTGCACCTTCATGAGGTGGCGGCCGAGCTTGCCGCCCGGGTGGTAGAGCGCGTACTCGTCGCGGCCGAAGGGGCGGTTCTCGAGCACCGCCATGGCGAGCGCGTCGCCCACGGCGAGGAGCGCCGCCGTGCTGGTGGTGGGGGCGAGCCCCATGGGGCAGGCCTCCTCCACGTCGCCGATGGCGACCACCAGGTCGGCCGCCCGGGCCAGCGGGTTCTCGCCGTCCCGGGTGATGGCCACGACGCGGGCGCCGATGCGCTTCACGGCCGGGAGCAGCCGGAGGATCTCCTCCGACTCGCCGCTGTTGGAGAGCGCCACGATCACGTCGGCGCGGGAGACGCGCCCCAGGTCGCCGTGGGCCGCCTCGGCGGGGTGCAGGTAGATGGAGTGGGTGCCGGTGGAGGCCAGGGTGGCCGAGATCTTCTGGGCCACGAACCCCGGCTTGCCGATGCCGGTGAGCACCACCTGCCCCTTGCACCCGAGGATCCACTCGACGGCGGTGGCGAAGGAGGCGTCGAGCCGCAGGCTTCCGATGGCGCGCGACTCGGTCTCGAGGACCATGCGCCCGTAGGCCACGAGCGCCTTCGACCGGGAGGAGGCGGGGCGCCGGGGGGCGGCCCCGGACCCGCGACGGCGGGTGGATTTCCGGCTCGACATGTCGGGGTCCGTATAGCACCTTGCCCCGGTACCCACCAATCCGGAGGCCGCGTGAAGTTCTTCATCGACACCGCCGACATCGGCGAGATCCGCAAGGCGCTCGACCTGGGGCTCTGCGACGGCGTGACCACCAACCCGTCGCTGGTGGCGAAGACCGGCCGCCCCTTCGAGGAGGTCCTCCGGGAGATCGTGGGGCTCGTCCACGGGCCGGTCTCCGCCGAGGTCACCGCCGTCGACTTCGAGGGGATGCTCCGCGAGGCCCACGCCTACGCCAAGGTCGCGCCCAACGTCGTCATCAAGGTCCCGCTCATCCTGGAGGGGCTGAAGGCGGTGAAGGCGCTCACCGCCGAGGGCATCCGGACCAACGTCACCCTCTGCTTCTCACCCAGCCAGGCGCTCCTCGCCGCCAAGGCCGGCGCGACCTACGTCTCCCCCTTCGTCGGGCGGCTCGACGACGTCTCCGAGGACGGGATGGCGCTCATCGCCCAGATCCTGGAGATCTACCGGAACTACGACTTCACCACGCAGGTGCTCGTCGCCTCGGTGCGCAACCCGCTCCACGTCGTGCAGGCGGCGCGCATGGGGGCCGACGTGGCCACCATCCCGTTCTCCGTGCTGGCCCAGCTGGCGCAGCACCCGCTCACCGACATCGGCCTCGCGAAGTTCCTCTCCGACTGGCAGAAGGTCCCGAAGGGGAAGTAGCCGCTACCCCAGCGTGACCCGGAACAGGCGCCGCTCGGCCAGGTCCACGGCGTGCGCCATGTCGGTCCGGGTGAGCTTCGCCCCCTCGGCCCAATCTTTAAGGCCCAGGCACTCCTCGCCCACGTAGAGGGCCAGGAGCTGGAGCGCCGCGAGCTCGCCCGGCGCCGGGCAGGCGGCCGGCGCGCGGTTGCGCATCGCCTCCTCGTAGGCCTCGTGCTCGCGGAGCAGGTCGAGGCGCGCCAGCTCGAGCGCGAGGCGGAGCACCTCGTCCCGCGGGCGCGTCGCGAGCCCGGCGGCGTGCCGCACGCGGAGCTCGTCGGAGAGCCACTCGAGGTCGGCGGGGGGCCAGGCCCGGAGCCGATCGGCGAGCTCGTCGGCGAAGCGCGCCAGGATGACCTCCTTCACCGGCTGCTTCTGGAGGTCGTACAGGTGGTCCCATCGTCGGTCGCGCACGCCCCGATGATAGCGGCCCCCGGCCCCGCGAAGAAACCCAGGAATCCCGGGGGAATCCCCGTTATTCGTCCCCGGCGCCGCCGGGTGTATCCTCGCGGCCCTTTC
>JBAXVO010000066.1:0-15092 GCA_037129355.1 Deltaproteobacteria bacterium | reverse complement strand
ACCCAACCGTTCGGTTGGCCTTCGGCGCCGAAGTGGGTGGCGACGCGGACGGGGAGCGAGTCGCGCTGCCGCACGGCGAGCGCGAGGGCGCTAAACGTCGCGGCGAAAAAAAGGATGCGGGCGAGGCGGAGCACGGCGAGCGCTCAGCGCGCGGCGAGGGCGAGCTTCAGGCGGCGCAGCGCTTCGGTGAGCGTGGCGCGGGTGCAGCCGAGGTTGATGCGGACGTAGCTGCCTTTGGCGGCGCCGAAATACGAGCACTCGCTCAGGCCGACGCCATGCTTTTCAAAATGCGCGATGGGATCGGCGAGGCCGAGCGCCTCGAGGTAGAGGCTGCGCGGGTAGAGGTAGAACCCCTCCGTGGTGCCGTCGAAGCGGTTCGGGTATCGCCGGTACCGCCGGAACTCCTCCACCGCCTCTCGGTTGCGCCCCAGGTCGAGCAGCATCGCGCCCCGGTAGTAGCCGGACGAGGCGAAATCGAGGCCGTCGAGCGCGCGGACCCCGGCCGCCGGATCCCCCTGACGCCACGCCCGGACGGCGCGATACATGCGGGAGCAGGGGCCGCGCGCGTCGAGCATCGGCCAGAGATCGTCGATCCGCTTGGCGCGCTCCAGATCCCCGGCGGCGGCGAGCGCGGTGGCGATGCACGAGGCCGTGGAATTCCCGAAGAGCAGGACGGCCGAGGCTTCCTGCCAGATCCCCTCGCCATCGGCCCGGTCGAAGATGAAGTCGACCCGGTAGTTGTGGAACTTGCCCCGCTCGAAGGCCGAAGCGCTCTCCGGTGGGCGCCGCGCGTCGTAGGCGGCGAGCGCCTCGCTGCGTCGGCCGGTGAGGGCCAGCTTCGCCAGGCCCATCGGGAGTTCACCGAGAGCGTCCCCGTCGACGAGGCTCCAGAGGATGATCCCGTTCAGGGGCCCCGTTCCCGCCGCCAGCGCCCGCCGGGCAGCGTCGAGCGCCTCGGCGCGCTCGCACCGGACCCGGTGGACCCAGGAGAGCATCGAGAGCGACCGCCGGTCGGGCCTCGCGACCGCGAGACGCTGGGCCTCGGCGAGGGCCTCGTCGAGCCGGCCGAGCCGCTCCAGGGCCCGGATCCGATCGTCGGGCGTCCCGGTCTCGAGCTGGACCACCTTCTCGAGGTACGGTCTCGCCAGCGCCGCGTCGCCGAATCGCTCTCCGGTGAGTCGCGCGGCCTCGACGTAGGCCTCCGGCGCGTCCGGCCAGCCGGCGATGACCTGGTCGTACCGCTCCAGCGCCCGGGTCCAGTCCCAGGTGAGGAGGGCCGACGTCGCCTCCACGAGCCGTCGTTCCTTGGCCGGGATGCGATCCGGGTGACGGAGCGCAGCGTCCACGTGGGCCCGGACCGCGTCGCGATCACCGAACTCCTCCGCGACCGCGAGCTCGACGTGGGGGAGCGGGAAGTCCGGGTCGGCCGCCACCGCGCGCTCGTACGCCTCGGTCGCCTCCCTGCCCCGTCCCTCCCGCGCCAGCCGCTGCCCGTCCAGCCACGCCTCCCAGGCCTCGGGCTTCGGGGAGACCACCTGGGCGAGCCGCATCGGCGGAGGAGCCTTGGCGGGATCCTCCTGCAAGGCGCTCCGGATCCGGTCGGACATCCGGTCGAGCGCGTCGGGGATCCCTGCCGGTCCGGCCGTCTGCTCGCGAACCGTGAACAGGGGGCGATCCCGGGAGGCGTCGACGCCGCGCGCCTCGATCTCCAGCCCGCCGGGGACAGGACGGGCCTCCAGCGACAGCGCCACGTGCGCCTTGGTCTCGCGGGCCGCGCGCAGCGCTCCCGCCGCGTCGACGCGGGCCGGGGGCTCCATCCCGGGTGGCACGGACCGGGCGACGACGAGCGAGCGCGGGAGCAAGGACACCCGCGGCGACTGCTCGAGCACCTTGGCGAGCAGGCCGGAGATCTCGTCGAGCGCCGGGTCCCCGGTGGCGTTTGCCGTGTCGGCCAGGGTCACCGTGAGGCGCCCGGGCGGCAACGGGGGCGGTCTCGGCCACAGGATCGCCGCCACCGCGGCGAGAACCGCCACCGCCGCGAGCCCCTGGGCGATCCGGAGCCCGCGCTTCGGCTCCCGCGCCTTCCGGAGCGCGCCCAGCGCGGCGTGAGCCTCCTGGCCGTCCTTCATGCGCTCGGCCGGATCGCGGGCCAGCATCCGCCCCAGGATCCGGGTGAGGGCGGCGGGCGCCTTCGGAACCGGCGGCGGCGCCCCTCCCGGCGGCACCCCCCGTTCGCCTCCCGCCGCGTACGGGAGCGTTCCGGTGAGGAACTGGAAGAGCATGGTCCCGAGCGCGTAGACATCCGCGCGCGCGTCCACCGGTTCCCCGCGCGCCTGCTCCGGCGCCATGAAGGCGGGGGTGCCTCCGCTGCTCCCCTCCCCGCTCCCCAGCAGGTGGGCGAGGCCGAAGTCGAGGATCTTCACCCTCCCGTCCTCGCAGAGGAAGGCGTTCGCGGGCTTCAGGTCCCGGTGGAGGACCCCGTGCGCGTGCGCGTGCGCGAGGCCGCTCGCCAGGTCGTCGGCCACCCGGAGCGCCTCGTCGAGCGGCAGGGCGCCCTTCTCTAGCCGCCCGGCGAGCGTCTCCCCCCGCAGGAGTTCCATGACGAGGTACGGACCGGCGGCGCAGGTCCCCACGTCGAAGAGGGTGACGATGTTCGGATGGTTGAGCTTCGCGACCGCCTCGGCCTCGTTCTTGATCCATTCGGCGGAGAGCTGGGCACCGGTGCGGTGGGGGCGAAGGGCCTTGAGCGCCACGGCCCGCCCCAGCTCCGGGTCGAAGGCCTCGAAGACCGAGCCGAACCCCCCGCGGCCGATCTCCTCGCGGATCTCGAAGCGGCCGACCCGGGTTCCGGGACGGGGCTGCTCCCTCCACGCGGCGGCGATCTGGTCGGGGGGCGCCTCGGCGATGTCCTGGAGCAGGCGCGTGAGCGGACCGGCTTCCCCGTCACGGGTGGCCCCGCCGTCGCGGCGTCCTCCATCCAGGTCGGACACGTCGGTTCCCCCGCTTCTCGCCGAGGGTGAAGCCTACCAAGGTGGGGTATCCTCCCGCCATGGCTTCGCCGCTGGACACCCTCACCCGGCGTTCGATCCACCTCTCGCCGACGGTCACGTCGGCGCACCTCTTCCTCGCCCTCGAGTGCGACCGTCCCCTCGCGCTCCCCGCTCGGTACTGCCTCGGCGGCCTGTCGGAGGTGACCCTCGGCCGTGGCGACGAGCGCAGCGCCGTCCTCTCGCAGGACCGGCTCCTGCTCCGCGTCGCGGACGGCCGGATGTCCTCCTCCCACGCGCGGCTGGCCCGGTCGGGCGGGACATGGGTGGTCGAGGATCGGGACTCGAAGAACGGCACGCTCGTGAACGGGCTTCCCGTCCGGCGGGCGGAGCTGGCCGACGGGGACCTCATCGAGGCGGGCGGCACCTTCCTGCTGTTTCGCAGCGCCCTCGCGGTTCCAGCCGGCAGCCCCGCCATCCTCGACGGCAGCGAACTGCGGCCGCCCTCGGACGGGCTCGCCACGCTCGGGTTCACGCTCGGGGTGGACATGTCGAGGGTCGTGGACATCGCGGACTCCAAGGTCCCGGTGGTGGTCGGAGGCGAGACCGGCACGGGCAAGGAGGTCGTCGCCCGGGCCATCCACCAGCTCTCGCGGAGACGAGGCCCCCTCCAGGCCCTGAACTGCGCGGCTCTCGCCCCGACCCTGCTGGAGGAGCTGCCCGGGCTCGTCGCCGGCGCCGACGGCGGGACGCTCTTCCTCGACGAGATCGGGGACCTCCCGCTCGCCGCGCAGGGGGCCCTCTTGCGGGTGATCCAGGAGTCGGAGGTGATGCCCCCCGGCGCGACACGGCCGGTGAAGGTGGACCTGCGGCTGGTCTGCGCGACCCACCGTGACCTGGAGGCGCTGGTCTCGGAGGGGAAGTTCCGGGCCGATCTCCTCGCGCGCATCGGCGGGTTCAGCATCACCCTCCCCCCGCTCCACGAGCGGCGCGAGGACCTGGGCCTCATCATCTCCGTGCTCCTTCGCAAGGCGGCGCCGGATCGGGCCGATCGCGTCACCTTCAGCTACGAGGCCGGGCGCGCGCTGCTGCTCCACTCCTGGCCCGCCAACGTGCGCGAGCTCGAGAAGTGCCTCTCCGCGGCCGTCGTGCTCGCCCGAGACGGCACGGTGCTGCTGGAGCACCTGCCGGAGGCGGTCCGCGAGCGGCGCGTACCTCCCGCGGCCGTTCCGACCCCGGTTCCGGCGGCCGGAGCCCTCGCGCCCGGTGAGCCCCCCACGCCCGCCCGGTCGGGCATCGTCGCCGAGCTGAAGCGGCGGCGCGTCTTCCGCGTGGCGATCGGATACGGGGTGGGCAGCTTCGCGGTGCTGCAGGTCATCGAACCCGTCATGCACGGGCTGCGCATCCCCGAGGTGATGCTGACCTACCTGGTGGTCGCGCTCTTCCTCGGGTTCCCGCTCGTGGTGGCGATGGCCTGGGTCTACGACGTCAACGCCGGGCGCATCGAGCGAACGCCGCCGTCCCGGCTCCCCGGCCTGCGGGGCGGGCGGCTTGCCCTCCTGCTCGTCGTCACCAGCGTCGTGGCGGCCTCGCCCGGCCTGGCCTGGTACCTCCTCGTCCACGCGCGGGCCGGGGACCCCTTCAAGGATTGCGTTCCGGTGCGCATCGCGCCGGGCACCATCGTTCGCAGCGCGCCGAGGATGGACGCCGCGGGCGAGGCGACGCCGTCGGACGCCGTCGAGGGCTGCGCCCTGAAGGAGGAAGGCGGCTTCCGGAGGGTCCGGCTTGGGGACGGGAAGACGGGATACGTCGAGGCGGCGCGCACGTCCGCCGGAGTACCGTAGGGGGCCGAGGCGGTCATCCACAACGACGTCCATCCCAACCCGGCCATGAAGGCGCGGAGGAGCGGCCGCTTCGTCTTCGTGACCTCGGCACGCTTCCGCCAGCCGGAACCCGGATTCGCCGATGGGAAGGCTGGGAACCCCCGAGGAGATCGGGGAGCTCGTCGCCTTCCTCGTGTCCGGACGCTCGGCGTTCGTCACCGGCCAGGTGATCGACTTCGCCGGCGGGTGGCCGTAGGTCGTTTCGACGCCCCGTCGTCCACCCACCGGCCCCCTTACAGGTCCAGCCTCCAGACGCTCCGACCGTGGGTCGCCGCGTAGAGGACGCGGGCCTCGGACGAGATGGTGAGGCCATAGACGGCCGCCGGGGGAAGGCCCCGGTTGGCCGCCTTCCAGGTCTTGCTTCCCGCCGCGAGGCGCATCACCCCGAAGTCCGTCCCGGCGTAGAGGTCCCCCGTGCGGTCGTCCCGGACGAGGGCGGTCACGGGCAGGTCCGCGAGGTTGTAGCTCACGTCGGTGATGGTCGTACCGGTCTTCGTCACCAGGAACTCGAAGACGTGCCCGAGGTTGTAGGGCGTGTTGGCGCCGTACCCGGTGTACGAGACCCAGGCGTGGCCGCCGTCCAGCCGGTCGATGGCGATCCCCGTCACGTTCCGCCCGGGGGTGGCCGGGTTGAAGTCGAGCCGCTGGAAGGTCACCGCCGCGGGATCGGGAGCGTCGGCGTTGCGCGAGACCAGGACGCGCCCCCGGCTCGTGGCGGCCCAGAGCGTGCCCTTGTCGCCGGAGCTGCGCGACAGCGCGATGACGTAGCCCCCCGTCCGCGTCGCGCCGAAGTCACTCCCCGTCAGGTCGCTCCCGAGAGGCACCCAGTCGCCGCAGATCACGGTGAAGTCCCCGGTGTACTCGTTGCAGTGCTGCTCGAGGTAGTCGCGGGGGCCGCCGCTGTCCTGCGTGCGGAAGACGTGCTGGAGGCCGACGAACATCGAGCCCCCGACGACCGGGTCGGCGATGATCGGGTCGTAGAAGGCGGACGCCTCCCCGCTCATGTAGAGCGGATCGCTCACCCAGTTCCAGCCCAGCGGATCGGAACCGCGGAAGTTCACGTCGTGGGACACCGAGAAGTAGCTGTGCACCCGCGTGGCCGGGTTGGTGGCGTCGAAGCCGGACTGGCCCCCGTCACCGCCGATGGTCTCGAACCACTGGGACCCCTTCGTGGCGAAGGACCAGGTGCCGTTGTCCTGGGTCCCGCCCATCCATTCCCCGCGGGGATTCCGGGGATTGAGCGACACGCTCTGGAACTGGAGGGTGGCGAGGCCGTCGTTGAGGCTGTCGATGCGGCGCGGCACCGAGGAGAGCCAGAGCAGGCAATCGGCGAGGTCCGGCCCGGAGAGGAAGCGGGAGAAGCACTGGGAGGACCGATCGACGAACGCGCCGTCGGTCCGGACGAGTCCGCCGTCGCTGCCGATGAAGGCCATGCCGGGGTTGCGAGGATTGAAGACGATGGCGTGCTGGTCGGGGTGCATCCCGAGGGGCGTGCTGCGCCCGTCGTTGGTCATGTCGGTGAACGAGGCCCCGGCGTCCGTCGAGCGCATCACCGCCCGCCCGTTCGACGGCGGAGCGAAGGTGAAGATCTCGTCGTAGCCCATCGACCCGCCGATCCACACCACGTCCGGCTGCCCCGGGGGGGTGCCGATGAAGATGTCGTACCAGCACTGCTCCTGGCAGAAGTTGTAGCTTCCGAAGCCGGGAGTCCCCGGGGTCGTGCTGGAGAGCGGGATCCAGCCCACGTTCGACGTCCCGTCGAAGAGGCGGGACGCGGGCACCAGGGCGTCGTCCACCCGGTACACGAAGGACTCGAAGGTCCAGTCCACGGAGTCCCCGACGTAGATGCGGGTCTTGCGTCCGAGGTCGGCCAGCGCGAAGACCGTGCGGTTGAACCCGTCGTTGGGGTCGCCGGTGACGAAGACGGGAACCCAGGCTCCCGGGCCGTCCAGCCTGGGCGAGTTGCGGAACACCCCGAACCCGAAGATCGACACGTAGATCGTGTCCAGGTCGTTCGGGTCCTGCTGCACCTGCATCACCCCTCCCACGAATCTCGACCCGGGGATGGGCGAGGCGAGGACGCGCACGAAGGTGGCGCCCCCGTCGCGCGACTCGAACAGGCCGAGGTCGGACGTGCCGGGCGGAATCGAGGCGTTGGCCGATGCAGCCCCCCCGTGGAGCGCCGTCATCGTCCCGAACCAGAGGTGACGGGAATCGCGGGGATCGACCGTGATGGCGGCGATGGAGAGGCCGTCGGCGAACGGGACGCTGGCGGGGAGCAACCGCCAGGTTTCGCCCCCGTCGGTGGACTTGAAGAGGCCGACGCCCGCCTCCGAATCGGCCGACGAGTTCTGCTCGCCGGTGCCGACGTAGAGGACGCGCCCGCGGCCGTTCGGATCCACGGCGATCGAGCCAATGGCGTTGGAGGTGAGCCCGGTCGATGCCACCTTCCACTGCGGCGCTCCGTCGTCGACGGGGTTCTCGAGGCGCCACACGCCGCCGCCGGCCGCGCCGAGCCAGAGCTTGCAGTCGCCCGCCTCCTTGCGGCCGCATCCCGGGGAGAGGGCGAGCGCGGTGACCCGACCCGAGACCGTGGTGGGGCGCCCCGTGTAGGTGACGATGCCGGGAACCGGGTTCACGTCCGGTGCCACGAGTTGCCAGGTGTCGAGACGGTCCGATCCCAGCGTCGCCCACGCCGATCGCGCTCCCGCGGACTGGGCAGGAGTGATGGTTTCGGCCGGGTAGGCCTGGAGCTGGTAGCGATAGAAGTCGGGACGGCTCTTCCCGTCGTCCGAGATCGCCGACGACCGGGGAGCGCTGGCAGCGAGGGACGCGACCGGGGTCGCCGCCACGGCGACCACCATCACGAGGAAGGCCTTCGAGCATCGGTTCATTGTTCCCCCCGGGCCGAAGCCGGCCCCGGTCGTCACCTTGGGTGAAATACCCGGGTGACGACGACCTTCCGGCTCTAGACCCGGAGGGGTATGCGTTCAATGCTCGACAGGGGTGTAAAATTTCATTCCCTGCTGCGGCCGGCGACACATTGCGTCAACGCTGCAGGCCGTCACCGAGGGAGCGGGTACCTCACCCTGAGGTAGCTCACCATGCCCGGGTTGAGTTGCTTCAAGAGCTCGGCGTTGTACGACGCGACGTAGGGAACGCCGGGGATCGCCCCACCCCGGATGCTCGGGTCCTGGTAGGAGGACTGGACGCACCCCAGGTGTGCGGGGGGGACGGGAACGTAGCAGCCCTCGGGCATCTGCGACCGGGTCGGATCCATGGTGGGGATGGGCGCGTAGGCCGGCGGGAAGTAGACCGGCGGGGCGTCGAAGGGCGCCTTGTTGATCATCGACTGGTTCACGTTGTTCAGGACGAGATCGTTCTGGACGATCTGCTGGACCGCGACGGAATAGGTCCGCGAGGTCGCGGCTGGCGTCCCCGCCCGGACCGCCGGGTCGACGTCGATGGTGACGATCGACACGGTGTAGTCGCCGTTCAGGACGACCTCGAAGGTGCGGAACTGCTGGGGTTGGTCGCGCAGCGAGGAGGTCTCCACCTGCCAGAACCCCTTCCAGGGAGCGCTCTCGCGCTCGCCGGGGTCGATGGCAGGGAACGCCTTCACGACGTTGAAGTGACGGTGCCCGGCGAGCCACATCAGGAAGTTCGGCGTGGACTGGAGCTTCGCGACCAGTTCCGTCAAGCTCACGGCGTTCTGCTCGACCGCGTCCGGGTCTGCCGCCGAGTCCCACCATTCCATCCCCGACGCCAGGCCCGCGACGCCGATGGGGATGTGGGCGGCGATGATCATGAGCTGGTTCGCGGCCTGTCCAGCGTCGAGCTCCCGCTGGAGCCAGGCCCAGCGGCGCGCGTCGAGGAAGCCGTGCCCGTGGATGTCCTTCGAGCCGTCGGTCTCCGACTGCGTGTCGTCGAGGACGATCACCTTGAGTGGGACGTCCGGATCCGGCAGGAAGCTGTAGCAGGCGAAGCCCTCCGGCTGGTCCGGGTCGACGAGCGCGAAACCGTGACCGATCGGGGTGGAGGTGGTGTCGAAGAACTCCTGGATCCACTCGGTCTTGAGGAGGGAGCGTCGGCGGGGATCGGCCACGACCCTCGGCGGGTCGTCGTAGAATCCGACCGGCCCCGCGCCGGTGATCGCGCCGGTGGGGGAGGCTCCGTCGATCACACCCTGGTAGTACCGGGCGGGTGGCACCGGCAGGACCGGGTTCCGGAGGTTGTCCATGTTGGCGACCCTCGGGAAGTCCGGCGGCGAGGGGATGAGGATGTCCGGGATCGCCCAGATGGTGTCGGCGAGGTAGGACGCGGCGAGGCCGATCGACGGGTCGGCGTAGACGGGGATCGAGCCGATGAAGAAGTGATCGTGGTTGCCGATCGCCTGGTAGAACGGGATCGACCGGTCGAGTCCCGCCGCCTGGAACGGCATCTGGAAGTCGACGGTGGTGGCGCCGCGGTGGGCCCCCGAGCTGGGGGTGATCCACTGGCCGTCGATGACGTCGATGTACCAGCGGAGCTCGTTGTACGAGGTGCTGTTGGCCGCGTCGCCGAGGGAGAGGCCGAAGTCGAAGGGCGCCTGCGCGTGAAGCGCGTTCACCGTCTGGATCGCCGCGTCGAGGACCTGGGTCGTGTAGAGCATGACCGGCGAGTAGATGGAGGTGTTGCTTCCCGAGAAGGTCGCGTCCTCCTGCTGGAGGTAGATGAACTGGTTCGGCGCCTCCTTGTCGGTGATGTGGATGTCGGAGATGGTGAAGAAGCTGGCGAACTGCTGGAGCCGCGGGAGCGAGGTGGGGATGTAGTGGGCCGGCATGAGATCCGTCCGCTGGACGACCGGAAGCCCCTGGGAGCTGTAGGTCCAGGCGCCGTACGGCGGATCGAACTGGCCATAGCTCCCGATCTGGTCGATCTCCGTCTTGTAGAGACCGGTGGTCGAGTTGGGGCCGGAGGGCTGCACCGGCACGGGGAACCGGAGCACCCGGGTCGCCGTCGTCACGACGGGGGAATCGATCGGGTAGGTCGGGGTCGTCGTGGCGCCGCCGCCCTTGCAGCCGGCGGCCGAGGCCGCGAGGCCGATGAACGCGACGGCCGCCACGAGCCACTTCGTCGAACGGTGGTTTCCCAAGGTATCTCCGCTGGTGGAGCCCGCGGATCGAGCCACATGCCCAGGTGGCGCCATTTCGTGCATCGGCGACGCCAGGGGCCGGTGAGTCCAAGCGACCGTCATTTCTCGATTTGATGCCCCTCCGGCCGGCGACGCAGGAACCCTGGGTGCCGGAGGAACCGGCCCCGGGACCCGTCAGGGGCGCGACGGGGAGCGATCCCTTCCGGGGTGGCTGGCACCCCCGCACTCTTCTAGCCGGGGACCGCTCCCCGCCCCTTCTCGCTCTCGAAGTAGACGACCTTCCGGGCGCGCATCACGTCGCCGAGCGGCCGGTGGTCGGCCAGGGCCGACCACGGGTCGAAGATCGCCGATTCGATCCGCTCCTGAAGCGTCCCGTCGAGTAGCCCGCCGCCTCCCCGGGGAAGGACGAGGCGGGCCACCGTGAGGTAGGGCGCCTCGGACTCGGGCCAGTCCACCGAGGCGTCCTCGATGGGCGTGACCCGCTCGTCGGTGAAGAACTGGAGCTGGAGGTCGAACGACAGGTCGGCGGCCGAGAGCTGCCCCAGGAAGTCGGCGGTCCAGTCCCCTCCCGATCCCGGCGCCGGGCTGGCCGCCGGAAGCATCCTCACCCGGGCGGCGTAAGGGCCGCAGGCGATGGGCGCGGCGCTGAAGAACCGCTCGCTCGCGAATCCGCTGAACGGCCTGCCGATGCTGGCCGTGAAGCGGGCGAGGAATTTGGCCCCGCCGATCGGACCGTAACGGCGGAACACGTGGGCGAGCAGCGCGCCCCCACCCTTGCCGGCGGCGAGGACGAGTTCCACGAACTCGTCGCTCCGGGGGAAGGCGAAGGCGGGGTGGTTGATCAGGAGGAAGTCCTGGCAGGCGGTCTCCCCGCCGAGGGCTCCGGGACCGCGCACGCCCAGCACCTTGATCGCGAAGCCGCGCACGTCGGGTCGCCGGTCGGGAGCGCGGTCGGCGCCCCCGTTGGAGAGGCGAACCCAGGCGTCGTGCACGCCGGGCGTGGCGAAGAGCCCGTGGCGCGCGTGCCCGGGAAGGCCGTCCCGCACCTCGAGGCGCCCCGCGACGCCCAGGACCTGCTTGCGGTGGAGGGCCCGACCCGGACCGAAGCGCTCCGACTTGCGTCGCTGCAACTCGGCGAACGATGCTGCGTAGCGGGCGAACCGCTCCGCCTCGTCGGGCGCCACCTTCTCCTGCCATCCGGTGCTCGGCTGGGTCATGTCCTGGGGAATAACGCCGTGTTCATCGTCCCGCCTCCACCAGCGAGAAGGGCGAGTGGGTCGGCGTCACCCTGGCGGCCGAGAGCCCGGCGGCCTGGAACAGGGCGTTGAACTCGGCCTCGGTGCGCTCGCGCCCCGGCAGCATGACCAGCATGTTCAGGTCCATGATCTGCGCCAGGCTCGGGGTGCCGTCCTCCGGCACGACCATCTCCACCACCACCACCTTGCCGCCCGGCTTCATCGCCCGTGCGCAGTTCCGGAGGATGGCCACGCACTGCTCGTCGCTCCAGTCGTGCAGGACCTGCTTGAGCAGGTAGACGTCCCCCTCGGGCACCGCCTGGAAGAAGTCCCCCGCCACCGCCTCGGCGCGGCCAGCGATCCCCATCGCCGCCAGCGCCCGGGGCGCGTCGGCGATCACGTGCGGCAGGTCGGTCAGGATACCCCGCGCGGCCGGGTTGGCGTTCAGGACGCCCGCGAGCAGCGTGCCGTGCGCGCCTCCCACGTCCACCACCGTGGCCTTCTCCGGCAGCGAGAGCACCCTGCCCGCCTCCTGCGCCGCGAGCGCGGAGAGGTTGCCCATCGCGCCGCTGAACGCCGCACCCTCCACGGGGTGCTTGCCGTACCACTCGAAGATCTCGCAGCCCAGCGCCGCCGGGGTCGTCCGCGCGCCGGTCCGCACCGCCTCGTCGAGGTTGCCCCAGGGCAACCAGTGGCCGGGGGCCGTCTCCGCCATCGCGAAGTCCCGCATCGAACCCGGGACGTTCGACCGGAGCGTCTCCCCGAGCGGCGTCAACTCGAAGGTCCGGGGGGCGGTCTCCTCGAAGACGCCGAAGCTGGCCAGGCCGCGCAGGAGGCGGAAGAGCGCCGCCTCGTTCGTGGCGGTCTCGGCCGCCAGGGTCGCCACCGTCTTCGGCCCGTCGCCGAGACGGTCGGCGATCGCCAGCTTCGCGGCCACGCCCACCGCCTGGGAGCGCCAGTAACCGGTGATGAGACCCATCATCTGCTCGGGAGGGGGCGCGGTCAGGTTCATCTTCATGGGCGTGTCTCCGGGGATCGGGTGGGAGCGACGGGGAGCACGATCTCCGAACGGCGGCCGGCCGGGCACTGCCCGGACGCGCGGGGGGGGCCCGCATCCTTGCAGCGGCTTGCCAGCCGGGCCCGGGCCCGCGAGACTGGCGCCGGCATGCAATCGGACTGGGATGACCTGCGCGTCCTCCTCGCCCTGGCAAGGGCTGGGAGCCTGGGCGCCGGCGCCCGAGGGCTGAAGGTCGACCCGACCACCGTCTCCCGGCGCATCGGCGCGCTGGAGGAAACGCTGGGGGTGCGGCTGGTGGCGCGCAGTCCGGACGGGATCAAGCTCACCCCGGAGGGCGACCTCGCCGTGGCCGCCGCGGGGAAGATGGAGGAAGCGTTCGGGGGGCTCCGGCGCAAGCTCGAGCGCAGCGGCGAGACGGGGGTGGTGCGCCTGACCACGACCGACTCCTTCGCCCATTTCCTGCTCCACTTCCTCCCCGAGCTGACCTCCTCCCACCCGGGCCTCCAGGTCGAGTCCATCTCGGGCATCGCCTCGCTCGACCTGGCCCGTGGGGAGGCCGACCTCGCGATCCGGTTCTTCCGGCCGAAGCAGGACGGCATCGTCGCCCGGAAGGTCGGGACGGTCGGCTGGTCGCTCTACGGGTCCGACGCCTACCTCCAGCGCAGGGGCCCCGTGAAGCTCGGCGCCCTGGCCGGTCACGACTTCCTCGGCTACGAGGACTCGCTCGCCTCCGTCCCCGGCGCGGCGTGGATGCGCGAGCACGCGGCCGACGCGCCGGTGGTGCTGCGCGGCAACAGCCCGCGCGCGCTGGCGGAGGCCGTGGCCGCGGGGCTCGGCATCTCGGTGATCCCCTGCTTCATCGCCGCGGGGAACCCATCGCTGCGGCGGCTCGTGCCGGCGGTGCTGGGGACCTCCGAGATCTGGACCGCCGTGCACGAGGACCTGAAGGACGTGCCCCGGGTCCGGGCGGTGCTCGACTTCGTCCAGGGGCTGGTCCAGCGCGAGAGGGCTCTCCTCGCCGGGGAGCAGTAGCCACCGGATGCGCGCCATCGTCCACGACAGGTACGGCCCCCCGGAGGTCCTTCGCCTCGCCGAGGTCCCCCGCCCTTCCCCGAAGGGCAACGAGGTCCTGATCCGGGTCGTGGCGGCCACGGTGAACCGCACCGACTGCGGCTTCCGGAGGGGCGAGCCCTGGATCGCCCGGTTCTGGAGCGGCCTGGCGCGGCCGAGATTCCCGATCCTCGGGAGCGAGCTTTCCGGCGAGATCGAGGAGGTCGGGGCGGACGTGACGACCTTCCAGGTCGGAGACCAGGTCTGCGGGTTGACCGGCGCCAGGTTCGGAGCCCACGCCGAGTACGTCTGCCTCCCGGCCGACGCCCCGATCGTCCCGAGACCGAACTCCCTGGGTCATGAGGAAGCCGCTGCGACCTGGGACGGCCCCTGGCTCGCCCTCACCTGCCTGAGGAAGGCCGCGGTCGGCCCGGGGCAGCAGATCCTCATCCATGGCGCCTCGGGCTCCATCGGCAGTTCCGCGGTCCAGCTCGCCCATCATCTCGGCGCGCACGTCACCGCGGTCTGCAACACGAAGAACCTCGACCTGGTGAGGTCCCTCGGAGCCGACGAGGTGGTGGACCACACGCGGACCGACTTCACCCGCCTGGACCGCACCTTCGACGTCGTCCTGGACGCCGTCGGCAAGTCCACCTTCGGCGCCTGCCGGCGGCTCCTGAAGCCCGATGGGCGCTACCTGTCCACGGACCTCGGACCCTGGTGGCAGAACCCGCTCCTCCAGGTCTGGACGGGAATCGTCGGTCGCCAGAAGGCCGGTCTCGCCATCCCCGACTCGAAGCGCGTCCGGGAGGACGTCCATCTCCTCAGGGAGATCATCGAGGCGAAGGGGCTCCGGCCGGTGATCGATCGGACCTATCCGCTCGAGGAGATCGTCGAGGCAACCCGCTACGTCGACACCGAGCAGAAGACGGGAAGCGTCGTCATCCAGGTGGCGGACGCTAGGACTTGCCCCGGCTCCCGATCAAGGCCAGCGTCTCGCCCCAGGTCCGGTAGACCCCGGAGACCAGGAGGAGCGTGCTCGCGGCCGCGATGGCGAACGGGGCGAACACCGCTCCGACGACCCATCCCGCGCCACCGAGGATAAGGAGGATGCTGGCGACCACGGGAAGCGCGTTGTGGAAGATCCAGTCGACGGGCCCCTGGATGGAACGGAGATGGAGCGTGCTCCGCAACCGAACGGCGTTGACCCGATAGATGAGGCCGACGATTCCCACCACGACGAAGACGGCGCCCCCGTGCCAGGGGGACCGCCACGGCACCAGCGCGATCATGCTCTGGAACATCACGCCGCCGAAGCTGTAGAGGGCCGGCGTCATCGACGCGCGCGCGATGTCCAGCGTCCTGGACGTCGACAGGTCGGTGTTGAGCGTGACCACGATGAACAGCAACCCGACGAGCGTGGCGCCGGCCGACCCGGTCATCGTGAAGAAGTTGCTCCACCCCTCGAACATCTGGTCCCCTCGCCTGGCTACGGCTGCGGCTCGATCTCCCCGGGCCTCCAGGTCTTGGCGAACCACGGCTCGAGCGGTCCATAGAGCCGGAGGATCACGTTCCAGCCCTTGCCGGGGACGGTCTGCACCCAGTTCTTCTCCTTCCCCGGGGGGGCCCTGGGGCCGAAGTACACGTCCACGGAGCCGTCGGCGTTCACGAGCACACCCTTCGTCTGGCTGCTGACGCTCGGCGCCTTCTGGTCCGTCTGGATCATCGAGCGGGTCTGGTTGCTGTAGAGGATGACCGACCAGAAGTCCTTCACGGGGATGTTCG
>JBAXVO010000065.1:0-15309 GCA_037129355.1 Deltaproteobacteria bacterium | reverse complement strand
TCGATCCCACGTCGCCGAGCCCGTCGGCCGCGAGGGGATCGCCCAGGTTTCCGAGCCCCCAGGCGGCCGCCTCGGCCACGCCGGCCCACCTGCTCCGGAGCGCTGCCTCCAGCGGTTCCAGCGCGGCCCGATCCCCCGATCCTCCCAGCCCCCGGGCCGCGGCCTCGGCAAGCAACGGCTCCGTCTCGGCGCCGTCCAGCAGCGGGACGAGGAGCTTCACCGCCTCCG
Source organism: Deltaproteobacteria bacterium (assembly GCA_037129355.1). Taxonomy (GTDB): domain Bacteria; phylum Myxococcota; class Myxococcia; order Myxococcales; family Anaeromyxobacteraceae; genus CAIOAK01. The sequence goes on along the minus strand of JBAXVO010000065.1, from coordinate 15,081 downwards.
CGCGTCCGCTCCGCCCCAGTTCCTCGGCGGCGCCGGCCCGTCCGGTCGGCGACCCGCTCCGGAGCTCCCGCACGTTCTGTTCCCAGAGTTGCCGGGCCTCGGCCTCCACCGCCTCCCGCAGGGAGGTCCCCACGGCGCGGAGCGCCTGCGCGATCTCGACCCGCCCTCGGGAGTCGGCCCGTCCGTAGGCCTGGGCGAGCGCTCGCCCGGCACGCTCGGCCACCTCCGCGGCGCCACGCGCGTCGGAGGGCGCCCGGTCGGGGCGGAGTGTGGAGAGGGCGCGGGCCGCCGAGGAGACCACCTCGGGGTCGGGGTCGGCGAGCATCGGCGACAGCGCCTCCAGCGAGCGGGTCCCACCCCGCTGGCCGAGGGCCCGGGCCGCGGCGGCGCGGACCCGGGGATGCGGATCCTGCTGGGCGACCAGCAGGGCGGCGAGCTCCCGCGCATCGCGCGGATCGGTCAGGCGGTCGACCGCTGCGGCGCGCCGGGCCGGGTCGGCGGAGGAGAGGTCGCGCTGGCCGCCGGGGCTGCACGCCGCGAGCGCCGTCGCGAGGAGCGCGGCGGCCGCCCGTCTCATTTCTTCCTGCCTCGCCCTTCCCTCCCTCGGGACGGGGCCGGGCGGATGCGCCGGGGCCGGGACTCGCGCTCGGGCTCGGCGTCGCGGGGGGGGCGCGGTGCGGGAGCGTCCCGCGGAGCCGGCGCGCCGTGGCCGTGCCGGCGGGCGGCCCGGGGAAGGGTCAGGGCCGGCGTGGCCGGCTTCGCCCCCTTCTCGAGCCCCGCCGACTGGCGCAGCGTCTCGACCTCCTCGGGCTTCAGTTCGCGGGAGTGGCCGGGCCGGAGTCCCGCCACGCTCACCCCGCCGAACTCGGGGCGGAAGAGCCGGAGGACGTCGAGGCCGACCGATTCGCAGAGCCGCTTCACCAGGTGGCGGCGCCCCTCCCCGACCACCACCCGGATCCAGGAGTTCTTCTCCACCCGCTCGTGGAAGGCCGCCTCGAGCGCCATGGCCGGACCGTCCTCGAGCCGGACGCCGGAGCGCATGCGCTCGAGCGCCCCGGCCGACGCGTCGCCCTTCACCTTGACGAGGTAGGTTCGGCGGTGGCCGTAGCGGGGGTGCGCGAGCCGGTTGGCGAGGTCGCCGTCGGTGGTGAAGAGGAGCGCACCCTCGGCGTCCCAGTCGAGCCGGCCCACCGGGAAGACCCGCTCCTTCACCCCGCCCAGGTACTGGGCCACGGTGGGTCGCCCCTGGGGGTCGGAGAGCGTGGTCACGCATCCGGGCGGCTTGTAGAGCAGGATGTAGCGGACGCGCGCCTCGGTCTCGACCGGCTTCCCGTCCACCACGACGAGGTCGCCGCGCTCGACGCGGGTGCCCATCTCGGTGATCACCTTGCCGTTCACCGAGACCCGCCCGGCCAGCACCAGCTCCTCCGCCTTGCGGCGCGAGGCGACGCCGGCTCCGGCCAGGAACTTCTGGAGGCGCTCGCTCATGCGGTTCCCTCCCCGCCGGGTGCGGCGGGCGGTGGCGGCTCTGGATCGAGGATCGACTTCACCGAGCGGCTGCTCGAGTCGGCGCGGTCGATGGCCCGCTCCAGCTCCTCGAGCGCGGCGTCCCCCTCCTCGCGCCCCTTCTCGAGGGCGGCGCGCAGGTTGGGATCGGCCAGCTCGGCGACGAGACCCTGGAGGTTGGGCACCTCGGCGGGGGCCTCCTTCTCGACGATCTCCCGGTGCTCCTCGGAGAGCTCGTGGAACTCGCGGAGCGTGGGGAGGGAGGCGAGGTCCTTCAGCGCGAAGAACTCGAGGAACTCGCGGGTGGTCCCGTAGAGGATGGGTCGCCCCGGCTCCTCCTTCTTGCCGAGGATCTTGAGCAGCCGCCGCTCGAGCAGCGCCTTCATGACGGCGCCCGAGTCGACACCGCGGATCTCCTCCACCTCGGGCCGGGTCACCGGCTGGCGGTAGGCCACGATGGCGAGGGTCTCGAGGGCGGCGCGGGTGAGCCGCTGCGGTTTCACGCGGAGGAAACGACGGGCGAAGTCGGAGGCGTCCGGCGAGGTGCGCAGCTGCCAGCCCCCGGCCACCTCGTGGAGGACGATGCCCGAGACCCCTTCCCGGAAGTGGCCGGAGATCTCGTCGAGCGCCTTCTTGATGCGCGCCGGCTCGAGCCCGGTGGCGACCCGGACCTCCTCGACCGTCAGCGGCTTCTCGGCGAGGAAGAGCAGCGCCTCCACCACCGCGCGGGCCCGCTCCGGGGAGATCTTGCGGGCCTGGGCCGCCAGCTTCTCGAACGGCTCCTCGCGCTCCGTCCCGCCCTCCGGCACGTCGATGGCGGCGGGCTCGACCTCGTCGAGGGACGGGTCGGCCTTCACCTCCTCGGCGGCCTGGAGAGCCTGCAACTCCTCGGCGCTGGGGCCGGGCCCCTGGTTCTCGCTCATCGGTACTCCTCCACCCCTTCCGGACCCGGCGTCCCTTCGCCCAGCGTCTCGCGTGCCTCGACCAGGATCTCGCCCCCGGTCCCGCTCTCGTCCGCGGGCGCCTGCACCACCCGGATGAGCCGCAGCTTGGCCATCTCGAGGATGGCCAGGAAGGCGGAGATGATGGCCGACCGTCCGCTGCCCCCGGCGGCGAGCAGGAGCTCGACGAAGGAGACGCGCCTGCGCAGCCGCAGCACCTCGGCCACCCGGCTGATGGCGTCGGTGATGGAGAGCCGGTCGGCCTCCACCTCGTGCATCGCCTCGGGCTTCAGGTTGGCGAGCGCCTTGTCGAGGGCCTCGATGAGCTGGAAGACCGAGACCTCGGCGAGCCCGTCGGGCCCGTCGGGCTGGGCGATCCGCGCGGCACGGACCCGCCGTGCGAAGACGTCCCGGTCGAGGATGTCGTGCCGCCCCAGCTCCTCCGCCGCCGCCCGGTACTTCTGGTACTCGAGGAGCCGGCGGATGAGCTCGGCGCGCGGGTCCCCCTGCTCCTCGCCCGGGCCGGCGTCCTCCGCCACCTCGGTGCGCGGAAGGAGCAGCTTGGACTTGAGCAGCATGAGCTGCGCCGCCATCTGGAGGAACTCGCCCGCCACGTCGATGTCCAGGTCCTGCATCGTCTTCAGCGCGATCAGGTAGGCGTCGGTGATCCGGGCGATGGGGATGTCGAGGACGTCGACCTGGTGCTCCTGCACGAGGTGGAGGAGCAGGTCGAGGGGGCCCTCGAACGGCGGCTCCCCCGGTCGCGCCGAAGGCAGGCGGACCTGGAATCCCAGGGCGACGGGAGCTTCGGCCGCGGACGGGCCCGGTGTGGCCGGGTCGAGGTTCATGGATGCGCCGGCTCGATCCTACAGGTTCTGGTCCAGGTGCATCGCGCCCCGCACCTGCTCCATGGTCCGCTGGGCCTCGGCGCGGGCCCTGGCCGTGCCGTCCCGGACGACGTCCCGGACGTAATCGGGCTGGGCGAGGAGCTTCTCGCGCGCCTCGCGGAGCCGCTCCTGGTCCGGGACGAGCCGCTCGAGCAGCTTCTTCTTGCAGTCGACGCAGCCGATCCCGGCGGTGCGGCAGTTCTCGTTCACCCAGCCCTGGGTCTCCGGGGTGCTGTAGATCCGGTGCAGGTAGTAGATGCCGCACAGGTCCGGGTTCCCGGGATCCTTGCGGAGCTTGCGGGCCGGGTCGGTGACCGCCCCCATCACCTTCTTGGTCGTGGTCTCGGCCGCCTCGCCCAGCTCGATGGCGTTGCCGTAGCTCTTCGACATCTTGCGCCCGTCGGTGCCCACCACCTTGGCCGCCTCGGTGAGGAGCGGCTTCGGCTCGGGGAAGACCTCGCCGTAGTGGAAGTTGAACTTCCGGGCGATCTCGCGGGTCAGCTCGAGGTGGGTGACCTGGTCGGCGCCCACCGGGACCATGGTGGCCTTGTAGAGGATGATGTCGGCCGCCATGAGCACGGGGTAGCCGAGGAAGCCGTAGAGCCCGAGGTCGCGGTCGGTGATCTGCTCGCGCATCTCCTTGTACGACGGGGAGCGCTCCAGCCAGCCGATGGGCGTGATCATCCCGAGCAGGAGGAAGAGCTCGGCGTGCTCCTTCACCTGGCTCTGGATGAACAGGACGGTCTTCGCCGGGTCGATGCCGGCCGAGAGGAAGTCGACGAACATCTCGAACTCGGCCTGCTTCAGCTTGTCGGTCTCGTGGTAGCTCGTGGTGAGGGCGTGCCAGTCGGCGCTGAAGAAGTGGGCGCGGGCGGTCTCCTGCAGCTTCACCCAGTTGGCGATGGCGCCGTGCAGGTGGCCGAGGTGCAGGCGGCCGGTCGGGCGCATCCCGGAGACGACGATGGGGAGCTTCGGGTCGGTCATGGGGTTCAAATCTCAGGCGATGAGGCTGGCGAGGCGGATCATCCAGTTGATCGCGGTGTTGACGGGGCCGCCGATGAGCCGCCACCCGAAGAATACGAAGGCCAGCAGCAGGAACATCGAATAGCGGGAGAAGGTCTCCCATCCGGGACGGAAGCGCGCCGGCAGGAACGCATCCACGATGCGGCTCCCGTCGAGGGGCGGGATGGGCAGCAGGTTGAAGATTGCGAGCACGACGTTCATCTGGATCATGCTGAAGAGGAACGCGGCCGCGATTCCCGATGCTCCTCGCCCGTCCCCGCCGGCGCCCAGCGTGGGATCGACGCGGGCCACGATCCCGAGCGCGATCGCGCTGGCGATCCCGAGGAGGAAGTTGGAGGCGGGGCCGGCGAGCGCCGTGAACATCATCCCCTTCCCCAGGTCCACCCCGCGACGGAATCGATTCGGGTTCACCGGGACCGGCTTGGCCCACCCGAACGGGACGTTGGTGAATACCGGCAGGAAGAAGGTTCCGATCGGGTCCATGTGGGCGAGCGGATTGAGGGTGTATCGCCCCATTCGCATCGCGGTGTCGTCGCCCAGCCTCCGGGCCGCCCAGGCATGGGCGAACTCGTGGACCGTCAGCGAGAGCAGCAGGACTGGCAGGATGACCAGCAGCCGCTGCAGGATTTCGGGCAACGAAGGAAACAACGGGATCTCCTTGGGGAAAGGACGGTTGAGTAGCACCGGGAGGTCGGCCGGTCAACGAGACGAAGCCCGGCCGGAGATCACGCCCGAGGGTGGTGCCGGGCGTGCAGTCGCCGGGCCTGGGTGCGGTCGACGTGGGTGTAGATCTCCGTGGTCGAGACGTCGGCGTGGCCGAGCATCGACTGCACCGCCCGGAGGTCCGCTCCCCCCTCCAGGAGATGGGTGGCGAAGCTGTGGCGGAGCTTGTGGGGGGAGATCGCCCGGGAGATCCCGGCCACCCGGGCGTAGCGTCCGAGCAGCTTCCAGAACCCCTGCCGGGTCATGCCCCGCCCCCGCGGCGTGACGAAGAGGTCGCGGGACCGGCGCAGCCTTAGCATCTGCTCCCGGGGGCCGGCGAGCCAGGCCTTCATGGCATCCGCGGCGGGAGCGCCGATCGGGACGAGCCGCTCCTTGTTCCCCTTCCCCCGCGCGAGCAGCACGCGCGACTCGAGGTCCACCTGGTTCACCTCGAGCCCGACGAGCTCCGACACCCGCAGCCCCGTGGCGTAGAGCAGCTCGAGCATGGCCCGGTCCCGGACGGCGGCCGCCCCCTTCGCCTGGCGCGGGGCGGCGAGGAGTCGGTCCACCTCGGCGCGGGAGAGCAACTGCGGGAGCTTCCGCGTCCGCCGGGGGGCGTCCACCTCGTCGGTGGGGTCGGCGGAGGCGATCCGTTCGGCGAGGAGCAGCTTGTGGAATCCACGGACGGCGGACAGGGCCCGGGCCTGGCTCCGGGCGGAGATGCCGTCCCCGGTGAGGGCGCCGAGATGGGCCTGGACGTCGCCGCGCGTGACGCCGTCCCAGGAGGTGCGGCCGGACGCCGCCAGGAAGGCGAGGTAGCGCCGGACGTCGTGCGCGTAGGCCTCCACCGAGTTCCGGGAGAGCCCCTTCTCGACCCGCAGATGGGCGAGGAAGAGGTCGAGGGCCGGGGCGAGCGGGCCACCCTCGGCGGCCGGGAGCTCGCGCCGCGCCATCAGAGGTCCGAGGCGTCGCCCTTGCCGGCGCGCGTCACCACCGGCTCGGGCCCGGTGAGGTTGACGACCGTGGAGGGCTCGTTGGGGCGGTAGCCGCCGTCGAGGATGAGCTCGAGGCCGTGGCCGAGCCGGTCCCGGATGTCCCGGGCGTCGATGAGCACCTCCCCGTCGGGCGTGGCGGCCGAGGTGGAGACGACCGGGTGGGCGAGCTTCCGGACGATCTCGAGCGCCACCGGGCTCGCGGGGAGCCGGACGCCCACCGTCTTCTGGCGCCGCAGCGCCAGGTCGGGGACGAGCCGCGTGGAGGGCAGGACGAAGGTGAAGGGACCGGGCGTCTTGCGCCGCAGGACCCGGAAGGCGGCGTTGTCGAGCATGGCGTAGCGCGCCACCTCGGCCAGGTCGGAGCAGATGAAGGAGAGCTCGTGGGTGTGCGGGAGCTGCTTCAGCTGGTAGATGCGCTCGATGGCCCGCTTGTCGAAGAGGTCGCAGGCGATGGCGTAGTAGGTGTCGGTGGGGAACGCGACGAGGCCGCCGGAGGCGAGCACGCTCACCGCCTTCTCCACCACCCGCGGTTGCGGGTGCTCCGCGTCGATGCTCCAGATGGTCGCCGTCATGGGAAAACCACCCCGAGGTTACCAGGGGGGGCGTCCCGGTCAATTGCGCGTCAGCGCCTGGGTGAGGGCCTCGGTGATCCGCTTGCCCTCGCCCCCCTCGACCCGCCGCCCTTCCCGGTTGCGGACGTAGAACGCGTCGGCCGCCCGGTGCCCCTCGGTGGTGATTCGGGCCAGGTCGACCGTCAACCCCAGGTCGAAGAAGGTGCGGGAGAGCGTGTGCAGGAGCCCGACCCGGTCGGCCGTGAAGACGTCGATGACGCTGTGGTGGCGGGAACTGTCGTTGTCGATGACGATCTTGGTGGCCACCCGTGGCAGGGGGCGAGCCGGCAGTGGCGAGGTCTTGAGCCGCCGCGCCATCAACTCCTCGAGGTCGACCTCCTCGACGAGGACGCGCTGGAGGTCGGCCCGCGCGGCGCGCCACCGCCCCGGGTCGAGCGCCCCACCCTCCGGACCGCGAAGCTCGAAGAGGTCGAGGGCGCGCCCGGCGATCCATCCGAGCCCCGGATCGACCGGCGTCGAGAAGACCTCGGCGTGCTGGATGTCGATCCGGTGGGCGGCGAGGACGCCCGCCACGAGGGCGAGCAGGCCGGGCCGGTCGATGGCGCTCAGGGCGAGCTCGGAGTGGCCGAGGCCGGGGCGGTGGCGAACCACGGCGGCGAGGGGGCGCCGTCGTCCCATCTCGAGCAGGCGGTGGTGGCGCGGAGCCCGGGCCGGGAGCTCCGTCAGGAAGTACCGTGCCGGCATGGCGGAGACGAAGCGCTCCCGCTCGCCGATGGGGACGTCGCGGGCGGCGAGAACCGCGTCCACGGCGGTGCGCCCGGCTGCCTCGAGGGTGCCCGGGATCGGGCGATCGCGCTCCCCCTCGGTGGTGAGCAGGCTGCGGGTCTTCTCGTAGAGTTCCCGCAGCAACCTTCCCTTCCAGTCGGTCCAGGTCTTCGGCCCCACCGTGGCGATGTCGGCGTAGGTGAGCGGGTAGAGCTTGTCGAGGCGGTCGGTGGTCCCCACCTCGTCGGCGAAGGCGTGGATGAGGTCGGGATCGGAGAGGTCGCGCCGCTGGGCGATGTTCGCCATGCGGAGGTGGTGGGCCACGAGCCACTCGACGTCGGCGGCCTCGGCGGGGTCGATGCCCATCCGGACGCAGGCCGCGGCGGCGATCTCGGCCCCGCGGGTGGAGTGGTCCTTGCCCGAGCCCTTCCCGATGTCGTGGAAGAGCGTGCCCAGGTAGAGCCCGAGGGGATGGGAGAGCCCCTGCATGAGCCCGGTGAGCCCGTCCACCTGGATGTCGCCGTTCCGGAGCGCGAACAGCCGGCGCACGGCGAAGAGGCTGTGAACGTCCACCGTGTACACGTGGTAGAGGTCGATCTGCCGCCGCGCCGTGACCCGCGCGAACTCCGGCAGCACCCGCTCGAGGACGCCGAGCTCGTGCAGCGAGGCCAGGAAGCGCCCCCGGGTTCCCGGCCGGGTGAACATCGCGAGCAGTTCCTGGTTCAGCTCGGCGTCGGCGGCCGCCTCGGCCGGAAGCTCGCTCGCCGCCTGCGCCGCGAGATCGCGCGCGAACGGGTAGAGGTCGAGCCCCTCCCGGTCGGCGGTGGCGAAGAGCCGGACGAGCGCCGCCGGGGAGCGGCGCAGCACGTCCCGGTCGGCCACCGTGACCCGGCCGCGGAACACCTTGAACTCGCCGCCGGCGATGGGGCGCGCATCCGGGCTCATCCCGCCCGTCTCGGCCCCCTTGCGCGAGGCCAGTGCGTCGGCGCGGCGCCAGGGCTTGGCCCGGGACGGCTCCAGGCATCGGTCGACGAGCGCGTCGCTGGCGACGAGGATGGTCTTCGCCGCCAGGTAGTAGTGGCGCATGAAGTTCTCGACCCCGGCGTCCCCCTCCCCGTAGCCCATGAAGGCCGCCAGCTGGGGCTGGAGGTCGAAGGTGATCTGATCGGTCTTCCGGCCGGTCACGTAGTGGAGGTGGTTGCGGATGCGCCAGATGAAGTCGCGGGCGCGGCGAAGCTCCTTCACCTCCTGCTCGGGGAGGAGCGCCCGCGAGAGCAGCTCGGTGATGCCGGCGACCTTGAAGCGCGCGCGGGCCGCCCAGAGCCCCATCTGGAGGTCGCGAAGGCCACCCTCCGACTGCTTGAGGTTGGGCTCGAGGAGGTAGAGCGAGTCGCCGAACTTCTCGCGACGCTCCCGCGCCTCCCGGGTCTTGTCGGCGATGAAGGCGTCGACCTTGGCCTGGGAGAGCCCGTGGAGCTGATCCCGCTCGAGCTCGCGGAAGAGCGCCATGTCCCCGTGCAGGTGGCGCAGGTCGAGCAGCGCCGTGCGGGCGGTGTGGTCGCTGGCGGCGAGCTCGTCGCAGGCGTGGACGTCGCGGATGCCGTAGCCCACCTCGAGCCGCAGGTCCCAGAGGGCGTAGAGGAAGCGTTCGCTCGCTTCCTTCACGAACGGGCCCGGCTCGCGCTTCTCGTGCAGGACGAGCAGGTCGAGGTCGCTGTGGGGGGCGAGCTCCCGTCGGCCGTACCCGCCGAGCGCGATGAGCGCCACCGGGGTGGGTGCCTGGGTCGTCGCCGCGGAGGCGAGCGACCTCTCCCAGATGGCGGAGACGATCCGGTCCATGGCCGCGCTGAGGAGCCGCACGACGGTGTGGCCGCTTCCGCCGGCGAGGTGGACCCCCTCGACGTAGCCGCGGAGCGAGAGGAAGTCCCCACGGACGTCCCCGGTGAGCTGCGGGATGCCCTCCAGGCGCGACTCGAACTCGTACGGCGCGGACTTGGGGAGCTTGGCGAAGGATGCGTCCTGGACCAGCATGTTCCCTGCCTATATCCGGTGGCTCAGCGGGCCGCCACGCGCGCCTGCCCGGCGAAGTCGGCCACGGCCCGGGCCACCCCGTCGGCGACGAGCTGCTGGTAGGCGGGGCTGGCGAGCCGCTGCTCCTCGGCCCGGTTGGAGATGAAGGCCGTCTCCACGAGCACCGCGGGCATCCGGGCGCCGAGGAGGACGTAGAAGAGCGCGCTCTTCACGCCGCGATCCCGGACCGGCCCCTGGCTCTGGCGGGTGCGGGCGGTGATCTCCTTCTGGACGAGCCGGGCCAGGGTGCGCGACGCGCCGGCGCTCGCCTTGGAGTCGAGGTCGGTGAGGATGCGCTGGACGTCCTTCGGCGCCTCCTCGAGCTCCATCGTCCCGTTCTCGCGGGCGGCGAGCCGCCTGGCGTACCGGTCGTCGGTCACGTTGAGGAAGTAGGTCTCCACCCCGCTCCGATCGCGGCGCGGAGTGGCGTTGGTGTGCAGGGAGACGAACAGGTCGCCGCGGGCGAGGTTGGCGATGGCGGTGCGCTCCTCCAGCTTGAGGTAGCGGTCGTCGGTCCGGGTGAGCGTGACCACGAACCCCTGCGATCGCAGCGTCGCGGCGAGCCGCTTCGCCATGGCGAGCGTGACGTCCTTCTCCCGGACCCCGCGAGGCCCGATGGCGCCGGTGTCGTGCCCTCCGTGGCCGGCGTCGACGATGATGTGCCGGACGGGGCGGTGGGCCGCGTCACCGTCCTCGTCGTCGGGGCGTGCCGGGGGGAGCGCCTGCGCGACGGCTTCCCGCCGCGCCTCCCGGACGCCCAGGTCGACGATGAGCCTGGGCGGATCACCGAGGGTGAAGACCTGGTAGGCGTCCTTGCCCTTCAGGTCGAGGACCACCCGCACCGTATCGGGGCCGTGCTGCGCCGCGCGGACCCGGTGGAGGAGGGCATCGGCGACGGTCCGTTCCTGGCCGGGGCCGTCGAGCACCGCCGGCCGGAGGTCCAGGGCGAGGCGGCGCGGGGAGGTCGCATCGGCCGGGAGCTCCTGTTTCTCGAAGCCCACCGGCTGGGAAAGGTAGACCGCCACCCGGGTGTAGTCGGGGCTGGTCCAGGACTGGACCTCGGTCACACGGGCCGGCGGGGTCGCGGCGATGCCGGCCCCCCTCTCGGGCGGGAGCGGGGCGTGGATCTCGGCCACGGCCTCCTCGAGCACGGGGTCGGCGGGTTCCTCCTCGTCGGCGGACGGTGCCGGAGCGGACGGGACCGGAGCCGGTGGCGGAAGCGCGCCCTTCTGGGCCGGAGCGGGGCGCGGGTCGACCTTGCGCGCCGGCTGTGCGGCGGCGACCGGCGCGCTCCTCCGCGTGGTCCGGGCGACGGGAGCGGGGTCGTCCCCGGCCTCCTTGCGGATGGCGGCGGCGAGCGAGGAGGCCTGGGGGGACCCTGCCTTGGCGGCCTTGGCCGCCAGCCGGAGGGCCGCCTCGCGGTCCGACTCCACGGCCGAGAAGCGGTAGAGCGCGTACCGGGCGCGGGCGGCGTCGAGGAGCGCCGGCGCGGCGTCCGGCCCCTTCGCGGCCCGCTCCAGGGATCGGATGGCCTTCTCCCAGTTGTGCCGGTAGCGCCGCTTCGCCGGGCTCGCCTTCACCGCGGCCAGCTCGGCACGGGCCTTCTGGAGGGCCGGCGACGGGGGGCGCGCGGAGGTCGTGGCCGGGGTCCGGGGCGCCTTGGCCGTGCCCTTCGCCAGGGCGAGGTCCGGGGCGAGGAGCGCCAGGAGGACGGCGATGGCGGCGGGGACGAGCCCGCACCTGTGGCCGGAGGGACGCATCGGTCGAGACCACCCTACGCCGGCCGATATCGCAATCCAGTTTTCGGTATGATTCCCCTCCCAGTTCCGGAGGTGCGCCATGGCGAAGGAGAAGCGCGTCGGAGTCATCCTGTCGGGGAGCGGCTACCTCGACGGGGCCGAGATCCAGGAGGCCACCCTCACCCTGCTCTTCCTCGACAAGCGCGGGGCGAAGGTGACCGCGATGGCCCCCGACGTGAAGCAGATGCACGTCGTCGACCACGTGAAGGGGGAGCCCGCGGGCTCCGAGGCGCGCAACGTGCTCGCCGAGGCCGCACGCATCACCCGCGGCGCCATCGTCGACGTGAAGACGGTGAAGGCCGCGGACCTCGACGCCCTGATCCTCCCGGGCGGGTTCGGGGTGGCGAAGAACCTCTGCACCTTCGCGACCGAGGGGGTGAAGCTCGAGGTCAACCCGGACGTGGAGCGGCTGGTGCGGGACATGGCGACGGCGGGGAAGCCGCTCGGCTTCGTCTGCATCGCGCCGGTCATCGCCGCCAAGGTGCTCGGCTCCCGGAAGGTCCGGATCACCATCGGCAACGACCCGGCCACGGCCGCCGCGATCAACGCGCTCGGAGCCGTCCACGTCGACTCCCCGGTGGACCAGATCGTCGTCGACGAGCGGAACAAGGTCGTGTCGACCCCCGCCTACATGCTGGGGCCGTCGATCGCCCCGGTGGCGGCCGGTATCGAGCGGCTCGTGGGGGCGGTTCTCGAGATGGCATGACTCTCACGTTGACTGCGGTCAAGGCGGAGCGGGGCGGGTCCAGCCAAGCTGCCGCGTCAGTGAATCTCCGGCGGCGTCGTCTCGTCTCCGGGTCAACCAACGCGATTCCTCCCGGATCACTCCTCCGGCAGGAACGAACACTCGAAGGGGGAGTTCCGTGAAGAAGATCCTGAGCGCCGTCCTCGCCGTCGCCTTCATCGCCGTCGCCTCGTCCGCCATCGCCGCGCCGCCGCCCGCCGAGGTCGTCCTCCCGGCCAAGTCCGGCAACGGGACCTTCAACCACAAGGCCCACCAGGGCCAGGGCTGCAAGAAGTGCCACGGGGAAGGCGCCCCCGGGAAGATCGAGCTCACGAAGGACAAGGCCCACGCCCTCTGCATCGACTGCCACAAGGAGAAGGCCAAGGGCCCGGTCGACGCCAAGGCTTGCACCGCCTGCCACAAGAAGTAGGCAGCCATCCCTGACGCAGCGACGGGGGGCCGGGCAACCGGCCCCTCGCCGTTTTCCGGGGTTCCTACTCCAGCCGGCGCTTCATCTCGGCGAGCAGGTTGAGCGCCTCGAGCGGGGTGAGCCGGTCGAGCGAGACCGACCGCAGCTCCTCGGCCATCCGGGTGAGGCGTGGATCGGGCGCGGCGAAGAGGCCGAGCTGATCGGCGGCGGGGCGCTCCCGGCGCCGCGTGCCCCGCGCCAGCGCCGCGTGCCCCGCGTCGTCCACCTCGAGCGATTCCAGGTTGCGCAGGATCTCCCGCGCCCGGGTCAGCACCTCGGCGGGCAGGCCGGCGAGCTTCGCCACCTCGATGCCGTAGCTCCGGGACGCGCCGCCCGACACGAGCTTGCGCAGGAACACCACCCGGTCGCCCACCTCGCGCACCGCGACGGTGAGGTTCCGGACCCTGGGGCGTTCCCGGGCCAGGTCCTGGAGCTCGTGGTAGTGGGTCGCGAAGAGGGTGCGGCATCCGGTCCGGTCGTGGAGCCGCTCGGCCACCGCCCAGGCGATGGAGAGCCCGTCGAAGGTGGAGGTGCCCCGCCCGATCTCGTCGAGGATCACGAGGGAGCGGCGCGTGGCGTTGTGGAGGATCGACGCCGTCTCGGTCATCTCCACCATGAAGGTCGATCGCCCGCGTGCCAGGTCGTCGGATGCGCCGACCCGGGTGAAGACCCGATCGACCACGCCCACCCGCGCCCGCTCCGCCGGCACGAAGCTCCCGGCCTGCGCCATGAGCACGACGAGGGCCGTCTGGCGCATCACCGTGCTCTTGCCGGCCATGTTGGGGCCGGTGATGACGAGCAACTGGGCACCCTCCGGATCGGCGCTCGAGGTGACGGTGACGTCGTTCGGCACGAAGCCACCCGAGTCGGCGGGGAGCATCGCCTCCACCACCGGGTGGCGCCCACCCACGATCTCGAGCGACTCGGAGCCGTCGAGGACGGGCCTCCGGTAGCCCCGCTCTGCCGCGATCCGGGCCAGCGAGAGGACCGCGTCGGAGGTGGCGACGGCGGACGCGGCGCCGCGGAGGCGGCCGGCCTCCGAGACCACCCTCCCCCGCAGCTCCTCGAAGATCCGGTCCTCCAGCGCGAACCGCTTCTCCTCGGCACCGAGCACCTGCTCCTCGAGCTCCTTCAGCTCCGGCGTGAGGAACCGCTCGCCTCCCACCGTGGTCTGGCGCCGCTGGTAGTCGGGCGGGACGAGGTGGAGGTTCGGCTTCGTGACCTCGATGTAGTAGCCGAAGACCCGGTTGTAGCGGACCTTCAGGGAGCCGATTCCGGTGCGCTGCCGCTCCCGGGACTCGAGCGAGGCGATGACCCCCTTGCCGTCCTCGGAGAGGGCCACGATCCGGTCGAGCTCCTCCGACCAGCCCCGGCGGATCATCCCGCCCTCGCCGGTGGTGGCTGGAGGCTCGTCGGCGACGGCCCGCTCGAGCAGGGCGGCCAGTTCCTCGAGCCCCCGGAGCGAGCGCCCGGTGGCGGCGAGCAGCGCCGTCCCGGCCCCCTCGAGGAGATCGGCCGCGGCGGGCAGCGCCGTCAGGGTCCCGGCGAGCGCACGGAGGTCGCGCGCGTTCCCCTGCCGGAGCGCCAGCCGGGAGAGGAGCCGCTCGACGTCGGCCACCGGCCGGAGCGCCTCCACCACCTGCTCCCGCAGCACCGCGCCGGACGCCAGCGCCTCGACGGCGTCGAGCCGGGCCTCGATGGCCGCCACGTCGGTGAGCGGATAGCGGAGCCACTCGGCCAGGCGCCGGCTGCCGGCCCCGGTGACCGTGCGGTCGAGCAGCCCGAGGAGGGAGCCCTTGCGGCGGCCGCCCACGAGGGTCCGCTCGATCTCCAGATTCGCCCGGGTGCTCTCGTCGAGGAGGAGCACGTCGGCGGTGGGGAGGAGCGCGATCCGGTCGACGTGCCGGGGCTCGGCGCGCTGGGTCTCGGACAGGTAGTGAAGCGCCCCGCTCGCCGCGGCCACCGCCCGCGGCAGGTGCCCCACCCCGAAGCCGTCGAGGCCGGCCACGGCGAGGTGCCGGCAGAGCTTCTCCGCGCCGCGCTGGAAGGCGGCATCGTCCACCTCGGCCACCGGCACCCCGACCAGCTGGGCGATGGCGGCGGCCCGGGGGGACGCCGCTTCCGTGCGCGGGAAGAGCAGTTCGCGGATCCCGGCCTTGCGGAGCTCCTCGGCCAGGCGGACGTCGCTCCCCACCTCGCCGCAGCGGAACTCCCCGGTGGTCGCGTCGAGGAGGGCGATCCCACCCCCCGCCCCCTCCGGGTCGAGGGCCACCGCGCCGAGGAAGCTCGACTCGCGCGGGTCGAGCGACTGCTCGTCCAGGATGGTCCCGGGCGTGACCACCCGGGTGACCTCGCGCTTCACGATGCCGCCCTTGCCGGGGGGCTCGACCTGGTCGCAGATGGCGACCTTGAAGCCCCGCTCGAGCAGCTTCGCCACGTAGCCCCGGGCCGCGTGGTACGGCACGCCGCACATGGGGATCTTGCCGTCCCCCTTGGCCCGCGACGTCAGCGTGATCTGGAGGGCCTCGGAGGCCTGGACGGCGTCCTCGGCGAACATCTCGTAGAAGTCGCCGAGCCGGAAGAAGAGGATCGCGTCCGGGTACCTCGCCTTCACCTCGAGGTACTGGC
>JBAXVO010000064.1:0-15343 GCA_037129355.1 Deltaproteobacteria bacterium | reverse complement strand
GATCTGCGAACACCGGGCGGACCCGGAGGAGGGGCGACCCGGCGCCGGCGGCACACGGCCCGCTGGAACGAAGGCGATCCGCGAAACCCCGCCCTACGTATCCTTCGACGGCCCGCCCCCGCGCCGCAGGAACGCCGGGATGTCGTACTGATCCTCCTCGGCGGTCTCGTACGGCTTCCCTTCGCGGACCGAGGCCCGGGCGGCCACCGGCGCGGGGCGTGCCCGCGGAACCGGCGGCAGGTCGTCGGCATCCGGCATGGACACCGCCCGCGTCGGGACCGTGCGGGCCGGGACGGGGGCGCGGACCTCGGCCGGGGCCGGGCGGCTCGCCGGGAGCGGCGGCGGGGCCTCCCGCCGGGCTGCCGCGACCGCGGTGACCGGCAGGCTCACCTGGCGCGGCGAGGAGGCCCGCGGACGGGAGCCCTCGGCGCGGCTGAAGCCGGTGGCGATGACGGTGATCTTCACCTCGCCGTCCATCCGCTCGTCGACCACCGAGCCGAAGATGATGTTGGCGTCGGGATCGGCGGCGGCCTGGGCCATCGACACCGCCTCGTCGACCTCGTGGAGCGTCAGGGTCGAGCCGCCGGTGATGTTCACGAGCAGCCCCATGGCGCCCTCGAGGGTGACGTCCTCGAGCAGCGGGGAGCTGATGGCCGCCTGCATGGCCTCGATGGCGCGGTTGGGGCCGGAGGACCGCCCGGTGCCCATGAGCGCCATGCCCTGCTCGGCCATGATGGTGCGCACGTCGGCGAAGTCGACGTTGACGAGCCCGTGCACGGTGATCAGGTCGGAGATGCCCTGCACGGCGTTGAGCAGCACCTCGTCGGCCCGCTTGAAGGCGTCGGCGAGCGACATGCTCTCGCCGGCCACCGAGAGGAGCCGCTGGTTGGGGATGACGATGAGCGTGTCCACCGCCGCCCGCAGCTCCTCGATCCCGGTCTCGGCCTGCTTGCGCCGCCGGTTGCCCTCGAAGAGGAAGGGCTTGGTGACCACGCCCACCGTGAGGGCGCCCATCTTCTTGGCGGCCTCGGCGATGACCGGAGCGGCGCCGGTGCCGGTGCCGCCCCCCATCCCGGCGGTGACGAAGACCATGTCGGCGCCGGCCAGCACCTCGGCTATGCCGTCCTGGACCTCGAGCGCGGCCTCGCGACCGCGCTCCGGGTTGGCGCCGGCCCCCAGGCCGCGCGACACGGTCTTGCCGAGCTGCAGCTTCACCAGGGCCTTGTTGGCGCCCAGCGCCTGGACGTCGGTGTTGGCGGCGATGAACTCGACGCCCTCCAGCCGCCCCGCCACCATGGTGTTGATGGCGTTGCCGCCGCCACCGCCCACGCCGATGACCTTGATCCTCGCCGCCGGTTCCTTCGAATCGAAATCGATCATGTCGGTTCCCCGGGGCTAGAAAATTTCGCCCAGCCAGTCCTTCATGCGGTTCTTGACCTTGCGGTAGACGTTCTCCTCGCGGATCTTGAAGTACGGGCTGCCCGCACGCTGCTGGGCGCCGTAGATCACGAGTCCGACCGCGGTGGCGAACACCGGGCTCTTCACCACGTCGATGAGCCCTCCGATCCCCTTCGGCAGGCCGCGCCGCACCGGGACGCCGAGGACCTCCTCGGCCATCTCGGTCATGCCCGAGAGCAGGGTGGAGCCGCCGGTGATGACCACGCCCGAGGCGATGGCCTCCTCCAGCCCGCACCTCTGGATCTCGTGCTGCACCAGCATGAAGATCTCCTCCACGCGGGGCTCGATGATCTCTGCCAGGATCTGGCGGGAGAGCACGCGGGGCTGGCCGCCGCCGACGCTCGGGACCTCGATGGTCTCGGTGCGGTCGACCATGGAGGCCATGGCGCAGCCGTAGGCCTTCTTGATGCGCTCGGCCTCGTGGGTGGGGGTGCGCAGCCCCACCGCCACGTCGTTGGTCAGGTGGTTGCCGCCCAGCGCCAGCACGGCGGTGTGGCGGATGGCGCCGTTCGCGAAGATGGCGATGTCGGTGGTGCCGCCGCCGACGTCGACGAGGCAGACGCCCAGCTCCTTCTCGTCCTCCGAGAGGGTGGCGAGCGAGCTGGCCAGCGGCTGCAGCACGATGTCGGCCACGTTGAGGCCGGTGCGCTGCGCGCACTTCACGATGTTCTGGGCCGACGAGACCGCGCCGGTCACGATGAGGGCCTTGGCCTCGAGCCGGACGCCGCTCATCCCCACCGGTTCCTTCACCCCGTCCTGGTCGTCGACCAGGAACTCCTGGGGAAGGACGTGGATGACCTCGCGGTCGAGGGGGATGGCGACCGCCTTGGCCTGGTCGATGACCCGGTCCACGTCGGTCTGCTTGACCTCCTTGTCCTTGATGGCCACCACGCCGTGCGACGGGAACGCCTTCACGTGCCCGCCGGCGATGCCGGTGTAGACCGTGGTGATCTCGCACCCGGCCATGTGCTCGGCTTCCTCGATGGCCCGCTTGATCGAGGCGACGGTGGCGTCGATGTTGACCACCACGCCCTTCCGCAGCCCCTTCGACGGGTGCGTCCCGATGCCGATGATGTCGATGCCCTCGTCGGTCACCTCGCCGACGATGGCGCAGATCTTGGTGGTCCCGATGTCGAGACCGACCAGGATGTCCCCTGTCTTCGCCATGTGCTACCTCCTAGCGAGTGGCGCATCGCGCCCACGCCGCCGACCCGGGCCCTCTCGGGCCCCCTCTGCTCTCGCCGGAGCGGGCGTCCCGCCCGCACCGTCCTGAACGCCGCCCACTGCACTCCCCGACAGACGAACACCCACCCGATCCGGATGGGTGCGGTCGTCGAGATGAATCACCTCGGCCTTGCGCCCCTCGGCGCGGAGCGCCTCGAGAACGCGGTGGAGCCGGCCGAGCTTCTGCGGCAGGTCGCCCTGACCGAGGCGCACCTGCGTCCCCTCGTCGCCGACGTAGAGGGTGACCCCCCAGTCGGCGTCGAGGTGAATCTCCTGGATGGCCGCGAGGGGGACGAGCCCCTCCCGCGCGTACTCGTCGGCGAGCGCCAGCGCGCCCCGCAGCCCCGCCTCGACGGCGGTGCGCCGCTGCGCGAAGTCGTCGCGCCCGAACCCGGTGACGAGCGGCAGGTCGAGCCCGTCGCCCGCACCGGCCCGCTTGAAGACCTGTGCATCCCGATCGACGAGGTAGGTGCCTCCCAGGTCGACGAGCGCCCTGGGCTCCCGCTCCGTCACGGTGATCTCGATGGCCGGGGGAAGCGACCGGCGCGCCTCGGCGCGGGCCACCCAGGGGTGGCGGGCCACGGCCCGCTCCACGGCGTCGACGTCGGCGGAGAGCAGGTCGTCGCCCGGCTTGACCGGCGACAGCGCCCGGATCTCGGCCTCGGAGGCGCGCGACGCGCCGACCACCCGCACCTCGCCGATCCGGACCGATTCACCCTTGGTGACGTAGCGCCAGGCGGTGACGCCGCCGGCTCCGAGCGCGACCGCGCCGAGACCCCACAGCACGGCCAAGGTGAGCCCATGGCGCAGGGCTCCCGGAGGGGCCTTCGGCCCCTGATCCACACGCCGCCTGTTGCGCGACCGCGCCACCCCACCGCCTCCCCGTCCCCCACATCCGTCCACCGCTTCCGGACGGTATCGCCCAACTCGGCAGAATGCCCTAACCGTCTAATCTGTCAAGGAAAACAAGCAAGGGCTCACTCCTTCAGGGACGCCCCATCCAGGATCCGTTCACAGAGTTCGGGGAAGGGGATGCCCTTGCCGGCGGCGATCTTCGGGACGAGGGACGTCCCGGTCATCCCGGGGAGCGAATTCACCTCGAGGATGTAGGGGGTCCCGCCCTCGGCGACGATGAAGTCGACCCGCGCCGCGCCGGCGCAGCCGAGCGCCCGGTAGGCGGTCTCGGCGTCCCGGCACACCCTCGCCGTCACCTCCGGCGAGAGCCGGGCCGGGACGAAGTACTGGGTCGACCCGGGGGTGTACTTGGCGACGTAGTCGTAGAACTCCCGGGAGGGGACCATCTCGACGGTCCCGAGGGCCTCCCCCTCCAGGACCGCCACGTTCACCTCGGACCCCCGGATGTACTGCTCGGCGATGACGTCCCCCTTGAACCGGGCGGCGTCGGCCAGCGCTGCGGCCAGTCCGGCCGCCTCCTTCACGACGTGGACCCCCACCGAGGAGCCCTCGCAGGCCGGCTTCACCACCGCCGGGAGTCCGGCGGGCAGGTCGGCGACGGTGACCGAGGCGACGCGGGACGGCGGGAAGACCTTGTAGGCGGCGAGGGCCAGCCCGGCCTCGCGGAAGAGGAGCTTCGAGAGCACCTTGTCCATGCCCACCGCCGAGGAGAGGACGCCCGACCCGGTGTACGGGATGCCCATCGACTCGAGGAGCCCCTGGACGCAGCCGTCCTCCCCGTAGCGCCCGTGCAGGGCGACGAAGGCCACGTCGGCGCCCATGGCCCGCAGCCGCACGTCGAGGTCGAGCCCCACGTCGACGAGGGTCACGTCGAGCCCGCGCGTCGAGAGCGCCTCGGCGCAGGCCTTGCCGGTGGCGAGCGAGACCTCCCGCTCGGCCGACCGGCCACCGTACAGAACCGCCACCTTCTTCCCGCTCCAGCGACCCATGGACTCCTCCGCGTCAGGGCAGCTCGTCGGGCGCGAACGCGCCGGCGAGACGGACCTCGAGCTCCAGCTCCACTCCGAACTTCTCCCGGACCCGCTGCCGTGCCATCCGCACCAGCGCCACGCAGTCGCGCGCGGTGGCGCCACCCAGGTTCACCACGAAGTTGGCGTGCAGGTCGGACCACATGGCGTTTCCCTGCCGGTGCCCCTTCAGGCCCACTGCCTCCACCAGCCGGCCGGCGTGGTCGCCGGGCGGGTTGCGGAAGGTCGAGCCCCAGGTGGGCCAGGAGAGCGGCTGGGTCCTGCGCCGGTACTCCCGGTCGGCGTCCATGGTGGCCCGGCTCGCCGCCACGTCCCCGTGGCGCAGCCGGACGGCGACCCGGGTGACGGCGGCGCCCGGCGGCAGGCGACAGGTGCGGTAGGCGAAGCCGAGCTCGGAGGCCGGGATCCAGCGGAGCCCGTCGACGGTCGCCACCTCGACCCGCTCCACGATGTCCTTCATCTCGCCGATGCGGGTCCCGGCGTTCATGGCCACCGCGCCGCCCAGCGTCCCGGGGATGCCGGCGGCGAACTCGCAGCCCACCAGCCCCGCCGCGTGGGTCCGCTGGACCAGCCGGGAGACCGGGGCGCCCCCGGAGAGGACGAGCCGCTCCCCGTCGGCCGACTCCTCCCCCAGGTCGACGGGGAGGCGGACCACCACGCCGCGGATGCCGGCGTCGGCCACGAGCAGGTTGGCGCCCCCGCCCAGGTAGAAGACCGGCACGGACCGCTCGGCGCAGGCGGAGAGGAGCGACGGGACGTCGGCCGGGTCGAGGGGGCGGACCAGCAGGTCGGCCGGGCCGCCCACGCGGATCGAGGTGCGAGGGGCGAGCGGGGCGTCCGGGGTGCACTCCCCGCGAACCGCGGCGGCGACTTCCCGCACCCAGCCGGGCGAGGCGGGCCGCGGCGCCGAGGTCACGTCTTCCCCAGGAGCTCGAGCAGCTCGGGCCCGACGGCGGTGATGTCGCCGGCGCCGAGCGTGAGGACCACGTCCCCCTCGCGGAGCTGCTCGCGCGCCGCGGCGGCCAGTCCGGCGCGGGGGAGGAAGGTCACGTCCTTGTGGCCGCAGGCGCGGATGCCGTCGGCGAGCGACGCGCCGGAGATGCCCGGGATGGGCTCCTCGGAGGCGGCGTAGACGTCGGTGACGAGGAGCACGTCGGCGTCGTTGAAGGAGGTCTGGAAGTCCTCGAGCAGGTCCCGGGTGCGGGTGTAGCGGTGGGGCTGGAAGACGCAGACCACCCGCCGGCCGTAGGCCTCCCGCGCGCCGCGCAGCGTGGCCCGCACCTCGGCGGGGTGGTGGCCGTAGTCGTCGACCACGGTGACGCCGCCCTGCTCCCCGCGGATGGTGAAGCGGCGCTGCACCCCCTGGAAGCTCGCGAGGGCCTCGCGGGTCGCCTCGACCGGCACGCCCAGCTCGTCGGCCAGCGCCACCACCGAGAGGGCGTTGAGCGCGTTGTGGCGCCCCACCATGTGGAGCTCGAACCGCCCGAGCGGCTCGCCGCGCCGGGTGACCTCGAAGGCCATCCGCGTCCCCAGCACCTCGACGTGGGTGGCGCGGTAGTCGGCCTGGGGCGCCTCCCCGTAGGTGACGAAGCGCTTGTCGATCTGGGGCAGGATCGACTGCACGCCCGGGTGGTCGATGCAGAGGACGGCCGTGCCGTAGAAGGGCACCCGGTTCACGAAGTCGACGAACCCGCGCTTGAGCGCCTCCTCGGTCTTCCAGTGGTCGAGGTGCTCCGGGTCGACGTTGGTCACCACCACGAGCGTCGGGGTGTAGTGGAGGAACGACCCGTCCGACTCGTCGGCCTCGACGACGATCCAGTTCCCCTTGCCGAGCTTGGCGTTCGACCCGAAGGCGTTCATCTTGCCGCCCACCACCGCGGTGGGGTCGAGGCCGGCGTGGGCCATGAGGTGCGCGGCCATCGAGGTGGTGGTGGTCTTGCCGTGGGAGCCGGCGATGGCGATGCCCTGCTTGAGCCGCATCAGCTCGGCGAGCATCTCGGCGCGGGGGATGACCGGCACCTGGCGGCGCCGGGCCTCCACCACCTCGGGGTTGTCGCGCCGGACCGCCGAGGAGGTCACCACCACGTCGGCGTCCCCCACGTTGGCGGCGGCGTGCCCCAGCTCGATGCGCCCGCCCAGCGAGGCGAGCCGCCGGGTGGTCTCGGAGGAGCGCAGGTCCGAGCCGGAGACCGGGTAGCCCAGGTTGAGGAGCAGCTCGGCGATGCCGCTCATGCCGATGCCGCCGATGCCGACGAAGTGGATGCGGGGGTTGCGGGAGCGGAAGAGGGTCATGGGCGACCGGCCGGATCGGGTCTCACGGGGCGGAAGTCGGGGCCGCGCTTGCGCCCCTTGGGCGATCCCCAGCGGCGGACGGTGAGCTGGGTGAGCACGTCGGCGATCTCGCTCGCCGCCTGGGGGCGGCCGAGCACGCCGGCGGCGCGGGACATCCGGTCGCGGACCGCCGGGTCGAGGAGCACGCGCCGGATCTCCGAGCCGAGCAGCTCCCCGGTGAGGTCGCGCTCCTCGATCATCACGGCGGCGCCCGCGTCGACGAGGCTCCGGGCGTTCACCACCTGGTGGTTGTCGGCGGCGGCAGGGAAGGGGACCAGGATCGAGGGCTTCTTGCAGACCGTCAGCTCGGCCAGCGTGGTGGCGCCGGCGCGGCAGACCACGAGGTCGCTGCCCGCGTAGGCCGCGCTCATGTCGGTGATGAACTCGCGGACGTCGGGGGTGAAGCCGACGCTGGCGTAGCCCTTCTCCACCTGCTCCCGGTCCCGCGCCCCGGTCTGGTGGACGAAGACCACCCGGTCCCGGAGATCGGAGAGGAAGGGGAGCGCCTCGATGACCCGCATGTTGAGGCCGTGGGCCCCCTGCGAGCCGCCGAAGACCAGGACCCGCAGCCGGTCGTCCCGCTTGGAGACCGGGCGCATGTAGTTCTCGAGCAGGGAGCGGCGGATGGGGTTGCCGAGCTGCTGGACCTTGTGGGCGGGGAACTGCCGCCCGGCCTCCCGGAAGGCGGTGAAGGCGGCCTGGACGACCCGGCCGAGCAGCCGGTTGGTGAGGCCGGCGACGGCGTTCTGCTCCTGCACCGCGGTGGGGATGCCCATGAGGCGCGCCGCCAGCACCACCGGCCCGGAGGCGTAGCCCCCCACGCCCACCACCACGTCCGGCCGCCACTTGCGGAGCACCCGCCAGCTCTGGACGAAGGCCCGGGGGAGGCGGAACAGCCCGGCCAGCATTTTGCCGAGCCCCTTGCCCTTCAGCCCCCGGACGTCGATGAGCTCGATGGGATAGCCGGCGATGGGGACCACCGAGGCCTCCAGGCCGCGGGCCGTCCCCACGAAGACCACGTCGTTCTTGGGGTGGCGGGTCACCACCTCCTCCGCGAGCGCGATGCCCGGGAAGACGTGGCCGCCCGTGCCGCCGCCGGCGACGAGAAGCCTCACGAGGGGCTCCCGGCCGTGGCGAGCCGCGGCGAGCGCTGGGCGCGAAGGAAGCCGCCCTGGCCGCCCGACACCGACAGGAGGATCCCCGCCGCGGCCAGCATGGTCATGAGGGAGCTTCCGCCGTAGGAGACGAACGGGAGGGTGAGCCCCTTGGTGGGCAGCAGGCCGAGCACCACCGACAGGTTCACCAGCGCCTGCGCGCCGATGAGCGTGGTGAGGCCGAGCGCCAGGTAGCAGCCGAACGGGTCGGGGGCGAGCGCGGTGGCGCGGAAGCCCCGCAGGACCAGGATCGCGAAGAGGAGGACGAGGAGCAACATGCCGACGAGCCCGACCTCCTCGGCGATGACCGCGGCGATGAAGTCGGTGTGGGCGGCGGGCAGGTAGAAGAGCTTTCCCTTGCCCTCGCCGAGCCCCTGCCCGAGCCAGCCGCCGTTCCCGATGCCGAGCAGCGACTCGACGATCTGGAAGCCGATGCCGTCGCGGTGCTGCCAGGGGTCGAGGAAGGCGGTGATGCGCTGCATGCGGTAGGGGGTGCCGGCCACCAGCTTCCAGCCGATGGGGATGGCGAGCGCCACCGCGCCGAGCAGGTAGCCGACCTTCACGCCGCCCGCGAAGAGCATGACGAGGAGCACCACCAGGAGGATGACCGCGGTCCCCAGGTCCTTCTCGGCGAGCACCAGCGCGACGAGGAGCCCGGTCACCGCCACGTGAGGGAGGAAGCCGATCGAGAACATCCTCACCCGCTCCCGCTTCCGGGCGAGCGAGCGGGCCAGGTAGATCACCAGCACCACCTTGGCCGCCTCGGCGGGCTGGAAGCGGATGAACCCCAGGTCGATCCAGCGCCGCGCCCCGCCCGCCACCTTGCCGATCCCGGGGATGAGGACGAGGACCAGCGCGACCACCACAGCGAGGAGGAGCGGAACGGCGAGCGGCTCGAGCCTCCGGTAGCCGAGCTTCAGGAAGGCCAGCAGCAGCACCATCCCCACCCCGGCCGAGACCAGCTGCCGCTTGAGGTAATAGAACTGATCGTGAACCCTGGCCTCGGCGGTCACGGCGCTCGCCGAGTAGACCATGACGAGCCCGATGCCGGTCAGGAGCAGGACCGAGGCCAGGAGCCACGGGTCGAGGGTCGGGGCGGCCGGGTCGCGGCGGGTGGGGGCGGAGTCGTCGCTCATGTCGTCTGGACCGCGGAGGCGAGACGGCGGAAGGTCTCCCCCCGGTCCTCGTAGCTCCGGAACTGATCGTAGCTCGCACAGGCCGGCGAGAGGAGCACCACGTCGCCGGGGGCCACGATCCGGGCGGCGCGGGAGACGGCCGTGGCCAGGTCGCCGCAGGACTCGATGGGGGCGAGGCCGACGAGCTCGCGCTCGATGGCCGGCGCGTCCTCCCCGATGGTGAGCAGCGTCTTCACCCGGCCGGGGAAGAGCGGCGCCAGCGGCGCGTAGGACGAGCGCTTGCCGCGCCCGCCGAGGATGAGCACCACCGACGGGGTCCCGGCCGGGAAGGCCGAGAGGCCGACCGCGGTCGATTCGACGTTGGTGGCCTTCGAGTCGTTCACCCACTCCACGCCGTCGCGCTCGCTCACCAGTTCGAGCCGGTGGGGGAGGCCGGGGAAGCCGTCGAGCCCGCGCTGCACGGCGGGTCCGGGAACCCCCATGAGCCGCGCGCAGGCGATGGCCGCCATGGCGTTCTCCCGGTTGTGCCGGCCGCGCAGGGCCCGGCTGCGGATCCGGTAGCGCTCCGGCTCGCCGGTGGGGCCGGTCCAGCGCACCACCTCGCCGTCGTCGCGCGCCGACATGGGGGCGCGCGGCCCGAAGCCGAAGGTCACCACGTCGCCGCGGGTGGAGCGGGCCGCCGCCATGGCGCGCGGGTCTCGCTCGTTGGCGATGGCCGTGTCGCCGGGCTGCTGGTTGCCGAAGAGTCGGGCCTTGGCCGCGGCGTAGTCCTCCATCCCCGCGTAGCGGTCGAGGTGGTCCGGAGTCAGGTTGAGGATGGCCCCCACGCTGGGGCGGAAGCGCTCGATCCCCTCGAGCTGGAAGGAGGAGAGCTCGACCACCGCGGCGTCGACCCGGGTGCGGGAGAGGGCCAGCTCGGAGAGCGGCGTCCCCAGGTTGCCTCCCACGAAGGTGGACCGGTCCTCCTGGAAGAGCCGGCCGGTCAGCGCCGTGGTGGTGCTCTTCCCGTTGGTCCCGGTGATGGCGACCATGGGGGTCCCGTCGAGGAGCCGCCAGGCGAACTCCACCTCGCCCAGCACCGGCACCCCGGCGCGGCGGGCGGCCACGAGCGCGGGGATGGTGGGCGGGACCCCCGGTGACAGCACCACCAGGTCGGCCGAGGTGAAGTCGGCCTCGTCGTGCCCCCCGAGCGCCAGGGTGAGCCCGATCCCCTCGAGCGGCGCGAGCGCCCCGGCGAGCTCGCTCGCCCCTCGCCGGTCGGTGACCGTCACCCGGGCGCCCTCGCGGACGGCGAGCCGCGCGGCCGCGGCGCCGCTTCGCGCCAGCCCGACCACGAGCACCTTCTTCCCGGCGAGCAGCAGGGGCACGTTCTCTCCTAGCGAAGCTTGAGCGACATGAGGGCCACGAGCGCCAGCATGATGGAGGCGATCCAGAAGCGCACGATGATCTTGGGTTCCGAGAGGCCGGCCAGCTCGAAATGGTGGTGGATGGGGGCCATGCGGAAGACCCGCTTGCCGGTGGTCCGGAAGGAGGCCACCTGCACGATGACGCTCACCGCCTCGACGAGGAAGACCCCGTTCAGGATGGCGGAGGCGACCTCGTTCTTGGTGAGCACCGCGAGCATCCCCAGGGCGCCGCCGAGCGCCAGCGAGCCCACGTCCCCCATGAACATCGAGGCCGGGTAGGTGTTGAACCAGAGGAAGGCGATGCCGGCGCCGGCCATGGCGCCGCAGAAGACCGCCATCTCCTCGGCGCCGTGCACCGGCGGGATGCCCAGGTAGGCGGCCAGGCTGAAGCCGGCGATGGTCGACCCGGCCACGTAG
Organism: Deltaproteobacteria bacterium; assembly: GCA_037129355.1. GTDB lineage: Bacteria > Myxococcota > Myxococcia > Myxococcales > Anaeromyxobacteraceae > CAIOAK01. Next base: position 4,274 of record JBAXVO010000064.1, on the reverse strand, counting down.
GAGAGCACGAGGAAGGCCACCGCCGAGACGATGGACGGCCCGATGGCGAGCCCGTCGAGGCCGTCGGTGAGGTTCACGGCGTTGGAGGTCCCCACCACCACGAGGACCATGAAGGGGACGTAGGCCCAGCCCAGGTTCAGGTCGAAGCGGCGGGTCGGGACGAAGGGCAGGGTCACGTGGGTGTCGAGGAAGGAGCCCACGGTGAGGAACGGGAAGGTGGCGTCGAGCTGGAAGTTCCAGTCGGTGAGGAAGACCACGTAGACCACGAGGACGATGAGCGTCTGCCAGACGAGCTTCTGCTTGCCCGGCAGCCCCTTCGAGTTCTTCTTCGAGATCTTGAGGTAGTCGTCGGCGAAGCCCACCGCCCCGTAGCCCACGGTGACGAGCATCACCGCCCAGACCAGCCGGCTGCGCAGGTCGGCGAAGAGGAGCGTCGCGCCCACCATGGCGAGCAGGATGAGCGCGCCCCCCATCGACGGGGTCCCGACCTTCTTCTTGTGGCCGTCGGGGGTGTCCTCGCGGACGTTGGAGTGGCCGTACTGCAGCCGCCGCATGCGCTCGATGAACCAGGGGCCGAGGAGCAGCCCCAGGACGAGCGCGGTGAACCCCGCCGCGACGATGCGGAAGGAGGGGTAGCGCAGCACGTTGAAGACCGTGAAGCGCTGCGCCATCGGGTAGAGCAGGAGGTAGAGCATCTAGTGCAGGGCCTCGACGAGTCGCTCGAGCTTCATCCCCCGGCTCCCCTTCACGAGGAGCACGTCGCCGGGGCGGAGCCGCTCGCGCAGGAACGCGGCGAGGGCCTGGGGATCCTCGGTGTGGAAGGCGTCCGGGGGGGCGAGCCCGGCAAGGACGGCGGCGTCGCGCGTGAGCCGCGCCCGCGGGCCGAAGGCGGCCAGGGCGGCGAGCCCGGCGGCGGCGGCGTCCCGGCCCAGCTCCCGGTGCAGGTCGTCCTCGGTCGGTCCCAGCTCGAGCATGTCGCCGAGGGCGGCGAGCGCGCGCCCCTGGCCGGCCAGCTGCCGCAGGGTGAGCAGGGCGGCCTTCATCGAGGCCGGGTTGGCGTTGTAGCAGTCGTCGACGAGCAGCACGCCGGAGGGGAGCCGCTCGATGCGCAGGCGGCGCCCCACCGTCCGCACCTCGAGGAGGCCGCGGACGATCTCCCGGTCGGTGCAGCCGAGCGAGAGCGCGGCGGCGGCCGCGGCGGCCGCGTTCACGGCGTTGTGCTCGCCCACCAGCGGGAGGCGGACCTCGACCTCCTTCGTCCCCAGGCCGAGCAGGAAGCGCATGCCGTCCGGGTCCTGGGAGAGCACGTCGAGGACCACCACGTCGGCCTCGCGATCCTTCCCGCCCGAGAAGGTGAGCACGCGCCGGCCCGACTTGCGGGCCCGGTGGAGCATGCGCGGGTCGTCGGCGTTGGCCACCACGATCCCGTCGGCGGGCAGCCCCTTGTAGAGCTCCCCCTTGGCGTCGGCGACCCCGTCGACCGTCCCGAGCCCCTCGAGGTGGGCCGCGAAGGCGTTCGTCACCACGCCCACCCGCGGCTCGGCGATGGCGGTGAGCCGGCCGATCTCGCCGCGGTGGTTCATCCCCATCTCGATCACGGCGGCCGTGTGCTCGGGGGAGAGGCGGAGCAGCGTGAGGGGAACGCCCACCTCGTTGTTCAGGTTCCCCTCGGTCTTGAGCACCGGTCCGCGGGTGGCCAGGATGGCGGCGATCATCTCGCGGGTGGTGGTCTTGCCGTTCGACCCGGTCACGCCCACCACCGGGATGGCGAAGCGCAGCCGGTGCAGGCGGGCGATGGCGCCGAGCGCGGCCAGGGTGTCCGCGACGGCGAGGAGCGGCAGCCCCGGCGCGCCCTCCGCGGCGGCCCCGGCACGGTCGTGGGCGACCAGCGCGCAGGCGGCCCCGGCCCGCAGCGCCTCGGCGAGGAAGTCGTGCCCGTCGAAGCGCTCGCCCCGCAGGGCCACGAAGGCGCTCCCGGCCGGGATGGCGCGGGTGTCGGTGGAGACGCCCCGCACGGCGGCGGGCGCGGGCCCCATCCACCGGCCCCCGGTGGCCGAGGCCAGTTCACCCGATGTGAAAGAGGGTCCGGGGTTCACGCGGCGTCGAGGCCCCGGCGGGCCTCCTCCCGGTCGTCGAAGGGGCGCTTCTCGTCGCCCACGATCTGGTAGTCCTCGTGCCCCTTGCCGGCGATGAGCACCGCGTCGCCGGGGCGCGCGGCGGCGAGCGCGAGCGCGATGGCGGCGCGCCGGTCCTCCTCGACCACGAAGCCCCGCTCGCCCCCGAGCGCCCGCTCCGGCGAGAGGCGGGGCAGGCCGGCCTCCAGCACGCCGGGCACGATGGCTTCCAGGATGGCGCGCGGGTCCTCGGTGCGCGGGTTGTCGCTCGTCACCACGGCGAGGTCGCAGGCCGCGCCGGCGGCGCGCCCCATGAGCGGCCGCTTGCCCCGGTCCCGGTCGCCGCCGCAGCCGAAGACGACGATGAGCCGCCGCGGCGAGAGCGCCCGGACGGCGGCGCAGGCCGCGCCCAGCGAGTCGGGGGTGTGGGCGTAGTCGACGAAGGCCGAGACGCCGCGGCCGTCGATCCGCTCGAGCCGGCCGGGTGCGCCCCGCGAGGCCGACAGGCCGGCCGAGACCGCCGGGACCGGGAAGCCCAGCGCCAGCGCGAGGCCGGCGGCGGCCATCAGGTTTTCCAAATTATGCGCCCCCACGAGCGGCGACGACACCGTCACCTCCCCGCGAGGCGTCGCGATCACGGCCCGGATGCCGGAGAGGCCGGTGGCGACGTCCCGGGCGACGATCTCCGCGCCGGGGACGCCGAAGCGCCACACGGTCCGCCCGGCCTCCCGGAGCGACGTGGCGAGTCGCGCGCCGTGCGCGTCGGCCCCGTTCACCACCGCCACGCCGTCGGGGGCGAGCAGCTCGGTGAAGAGGCGCCGCTTGGCCTCGAAGTAGGACTCCACGTCCGGGTGGTAGTCGAGGTGATCGCGCCCCAGGTTGGTGAAGCCGGCGGCGCGGAAGGCGAGGCCGGCCACCCGCTCCTGGTCGAGGGCGTGGGAGGACACCTCGAGCACCGCCACCCGCGCGCCGGCCTGGACCATCTCGGCGAGGAGGGCCTGGAGGTCGGCGGCGTCCGGCGTGGTGTGGGAGGAGGGCTGGGCGCGGCCGGGGAGGCGCACGGCGACGGTGCCGACGAGCCCCGCCGGGACCCGGGCCGCGTCGGCGCAGGCCTCGACGAGCCAGGTGACGGTGGTCTTGCCCTTGGTGCCGGTGACCCCGCAGAGGGCGAGCCGGTCCCCGGGCCGGCCGTGCAGGTTGCCGGCGGCGATGGCGAGCGCGCGGCGGGCCGAGGGGACGAGGAGCAGCGGCGCCGGCGGGCAGTCGACGGCCCGCTCGGCCAGCACCGCGACCGCTCCGGCGCGGGCGGCGGCCGGGGCGAACGCGGCGCCATCGGCCCGGGTGCCCGGGACGGCGACGAAGAGCGTGCCGGATTTCACCTTCCGTGAATCAGCGGTCACCAGCGACACCTCGGCGTCGGGCGCTTGCCCGAGAGACGCGCCGGTGCCGGCGATGACCGTGGACAGCCGCATCGTCTTGCCCTTCCAACCCCGGTCCGGAGCGTAGCCCGGTGCGATATCGGGAGGAGGTTTTTTGCCTCCGAAATCCGGGGGGGTCAACCCGGTGGTGCCAGCGTGAGCCGGACCCTCGTCCCACGCTCGACCCGCTCCCCGGCGCGGGGCACCTGGCCCGTCACCCGGCCGCTTCCGCGGACGTCCCCGGCGAGGTCCGCCGCCTCGAGCCGCCGGAGCGCCGCCCGGGCCGCGAGCCCCTGGACGGTGGGGACGGCCACCGCGCCCGAGCCCCGGGGCGTCCGGGCGGGTGCGGCCTCGGCGGGGGGCAGGCGGATGGCGGCGGGGCCGCAGGCGCCGATGGCGAGGCGGGCGTGGGAGATGCGCCCGTCGGTCAGTTCGGCGATGAGGGCGACCATGGCGATGGAGATGACGAGGTAGCGCCGAGCGCCGAGTTTCAGGAAACTGCCGCGGGCGGCCTCCCGGGCCGGAATATGCAGCGCAATGACGAGTTCGCCGGGCAGGAGCACATCGTCGGGCCGGGGCGTTTGCTCAGGCGGGCCATACAGAAAGACCAGTTATCTTCCATACTACTCTCTGGCCCGCCAGGCACCGGCAAGACAACTTTGGCGCGGGTCATCGCAAACACAACCGCCAGCCGCTTCGTAACCCTCAACGCAGTCCTGGCGGGAGTCGCCGACATAAGGAC
>JBAXVO010000063.1:0-15401 GCA_037129355.1 Deltaproteobacteria bacterium | reverse complement strand
CAGCCGTGGACGCCGTCGATCTCGCCCGAGGTGGGGAGCAGGACGCGGAGGAAGAGGCCGCCGTCGAGCCGCCCCCCGGGGAGCGAGATCGGCACCCAGGTCGAGCCCACCGTCATCGCGCCCACGCGAACCTGGTTCACGCTCTGTCCGTCGATGGTCAGCGAGCGCAGCGCCGTCACGTTGAGCGTCGCGAAGAGCTCCCAGCGCCTGGCGGGCGCCCAGCTGCCGGACAGCTCCACGGCCCCCCGCTGCAGGCCGCCCCGCGACGACTGGGTGACCACGGCGGCGCCCACGCTGAGCGCCACCTCCGAGCGCGGCTCCGAGCGGCGGATGGCGACCAGCGCGTTGGTGGTCGGCGAGACGATGGCCGCGGCACCGCCGTCGTCTCCCCCGGACTCCTGCGCCCGCGTGGTCCCGGCGGCGAGGAGGCCGAGCAGGACGGCCAGTGGGACGGCCAGAGGGAGCGTGCGGGTTGTCGGGGTCGCCATCCTGCGCCATCATCGCACTCCCCGTCCGGAAAGGAGCGCCCATGGCATTCGTCGTCATCGCCACCTGGAAGGCAAGGCCCGGTGAGGAAGCGCGCATCCGCGAGGTCATCGCCAGGATGACGCCCCTGTCCCGGGCGGAGGCCGGCAACCTCTTCTACCAGGCGCAGGTGTCCCCGAAGGACCCGCTCACCTTCGTCCTCTACGAGCAGTACGTGAACGAGGCCGCCTACGAGGCCCACAAGGCGACGCCCCACTTCCAGGAGCACGTCGTGGCGCGCGCGCTGCCGTGGCTCGAGTCGCGGAACGTCGTCACGCTCGAGACCATTGGCGGCTGACGGGGATCAGGCCGGGATGGCCAGGCGCGAGAGCGCCACCCGGATCGGGTCCGGGATCGGGGTGGACTTGCCGGTCTCCCGGTTCACGAAGACGTGCACCATGTGGCCGGAGGCGCGCGCCCGGTCGTCCCCGTCGGCGAACAGGGCCACGCCGTACCGGACCGAGCTGCGCCCCAGCTCCTCCACCCGGATGCCCACCTCGACCGGCTGCGGGTAGGCGACCGGCGCGTGGAAGTCGCACCCCGAGCTCACCACGAAGCCGACGACCGAGCCGCGCTGGATGTCGAGGCCGCCGTCGGCGACGAGCACCGCGTTGATCGCGCTGTCGAAGTAGGAGAAGTAGTGCGCGTTGTTGACGTGACCGTAGACGTCGTTGTCCATCCACCGGGTCGTCACCTGGCGGAACGTCCGGTAGTCCGCCCGCTGCGGAACGGTCCCTCGGGCCATGGCGCCCGCGCCTACTTGATCCAGACGGTCTTGACGTTCACGAAGGCGCGGATGCCCTCGAGGCCGAGCTCGCGGCCGTAGCCGGAGGTCTTCACGCCGCCGAAGGGGAGGCGCGGGTCGCTCTTCACGAGGCCGTTCACGAAGACCGCTCCGGCCTCGATGCGCGGGACGAGCCGCTCGATCCTGGCCGGGTCGCGCGTCCACAGGGACGCTCCCAGGCCGAAGCGGGAGTCGTTGGCGATCTCCACCGCCTGGTCCGCCGTCTCGGCCCGCATCACCACCGCCACCGGGCCGAAGAGCTCCTCCTTCGCCGCCACGTTGGTGGTCTTCACGTCGGCCAGGATCGACACCGGGTAGAACGCCCCCTTGCCCTCCGGCACCGTGCACCCGAGCAGCGGGCGGGCCCCCTCGGCGATGGCCTGCTTCACGATCCCGTGCATCTCGTCGCGGAGGTCCGTCCGGGCCTGCGGGCCGATGTCGGTCCCGGCCTCCATCGGATCCCCCACCTTCACGGCCTTCATCGCCGCCGTGAACTTCTCGAGGAAGGCGTCGTACACCGGCGCCTCCACGATGAAGCGCTTGGCGCAGATGCAGCTCTGCCCGGCGTTGATGGTCCGGGCCAGCGCCCCCACCTTGGCCGCCTGCTCGATGTCCGCGTCGGCGAGCACGATGAAGGGGTCCGATCCGCCGAGCTCCATCACCGACGGCTTCAAGGACTCCCCCGCCGCGGCGGCCACCGCCCGCCCCGCCGGTTCGCTCCCGGTGATGGTGACGGCGGCGATCCGGTCGTCGAGGATGATGCCGCGCACCGGCTTCGAACCGACGAGCAGGGTGCGGAACAGCGCCTTCGGGAAGCCGGCGTCGTGCATCAGCTTCTCGATGGCGAGCGCGCACTGGGGCACGTTGGAGGCGTGCTTGAGCAGCCCCCCGTTGCCGGCCATGAGGTGGGGCGCGATGAAGCGGAAGACCTGCCAGTAGGGGAAGTTCCAGGGCATCACCGCCAGGATGACGCCGAGCGGATCGAACCGGACGTAGGCCTGGCTGCCGTCGCTCGTCTCCGGGCGGGGCGCCAGGAACTTCTCGGCGTTCTCCGCGTAGAACTCGCAGACCCAGGCGCACTTCACCGCCTCGGCCGCGCCGTCCTTGAGCGGCTTGCCCATCTCGATGGCCGCCAGCCTCCCCAGCTCCGGGGCCCGCTCGCGGAGCAGCGCGGCGACCTTCCGCATCGGCACCGCCCGCTCGGCCACCGGGACCCGCGCCCAGGCCTTCTGGGCGGCGACCGCGGCGTCGAGGATCCGGTCCACCTCCTCCTTCCCCATCTCCGTGAAGGTGCGAAGGCTCTCTCCGGTGGTCGGGTTCAGCGTCTCGATGGCCATGGGTCGGTCCTTTCGTCTCAGGGGTGGGGCAGGAGCACCTGCCGCACGGCCAGGCCGGCGGCGAGGGCCTCGAAGGCGTCGTTGATCCGATCGAGTGGCATGGTCGCGCTCTGCAGGCGGTCGACCGGCATCCGTCCGGCCTTCCATAGATTGATGTACCGCGGGATGTCCCGCTGCGGGGCGGCCGAGCCCATGTAGGAACCCACCAGGGACTGCCCCAGCCCCGCGAAGGACAGCGCCGGCAGCGTCACGTTGCGGGTCGGGTGGGGGAGCCCCATGGCGACGGTCATCCCGCCGCGGCGCGTGGCCCGGAAGGCGGCCTCCATCACGGCCGGAACGCCTGCCGCCTCGAAGGTCACCTCGGCGCCGCCGAAGGTGAGCTCCTTCACCCCCTTCTCGGCCTCCTCGGGCGTGAGCGCCGCGGTCGCGCCCAGCTGCAGGGCGAGCTCCCGCTTGGCGGGAACGGGGTCCACGGCCACGATGGGCCAGGCGTTGGCGACCACCGCCCCGAGGACGGAGGCGAGCCCGACGCCGCCCAGGCCGAAGATGGCGACCGACTGGCCCGGCCGCACCCCGGCGGTGTTCAGGACCGCGCCGGCCCCGGTGAGCACCGCGCAGCCGAAGAGCGCGGCGGTCTGGAGGGGGACGTCCTTGGGAACGACCACCGCCGACTCGCGGGCCACCACGGCGTGGCGGGCGAACGCCGAGATCCCCAGGTGGTGGTGGATGGGCTTCCCGTCCCGGTCGGCGAGCACCGATCCCCCGTGGAGCAGGGTCCCGGCGCCGTTGGCGAGCGCCCCGGGGGTGCAGAGCGCCGGGCGCCCCGAGGAGCACTCGGCGCAGGAGCCGCAGCTGGGCACGAAGGTCAGGACCACGTGGTCCCCGACGCGCACGTGCTTCACGCCCGGTCCGATCTCCTCGACCACCCCGGCCGCCTCGTGCCCGAGCGCCATGGGGAGCGGGCGGACGCGCGACCCGTCCACCACCGAGATGTCGGAGTGGCAGACGCCGGCCGCCTCGATGCGCACCAGGATCTCCCCGGCGCGCGGCCCGGAGAGGTCGACCTCCTCGAGCACCATGGGCTTCGACTCCCCGTACGGACGCCGGTCGGTGACGGCGCGGAGCACTGCGGCGATGGTCTTCATGGATGCCTTCCTTCCGCCGCGGTCAGGCGGCCGACCGGGTCACCTGGCCGCGGTCGATGTGGTAGACGACGTCGAGGAGCTTGCGGGAGTGGGAGAGGTCGGACTCGGAGAGGATCACCGAGAGCCCTTCCGAGCGCAGCACCGACACCACCTCGGCGAGCCGCTGGGCCAGCACTGGCGCCACCCCCTCGAAGGGCTCGTCGAGGAGCAGCACCTTGGTGCCGCTCATGAGGGCGCGGGCCAGCGCGGCCAGCTTCTGCTGCCCACCGGAGAGCTGGAGCCCCTTGCGGTCCCTCCACTGCCCGACCTCGGGGATGAGCTCGTAGATGCGCCGGAGCCGCTCGTCGGGGTGCGGCTGCCCCGCGGCCCAGGCCGGCAGGGAGACGTTCTCCTCGATGGAGAGCTGCGGGATGATGCGCCGGTCCTCGGGCATGTAGCCCATCCCGGAGCGGGCGCGCTGGTAGGTGGGAACCCCCTGCATGGGGACGCCGTCGAAGGTGATGGTCCCGGCGGTCGGTTCGAGGATCCCCATGATGGCGCGCATGAGGGTGGTCTTCCCGGCGCCGTTGCGGCCGATCAGGCCGACGAGCCGTCCCTTCTCCAGATTCAGCCCCACCCCGCGCAGGATGCGCACCGACTTGATGGAGACGTCGAGGGACTCGATCCTCAGCATGGCGTCCCCTCCTCCGCCACCGGCTCGCCCACCACCAGCCGGCGAACCTCCGGGTTCGCGAGCACCGCGGCCGACGCGCCGTCGGCGATGACCTTGCCGTCGTAGAAGGCCAGGATGCGCTGGGTGTAGCGGCGCACGATGTCCATGTCGTGCTCCACGAAGAGCACGGTCACCTTGTCGGCCCGGATGGCCCCGAGCACCAGGTCCATGAGGGAGAACTTCTCGTCGGCCGAGACGCCGCTGGTCGGCTCGTCGAGCAGCAGGATGGCCGGTTTCACCGCGAGCGCCATGGCGATGTCGAGCAGCTTGCGCACCCCCTCCGGCAGCACCGAGGCCGGCTCGTCCCGGTACTCGCGCAGGTGGAAGCGCTCCAGCATCTCGTCGGCCACCGTCTCGGGGCGCGCCGTTCCCAGGTGGCTCCCCACGAAGGCCCGCCGCCCCATGGCCACGATCCCCAGCCCCACGAGCAGGTTCTCGTAGGCGGTCAGGGAGTCGAAGACCTGCGGGATCTGGAAGGAGCGGCAGATGCCGAGCCGGGTGATGCGCCGCGGGGCCATGCCGGTGATGTCCCGCCCCTGGAAGCGGACCGTCCCGGCGGTGGGCTTCAGGTAGCCGGTGACCAGGTTGAGGAAGGTGGTCTTCCCGGCGCCGTTGCCGCCGATGAGCCCGACCACGGTGTCCTCGTCGATGGAGAGGCTGATGTCGCGCGCCGCGGTCACGGCGCCGAAGGTCTTGGTGAGACCGATCGACTCCAGGATGGGGCTCACGTCGCGGCCCTCCGGCGCCGGCGGAAGATCGACCAGAGCCCCTCGGGCAGGAAGAGGATGACCGCCAGCATCGCGCTCCCCATGACGAGCTGCCAGGTGTTGGGGGCGTGCTCGTAGGCGAAGCTGCGCAGGAGCTCGAGGAGGAGCGCCCCGGCGAAGGGCGCGGCCACGCTGGTGGTGCCGGAGAGGATGGCCACGAAGACGAACTCGCCCGAGGTGGTCCAGTAGGCCATCTCCGGGTCGATGTGCCCGACCGCCAGCGCGGTGAGCGCGCCGCCCATCCCGGCCATCGCGGCCGCGATCACCAGGTTCAGGTGGACCACGTTGCGGACCGAGGCGCCCATGTACTCGACGCGCAGCTCGTTGTCGCGGACCGCCGGGGCGAGCCGGCCCAGGTAGGAGCCCAGGTAGCGGTCCAGCCCCACCGCCGACCCGAAGGCGCACAGGGCGGCGAGCGCGTAGACGCCGTAGCGCCCCAGCCCGCTCCCCACCGGGAGCCCGAAGACGGTCCGCGGGGCCACGTTGAAGCCGTCGGTGGAGCCGAGCGCCGAGGTCTTCACCAGGAGTCCATAGAGGATCATGGAGAAGGCCAGCGAGAGCATGGCGAAGAAGATGGCGCGGTAGCGGGCCAGCAGGATGCCCAGGACGGCGGCCACCATCGCCGCCACCAGCCCGCCGAGCAGCACCATGGGGACGGCGTCGCCGATGTGGAGCGCCCGGGAGCCCACCCCGGCCGCGTAGGCGCCGGCCGCGAAGTAGAGCCCCTGTCCGAAGGAGACGAGCCCCGTGCGCATGAGGAGCAGGAGCCCCAGCGCCACGAGCCCCTTGGCGATGGCGAGGGTGACGAGGAAGAGGGCCCACTTGGGGAGGACCGGCGCCGCGAGCCCCATCAGGAGGAGCGCGATCCCCAGCCCCAGCGTGGTGCGTCGGAAGGAGGTCATATCTTGCGGGCCTCGGCGGCGACGAAGAGTCCGCGGGGGCGGACGGCGAGGACCAGGGCCATGACCAGGTAGATGCTGAAGAGCTCCACCTGGGGGAAGAAGTGGACCGCGGCGGAGCGGACCAGGCCGACGATGAGGGCGCCGAGCGCGGCCCCCTGCATCGAGCCCAGCCCCCCGATGACCACCACCGCGAAGGCGAGCACGATCACCTCGACGCCCATGCCGGGGACCACCGAGACGGTGGGCGCGGTGAGCGCGCCGCCGATGGCCGCCAGCATGGTGCCGAGCGTGAAGGTGACGAGGTAGACGCGGTTGACGTTGATGCCCAGGGCCGCGCTCACCTCGCGGTCGTGGATGACGGCGGTGAGGAGCTTGCCGTAGCGGGTGCCGTAGATCCCGAAGCGCAGGCCCACGCCCACCAGCACCGCCGCGGCCACCAGGACGGCGCTGTAGAGCGGGTAGGACAGGGCCCCCATCTCCACGTTCCCGAGCAGGCCGTAGGGCTCCGAGACGAAGTAGGACTCCACGCCCCAGACCAGCTTGATGGCGTCCTCGATGATGAGGAAGAGGGCGTAGGTGACGAGGACCAGCACCACCTCGTCGCGCCCGTAGCAGAAGCGCAGCAGGCCGCGCTCGATGAGCGGGCCCACCACGAGGCCGACGAGCAGCGCCGCCAGGATGAGCATGGCGTAGCTGCCCATCGGGGCCCACCCGGCGCGCAGCCAGGCGCCGGCGAGGGAGGCCGCGGCGTAGGCACCCAGCGCGTACAGGCTGCCGTGCGCCATGTTGAGGATGCGCATCACGCCGTAGATGGTCGTGAGACCGGCGGCGATGATGAACAGCCACGACGCGTAGATCACGCCGTCCACGAGGACGGCCAGGATCGTGCTCATGCGGAGCGGCCTCCCACGGCCGGGGAGGGGGCTACTTCGGGGCCTTGAAGCCGGCCTTGATCCAGTCGGCGCTCTTCACGCCCTCGGGCGGGTTCACCTTGTCGGCCGGGTAGCGCTTCACGTTCACGAAGGTGAGCTTGCCCTTCACCATCTTGGCCTGGCCGTACACGGTCTCCTCCACCGCCTGGTGACCCTTGCCGAGGGCCATCTTGATGGTGCCGCTCGGCGTCTCGAAGGCGAGCCCCTCGAAGGCGGCGATGACCTGGTCCTGGCCGGGAGCGGCGGTGCCGGAGCCCTGGGCCTTCTCGTAGGCGGACTTGAGCCCGAGGATCGACTGGGCCATGTGGTAGGCGGGGTAGTTGGGGGAGAGGACGAAGCGGTCCTGGTAGATGGTGCGGTAGAAGCGGTTCAGCTCGTTGTCCGGGGCGTAGGCGCCGTGAGGGCCGCGCGCGCCGATCATGGTGCCGTCGGGGATCTGGCCGCCCAGCTTGTGGGTGGCCGTCTCGCCGCAGGTGAGGACGGCCGTGCTCTTCTTGAGCGCGCCGCGGGGAACCGCCTGGAGCACGAAGGCGTCGAGGTCGCCACCCCAGAAGCTGGAGTGGATGACGTCGGGGCTGCCGGCCATGAGGGCGGAGATCTCGGCGCCGTACTGTCCGGCGAGGAGCTTGGGCATCTGCGAGGTGGTCACCGTGGTGCCGGGGCGGAGGACCTGCATCGACGCCTCGAAGTCGTTCCAGGAGTCCTGGCCCCAGGCGTAGTTCTGGTTGATGCCGGCGATCTTCTTCGCCTTGGGCAGCATCTCGGTCACGTAGAGGGCCGCGGCCACGTTGTCCATGGCGGCGTGGCTGGAGGTGCGGAACACGTACTTGTAGGAGCCGTCCTCGAAGATGCGGGGCGTCCCGCAGTCGAAGAAGATGGTGAGCGCCTTCAGCTCCTCGGCCACCGGCGCGACCGCCAGGCAGTCGCCGGAGGAGATGTAGCCGATGACCGCGTCCACCTTCTGGCGCTGCACGAGGTCGCGGAACTCGCTGACCTGCTTGGTGGTGCCGCCGGCCTCGTCGAGGAAGACGAGCTCGATCTGCCGGCCACCGATCCCGGCCTTGGCGTAGGGCGCCGGGGCCTTGCCGCCGTTCAGCGCCTCGACCAGCACCTCGGCGCCGTTGCGTGCCGGCACGCCGAAGGGGCCGGCGGCGGCGCCGGAGAGGAAGGTGACCACGCCGATGCGGAACTTGGGCTCCTCGGCGCGGGTGTCGGTCGGCTGCAGGATCGCAGCGCAGGCGAGGACGGCGGAGACGAGGGCAAGGCGGCTGGGACGCTTCGAGGGCTTCATCGTTCTTTCCTCCACGGGGACGGGACGGACGCCGACCCGGAAGTATGCCGAAGATCGGTGCCGCCCCGCTACTTGCCCGTCTTCGCGGCGGCCGGAACGACCTCGACCTCGACGATCACGCGAACCGGAACACCGTTGTCGAACGAGCAGAGGGTCTTGCCGGGGCGCAAGCCCTTGAACGTCATCCCCTCTGGATCTCCTGGCTGGACCACGGGCGATCCTCGAGGGCGCGCTGCACGTCGAGGGGGTGATCGCCCCAGTCGTAGACGACCACCGTTCCGGCCACGATGTCGTGCAGGGCCCTGCGGCGCTCCGTCACCGGGATGAGGAACGACCCGAGGCCGAGCGTCACGTAGAAGGTGGCGATGCGCTTCAGGACCTGGCGCAGGCCGACCGGCCTGCCGTCCGACCGCAGCATCCGCAGCCCCATCACCGCCATCCCCGGCGTCCGTCCGGCCGTGGTGAGGAAGAGGATGCGGTACAGCGGAGGAACGATGACGCCCCACAGCACCACGGCGTAGGGCAGGAGCCCGCACAGGCGGGCCCGGAGGTTCCACCATTCGCGGAACTCGGGGCAACGGGCGGGATCGATCCCCAGGATCTGCTGCACGAGCCAGATCGCGCCCGCCACCAGCACCGCGAGCAGCGCCACGTCCACGACGCGTGCCATCCCCCGGGTCGCCAGGCCGGCGTAGCGGGGCGTCATGCGCGCCCCAGGACGCGCCGGACCCAGGCGTCGACGGCGTCGTCGGCCACGAAGGCCCTGGCGCGCACGGACGCCAGGATCTCCCGGAACATGCTGCGGCTCTGGTCCTGGATGAGCTGCCGGACCGGCTCCGGGTTCTCGGTGAGCTCTTTCAGATAGATGTCCACCTGCTCGCGCACCAGCTCGCGAAGCTCCTCGTTCTGGCGCAGGGAGTGGATGACCCTCCCGAGTTGCCGGTCGACGAGCTCGTCGATGGTGCCGTTCACGCCGGGCTGCTGGAGAAGGTGGACCACCAGCCGCTCGACGTCCGGGCTCTGGGTGAGCGCGAGGAGGATCTGCTCCATCAGCGTCTCGGAGAACCGCGACTCCACGAGCCGGGTCACGAGGGCGTCGGCAATCTTCGCCTCGAGCGAGGAGCGCACGGTTCACGACGCTAGCACGTCCAATTCCCGGCGCGACATCCCGGGCGTCTTTCGGTCCCGGGCGGGAGTGGACCCAAGCGGGATCCGAGGTGGAACGTCCGCTCCGCCGGGGAGCCCCCCATACTGGCCAGCGCATGTCCCACCACGCCCGTGCCGCCCTCGCCGCGGTTGCCGTCTCCGTCCTGGCCTGCGCCTTCACCCCGTCCCCGGCGCGGGCCGCGACCCGCAAGCCGTTCACCTACGCCGTCCTGATCGGCAGGCAGACCGCCGCCGATCCGCGCTGGAACGAGGTCGCCCGCGTCCTCGAGAAGAAGTACGCCGGCGCGAAGGTCTTCACCTACGGCGACCTGGACGAGCTGGTCGGCCCGGTGAAGGCCTTCTCCCCCGACTACATCGCCTTCGTCTGCAAGCCGCAGGAGGCCTCTCCCGAGTTCGTCCGGCGGGCGGGGGCCTTCAACCGGAAGCTGGAGAACCAGCCCTACGGCACGGCAGCCTGGGCCATCGTCACCGGATACGGCCCCGAGGACGCCCTGCGGATCGCCAGGGACGATGCTCCCCCGGCGATCGGCTTCGGCCTGGGCGGCATGCTCGGGTTCATCGATTCCCTGCCGGAGGGGGTGGCCTACTCCGAATTCACCGACAGGAAGCAGGACTGGCAGGAGAAGAAGAAGGGGCAGGCGCCGAAGGACCGGAGCGACGCCCCCGACGACCACCTGCTCGCGATGATGAAGCTCGTCAACGCCAACCGGGTGGATGGCATCTGGACGAGCGGTCACGCCGGGACCGACCAGTGGTCGGTGTACTACCCGGAGGGGCCCTCGTTCATCGTGGCCGAGAAGGGCGGCCTCACGGGGATGATCGACGGCGAGCCCCGGGGCGCCATCCGGTCCACCAACCCCAAGATCTACCTGGCCATCGGCAACTGCCTGACCGCCCGGATCGAGGACCCGGACGCGTCCTATGCCCTCTCCTGGATCCACTCGGGGGGCGCCAACCAGTACTTCGGCTTCATCGAGGAGACCTACTACGGCCTGATGGGCTGGGGCACGGCGGACAACTTCTTCTACCGGGGCGGCCGGTTCAACGTCGCGGAGAGCGCCTTCGTCGCCAACCAGTCGCTCCTGCTCGCCATCGACAAGCGGCTCTCGCCCGGCGAGGTCGAGGACATGGCCTACGACCGGGACGCCACCGTCGTCTACGGAGACCCGGCCTGGATGGCCACGGTTCCCGAGGGCACGGCGCGGGGCGTCGAGCACTGGAGCACCCGGCTCGATCGCACGATGGCGGGCGGCAAGATCCGGTGGGAACTGACCGTCACGTTCAAGAGGGACACCGACTTCTCGCCGGAGAGTGGAAAGGACCTGAGACCGGTCTTCGCCTTCCTGCCCGAACGGGTGAAGCGGCCG
This sequence comes from Deltaproteobacteria bacterium, assembly GCA_037129355.1. Taxonomy (GTDB): domain Bacteria; phylum Myxococcota; class Myxococcia; order Myxococcales; family Anaeromyxobacteraceae; genus CAIOAK01. Next base: position 4,472 of record JBAXVO010000063.1, on the reverse strand, counting down.
AAGCCGTCCGGGAAGCCGGCCGGGGTCGCGGGGTTCCACGTCGCGAGCAACTTCGTCATCGTCCACTTCGCGGGCCAGGTGCCCGCCGGCGAGACGAGGAAGTTCACGTTCGAGAGCGAGCCGTGACCCGGCGAACCGGGATGCGCCTGCTCCCGGGCATCGCGCTCGTGCTCCTCGCCTCGCTCGGCGTTGCGCGTGGAGCGCCCGCGGGCGCCGGCGGGGAGGGGCGGCCCGTCGCCGAGTGGACGATCCTCGTCTACGCCAGCGGGGACAACAACCTCACCTACAAGATCGCGTCGCGGATCAAGGAGATGGGCGAGGCCAATCTCCGCGATACCGTCAACGTGCTGGTGGCGGCCGACTACTGCGCCGGAAACCGCTGCAACGACCCCGGTGACGACGACGAGAAGGTGCTGGACCCGGTCTTCGGGAAGCCGGTGACCTCGGGAACCCAGTTCCTCCGCATCCAGGGGGACGGTCGCCCGGCCACCCTGCTGCAGCAGGTCCCCGAGCAGAACTTCGACGAGCCCGCCGTGCTGCGGGGCTGGGTGGCGCGGGCCTTCGCGGCCTACCCTGCGCGGCGCCACGCGGTCATCCTCCACGATCACGGCGGATCCTGGAACGGCGGGTTCGGCGGCGATCAGCAGGAAGGGACGGTGCGGGACACGCGGGCGATGCAGACGAGCGAGATCGCGTCCGCGATCCGGGGCGGGATGCGCGACGCAGGGCTCCCCGAGGGCACCCGGCTCGAGTTCCTCGCACTCGACGCCTGTCTCATGGCGACGGCCGAGGTGCTCTGGGACTTCCGCGACGTGACCCGGATCTACATCGCCAACGCCGAGGTCGATTCCACCGAGGCCTTCCGCTCCCCCATCTTCTCGTGGCTCTCCATCGCGCCGAAGGCCACCGCGCGGCAGGTCGCGGTCATGGACGTCGGTGACTGGGACGAGACCCACATCGCGATGCAGCAACCTTACGAGGAACTCCTGCGCGCTCGCGCGGCGTTCGACACGGAGCGGTTGCCGCAGTTCGGGACCGACATGAAGGCGCTCGTCGACACGATGAACCGCAGCCGGGCCCTCGACTGGACCGAGGTCGTCCGGAGCCGGGCGCTGGCGGGTCCACAGTACGGCATGACCGACGAGCTCATGGGGAGCGACTACTACGATCTCGGGCAACTCCTCCGGCTGCTCGCGCAGGTCCGGAGCGATCCCGCCGTGGCCGCGGCAGCCGGGAGAGCGGCGCGGTCCCTTCGGGACATGACGATCCGGACCTCGATGGGGAGCGTCCGGGCCGCGGTGGGGCAGTCGGGCCTCCAGGTCGCCATGAACCGACGCGAGTCCTGGGGCGCGGAGACCCGATCCACCTACGCGCGGCTGGCCTGGGACCGGGAGGTGGGATGGAGCAAGGTGCTCGATACCCTCGACCGGGGAGGGCCGGAGGGCACGCCCAGGTTCCAGGCCGTCGCCAGGGCCGCGCCCGTTCCCGGGGGCGCGACGCTCCAGGTCACCCCGACCTCCGACGGCGCCTTCGAGGTGCTGGTCTACGTGGTCCTTCCCGACGCGGGAGGGGCCTTCCACCGGCACGGCGGAGTCTGGAGGGAGCCGGTGACGAAGGGATCGACCTCCACCTTCACCTGGGACGGAAGGCTCCTCGCGCTGGTCGGCCCGGACGGGAAGACCGTTCCCGTGAACGCCGAGCCCCTCGTCCACGTGAACGGCCAGGAGCCTCCCCTGTACCGGATGCTCCTCTATCTGAAGCAGAAGGGGCGAGCGGGCTACCTCGAGGATGAGAAGGGGAAGCGGCAGGACGTCTGGGGGCTCGTCGACTCCTCCCACCGGCTCATGAGCCTCCTCCTGGTGGACGACGGCCTCTGGCACATCCGGGCCCCCCACCAGTTCGAGGAGAAGTACCTCCTCGTCCCCGTGCTGCCCGCGGCCGAGGGGGGGGCGGCGATGCTGGGGAAGCCGATGGCGTTCGTCGGCGCCGATCCCCCGACGACGCGGCTCGAGACGGTCTCCGGTCCCTGGCAGTTCCAGGTCATCGTCCGGGACGTCTGGGGGAACGAGGCGTCGAAGTTGATCCCGGCGCCGCTCTAGAAGCGGTAGCCGCCGCTCACTGGTCCCCGAGGGAGTCGTTGGTCTTCTCCAGCAGTCGGGTCGCCCTGCCGCTGTCGACCTCCGCCTTCAACGCCTTGACGAAGCCGTCCTTCAGCAGGTCGAGGCACTTCGACTTCTTCGAGAAGGCCACGAACAGGTCGGCGTTCACGACCATCTTGGGCAGGAAGGCCACCTTGCCGAAGAGCCCCTGCTTCCGCGCGGCATCTCGCCCAGGGTAGAAGGCGATGATCGCGTAGTCGGCCGAGCCGTCGAGGACGGCCGCGAAGGCCTTGTCGATGCCGGCGACGCGGGCGACGGAGAGCTCGCGGGCCATGTAGCTGTCGAACTGGTTGCCGTAGCTCTCGCCGGCGTTGGTGACGCCCCGCTTCCCCTTCAGGTCGCTCCACTGGGCGTACGGGAAGTTCGTTCCGGCGCGGACGACGACCGAGACGGGGTCGATCATGAACGGCGGCTCGGCGTACTCCAGGTACTCGAGCCGCTCCGTGTTCCGGTAGATGCCCACGATGACGTCGGCCTCTCCGCTCCGGGCGGCGGCCTGCGCCTTCTCCCAGGTGCCGAAGTCCTTGGTGGTGACCTTCGGGATGCCGAGCGCCGTGGCGATCCGGGTCACCAGCTCCGGCGCCGCGCCGACCTCCTTCCCCCCGGAACCCCAGGCGACCGGCGGGTAGTAGGGATGGCCCGTGACCACCAGCTCCGGGCAATCGGGAGCGCCCACCGCCGCCAGCGGGACCACGAGGGAGAGGACGGCGAGGAAGGGAAGTCTCATGGGTTGCTCCGTTGGGCGAGGTAGCTCTGCGCCCGGACCGCGGCGTTCTCTCCGAGGTTGGCGTAGTAAAATGGGATGTCGAAGGGGTGGTAGATGCCGCTCGAGAAGTTGCCGACGAGGTCCATCAGCTCCAGGGGAGCCGTGGTGCAGATGAGCACGCCATTCACCGCGTCGATCTGGGCGTCGCAGACCTGCTGCCCCACCGGACCCCACACCACCGACGTGCCGACCTGGGAAGGCATGAACGAGCCCAGCCCCTGGCTCCCGGGCACCCAGTCCGTCGAGCGGGTCCAGCTGATCGGGTTGATGACGAGACCCACCATGCCGTACAGGACGGGATTGGTTCCCGGTGGCACGCCCGGACCCTCCGTGTTCCAGGAGACGATGACCCCCACGTCTTCCGCACCGGTCGCGAACTTCAGGTGGGGGTTCGCGGCCAGGAACTGGGTCGTGATGGGGCTGCCGATGACGTAGGCGACGATCATCCGCCCGAGCACGGCCGGATTCTGCGCCATGTAGCCGGAGAGGATGTTGGTCAGCACCGTCGACCCCTGGGAATGGCCCACCAGGATGAACGGCCTGCCGCCGTTGAAGTTCTGGATGTAGTAGTCGAAGGCCGCGGTGGCATCCAGCGTGGGGATGCCCGCGATGACGTTCCACCGGTCGACCGAGGAGAGGTTGTCCTGCCTGTAGAACGGCGCGTAGATGTTGCCCACGGTCGCGAAGGCCGTGGCCTGTCGCGCGTACACCTGTGGGGCCTGCACCAGCATGGACGGCTCGTCGATGGCGCAGATCTGCGGGTTGGAGTCCGTGCTCGTCCAGGCCGTGGGGTAGAGGTAGAAGACGTCCACCGGGTAGGTGGGGACGGGCTCGATCGGCAACGCCAGCCAGTGCGCGGCCAGCGAGTAGTCGGTCGCCTGAGGGGCTGGGATTCCCGTTCCGCACGCAAGGAAGCCGGGGCTCGCGAGGACCGCGAGGGTCAGGAGCGACACGGGTGCGGCGAGGCGTCGGTTCATGGACCCAAGTCGACCCTCCCACCCATCGGCGCCCGACCCGCAGCCCAGTTGGGTATTGCCCCAAATGCTCCCGCTGGCGCGTCAGATGCAGGGACAGGCCGCCAGGGCCCGGAGGCCGGGAATTCCGGGGTCTGGAAGTGGAACGAGAACGTCTGCCGGGCAGCGAAGGGCCTGCTTCCCGGGCAATGGGCAGGAGGGGAGCGGCGATGACCCGATTCATCCGGGCGGTGCTGGTCATGACGCTGGGGATGGGGCTCAGCGTGCTGTGCGTTGACGCCTGGGCGGACGGGGGCCCCCGGGCCGAAAGGAGCGAGCGATGGGCAGAGCCATCCATGTGATCCGGACGAGGGACCTGCCGGCCCTCTTCTCCTTTTTCGACCTCCCGATGCAAGAGGAGGTCCTCGAGTCGCGCCGGGAGGAGATCGCGGCGCTGCGGCTCGCCTACGAGAGGGCGGCCAGCACGGTCGCGAGGGCGAGGACGCCCGCGGGTTCACCCTCCTCGTGGGTATGAAGGCTCAGGTAAGTCGACCAGCGCCGCCCCCCTCCGGCCGCGGACGCCCCTGCGAGGTG
>JBAXVO010000062.1:0-15654 GCA_037129355.1 Deltaproteobacteria bacterium | reverse complement strand
CAGGTCCCGGGAGATCTCGGCGCCGGGCGGTGCGGGCACGGCGCTCCCGAAGGTGGCGGGCGCCCGCGCCGGGACCTCGGCCGCCGGGTCGGCGACGAAGCGCGTCTCCTGCCCCGGCAGGAGCACCTCCACGGGCAGGTCGCCGGAACCGGCCCGGAACCGCACCGGCTCTCCGAGGACCTCCCCCTCGAGCCAGGCGCCGCGGCGCGTCGCGCACGCGGTCCCGGAACGTCCGGTCTCCACGTCCTCCACCCGCAGGCAACGCCGCTGCCCCTCCGGCGTCGACGAGAGCACCGCCTCGACGAGGATGGAGGCGACCGCCTCGCCGTCCCCCTTCCGGCGCTTCCCTCCGGCCTCGGCCTCGAGGAGCGCCCCGGCCCGATCGGTGGTGACGTTCACCCGGCGTCGTGCCACGCCCCCGCCGCCCGCATCGGGCACCCGGAGCGCGGTCTCGAAGGCGGCGGTGCAGCGGGCCCGGTCGCAGCGGACGGTGAGCGTCGCCACCCCGACTGGCTGCCCCCCGATCTCCACCCGGTAGCGGCGGGACGCCGCGTCGGGCAGCAGGGCGAGGAGCGCGAGGAGGAGCGCCGTCATCCCTTCTTCCTCCGGGCGGCGCCGATGGCGAGGCGGGCGAGGAGCAAGGCCGCGATCACGGCCATGACCGCCCAGGCCACCACCGTGTAGCGCTGGAGCAGGTGCACGAACTCGTCCAGGTTCTTCACCAGGAAGGCGCCGACGAGGAGGAGGAGGGCGTTCCAGGCGGCCGCCGAGATGCCGCCCCAGAGGAGGACCTTGCCGACCGGCAGTCGGGCCGCGCCGGCGCCCACGAAGAGGAAGGCGCGGATGCCGGGCAGGAACCGGTTGGCGAGCAGGAACCACGCTCCCCACCGGGCGTACCCCGCCTCGACCCGGCGGACGTGATCGAGGGTGATCGGGCCGCGACGCGACGCGCCCTTCTCGAGCGCCGCCCCCAGCGCGACCCCGATCCGGTAGTCGATCCAGGCCCCCAGCACCGCCCCGGAGGTGGTGGCCGCGAAGGCCACCGGCCAGGAGATCTTCCCGTTCACGGCATACCAGGCGCCGAGAACGACCAGCGTGTCCCCGGGGAACGGCGGGAAGACGTACTCGATGAGGCTGCCGAGGAAGAGGATGGCCGGCGCCGCCGGGCCGGTCCGCGCGAGCGCCTCGGTGAGGGTCGCGACCACGCGCTCGAGCGTGCTCACCGGACCATGGTAGACCGGCGCCGGGCTCCCTGCTAATCATCCCGCCTCCGATGTCGCCGTCCGGCAGAGAGCGCCTCCGAAAAGCCGCGCCGTACCTCGTCGCCACCGCCTGGATGGCGCTCGGGTGGGCGTTCCTGGTCCGGGGGGTGGAGCATCCCGGGGTGGCCTACCGTCCCTGGGCGTTCCGCAACCACGCCTATTCCGACCTGCTCGCCATGACCGGGGACCGGTACCTGAACGGGGGGCGGCCGCTGCCGTACGTGGAGGACCGCATCGAGTACCCGGTGCTCCTCGGCGCGGCGCTCTGGGCTCCCTCGTTCCTGCCGGGCGGGCAGGTGGCCCACTTCACGGTCAGCGTCGTCGGGCTCTGGCTCTGCCTGCTCGCCGCGATCGCGGTGCTGCGGCGCCTCCCCGGGGCGAGCCCGTGGTGGCTGGCCGGCACCCCGGCCATCGCCTACTTCGGCGCGCTCAACTGGGACCTCCTCCCCATCGCGCTCCTGCTCGCCGCGGTGCTCGCCGCGGAGCGGGAGCGCCCGGCCGCGAGCGGCGTCCTCGCCGCGCTGGGGGTCTCCGCCAAGCTCTGGCCGGTGGCGCTGCTCCCGGCGGCCATCGGGGAGCTGGCGGGGCGGCGGAGGTTCGCGGAACTCGCGCGGGCCGGCGGCGCGTTCCTGGCCGTCACGCTGGCCCTGAACCTGCCGGTGGCGCTGGCGGCGCCGGGGAACTGGGCCTGGTTCTGGCGCTTCAACGGCGCCCGCTCGGCGGAGAATTCGGCCTGGGAGGTGCTTCGGCTGAAGGACCCCGCGGTGCTCAACCTCCTCGCGGGCTCGTTCCTCCTCGCCGCGGCCGTCGCCGCGGCCGCGCTCGCCTGGCGTGCCGCCCCGTCCAGCCGGGCCCGGGCGGTGCGGCTCGGCACGGCGCTCGTGCTCGTCGTCTGGGTGGCGACGAACAAGGTCTGGAGCCCGCAGTACGCCCTCTACGCCTTCGCCGCCGGCGCCCTGGTGGCCGGACCGCGCTGGCTCTTCCTCTCGCTCGTCGTCGTGTCGGTGGTCGACTACCACCTGGCATTCGAGGTCCGCGCCGGGCGGGGCACTTTCTGGTTCTTCGACGGCTGGTACTACGCGGAGGAGCTCCTCCGCACCGCCGTCTATACGGCCTTCGTGGCCTGGATCGCGGTCGAGCTCTGGGCCACCGGCCGCGGAGGCGAGGCGAGGAAGGAGGTCCCGGCGTGAGCACCCCGGACGGCGGAGGGAAGTGGGCGTGGCGCGGCGTCTTCGCGGCGATCCCGCTGCTGGTGGTGGCGTTCCACTGGATCGCGGCGCGCCCCGACATGGCCTTCAACGGCTCCGACCTCCGCTACTTCTTCTTCGGCGTGCGCGAGGCGGTGGCCGAGGCCCTGCGGCACGGCGACCTCCCGCTCTGGCAGCGGGGGTTCTACATGGGCTACCCGCTCGTGGCCGATCCCCAGGCCGCGGTCTTCGCCCCCACCACCTGGCTCACCCTCCCGTGGAGCGCGCCGCGCGCGCTCACCCTGGCCACGCTCCTCCACCTCACCATCGCCGGGTGGGGCATGGCCGCCTGGATGCGCCTGCGCTCCCTCTCGCCCGCCTCCGGCCTGCTCGCGGCGGTGCTCTTCGCGCTCGGCGCCAAGCAGACCGTCCACGTCGTCCACTGGAACTTCGCGGCGACCACCGCCTTCTGGCCGTGGATGCTGGCCGGGCTGGAGGGGTTCGCCGCCCACCGCCGGTCGCGCTGGCTCCTCCTCGCGGCGGTGGCGACCACGTTCGCCTGGCTGGGCGGCTCTCCCCAGATGGCCCACTTCGGCACGCTGGTGGCAGGGCTCTACGCGCTCCGCATCGCCTTCGACCTCTGGCCCCGGCGCCGCGCCGACGCCGCCTGGGCCGTGGCCATCGTGCCCATCGGGTTCCTGCTCGCGGCGGTGCTCGTCCTCCCCACGCTGGAGCTCTCCCGCATGGGGGCGCGCGCCGTGGTGGTGGACTACGCCTTCGTGACGAGCTGGCGCTGGCCGAGCGCCTGGGGGCTCGCGCTCTACGTGCTGCCCCATGCCTACGGCGACGGGCGCTGGGGGCTCAACCTCTGGGAGGCCACCGGATACGTGGGGATCCCGGCGCTGGCGCTGGCCGTCGCCGCTCCGGCCCGCCGGCGGGGGGTGATCCTCTTCGCCGTCCTGGCGCTCCTCGGACCGTGGCTCGCGCTGGGGGAGCAGGCCCCGCTCGGGCTCCACTGGCTGCTCTACAAGGTGCTCCCCGGCTACGGCAGCTTCCGGGTCCCGACGCGCGGCCTCCTGGTCACCGCGTTCGCCGTGGCGGTGCTGGCCGCCGAGGGGCTCGAGGCGCTGCGGCGCGACCCGACCCGGGCCCGCCTGGCCCGGAGCCTCGGGGTCTTCGCGGCCACCGCCGCGCTGGCGCTCCTCCTCCCCCGCCTGCCGGGCTTCCCGTTCGATCCGGCCTCGGCCCGAAAGACCGCCTGGTTCGCGCTGATGGTCTCGTCGCTCGGCGCGCTCTGGGTCGTCGCGGTGTGGCGCGGCCTGCGCGGCGCGGTGGCCGGCGCGGCCATCGTGGCGCTCGCCTTCTACGATCCCTGGTACCTCTTCTCCCGGTTCAACGACGTCGGCCCCGCGTCGGCGGAGCTCCCCAGCCTGCGCGACTTCTCCAAGATCGTGCCGTCGATGCCCGAGCCGCGGCGGGTGGGCGTGATCGCCAAGTGGGGTGCGTCGGTGAACGCCCCGCTCCGGAACGGCTGGGAGGGGACGATGGGCTACGGGCCCATGTCCATCCAGCGCGTCCGCGAGCTGCTCGAGGCGACGCGGACGAACAAGGTCTCCCGGCTCGGCGCCCTGGATGGCGACGCCACCTTCCCCTCGGCCAGCCCCACCTCGCCGCTGTGGCCGCTCCTCGCCACCCCGATCGTCATCTCCGACAGGCCGCAGGAGGGGCTCCCCGTCTCCTTCACCGGCATGCGGGAGTGGGAGAACCCCATGGTCGGCCACCGCGCTGCGGCGCTCCCCCGGGTCTTCTGGACCGGATCGTGGGAGGTGGCGCCCGACGACGCCGTCACCGAGCCCCTGCTGCGCGCTGCCGCCGGGAACCTCGCCGTCCTCGCGGAGGCGCCCGTCGGGCTCCCCCCGTCCGGCCCTCCCGAGGGGCCGGTCGCCGCCGAGGCGGTCCAGGTGGACGGTCCCTCGCTCACGGCGACGGTGGTCGCCCCCCGGGACGGCCTCCTCGTGATCGCCGACCCCTTCTACCCGGGATGGACGGCCACGCTCGACGGCAAGCCCGTCCCCATCCTCCGGGCGAACTTCGCCTTCCAGGCGGTGCCGGTCACGGCCGGCAGGCACGAGCTCCGCCTCGCCTACCGGAACCGGTGGGTGGGGATCGGGGCGGCGGTGTCGCTCGGGACGCTCGCCCTCCTGCTCGCTGCGCTCGCCGTCCGCAGCCGGCGGACCCGCGGCGAGGCAGCGGCGGCGTAGCGTCGCCTCGGCCCCTCCCGGCTACCTTCGCCGGGGCGAGGCCAGGAGCAGGTGGACGTTCTCGCGCTCCCAGGCGGCGGCGCGGGCGTGGTCGGGGAAGGCACGCTCCCGGCGCCGGAACTCGCGGCCGTGGATGGTGCGCCGCCCTCCCCGCTCGGCCGGCGGCACCACCTGGTGGAGCATCTCGTGGAAGACCACGGACGCCACGTAGAATCCGGGAACGTCCTCCCGGTCCAGGGCGGGGTGGATGCGGATGGCCCGGGCGGCGTGGAGGTAGACGCCGGTGCGGATGGACCTGCGTCCGGGCAGGGCGCCGCTCCTCCCCCAGCCGATCTTCACCTCGACCGCCCCGTCGAAGTGCTCGGCGTTGAGCCGGTCGAGGATGTCCTGGAGGTCGTGGACGCGCCCGCGCGGCTGGAGCCTCCCGGTCCGCGGCGGGGCGATGCGGTCCCGGTGTTCACGGACCCAGGCGTCGATGGCGCGGGAGGCGGCGTGACGGGGCTCTCCCCGGCCGGGACGCACGAAGGCGGCCAGCGCATCGGCCACCCCGGGCGGGCAGCCCAGGAAGAGGTGGTGGACGCGGAGCTGGATCCGCGCGCGCTCCCGCCGGAAGGAGACCATGGTGTGCCGGTTGTCGTGGACCACGAGCCGCACCGGCTCGCGGAGCCGCGTGGCCACCTCGTCGGCGAGCCGCTCGGCGGCGGCGACGCGATCGGGCCGCGGGGCCTCGCGGGCGTCGAAGCCGAGGTCGAGCTGATCCCCTCCCCGGGTCACGGCTCCTCCGCCTCTCCCTGGAGGAGCCGCTCCACGCGGGTCGGCTCGAGCCGGAGCGCCATCCCCTTCTCCTGGCTGTAGGTCACCGCTCCCGGCGCCGCGCCCTTCGCCTTCCGCACGTGCTTGGCGCGCGTGTAGACCACCTCGGGGGCGGCCTCCCCGCGTGCATCGCTGAAGTGGGCCGCCAGGTGGGCGGCGTCGAGCAGGCTCTCCTGGTCGGGGGCCCTCCCCTTCGGCAGCCGGAGCACGACGTGGGCGCCGGTGCGCCCCCGCGCGTGCAGCCAGACGTCGTTTCCCTTCGCCACCCGCACCGTGAGCTGGTCGTTCTCGGCGGCGCCGCGCCCCACCAGGATGGAGAGCCCGGCCGCCGACCGGAAGGTGCGGTAGGGGGAGGCCGGCGCGTCGTCGCGCCGGCGGGGCGGGCGCTGGACCCGGGGGCCGGCCCCCAGCTTGCGCGCCTCCCGCTCCAGCCGCGGCAGCGCCTCGACGGGCGCGCCGTCCAGCTCCGCCAGGAGGGCCTCGGTGGCCGTGAGCCGGATCCGGACCTCGGCGACGCGGGCCTCCACGCGGGCAGCGCTCTCGGCGATGCGGCGGTAGCGCCGGTAGAAGCGCTCCATGTTGGCGCGCGGCGTGAGCGCCGGGTCGAGCGCCAGCGTGACCGGCCGGGGGCCGTCGACGGTCCACTCGGTGACGGTCGCCTCCCGGGCCCCGCGCGGGATGGCGTGGAGCTCCTGCTTGAGCAGGTCGGCGGCGCGCCGGTCGGCCTCGGCGGCGGGGACGCGGGCCGCCTCGTCGGCGAGCCGCTCGAGCGCCCGGCGCGAGCGGGCCACGGCGGCGCGCAGCGGTTCCCGGAGCCGGCGCCGCGCCGTGGCGAGCGCGCGCTCCTCCTCGAGTCTCCGGTAGGCGCCCTCGACCGCCGCCGAGACCGGGAAGGGCGCGCCGGCCACCGGCGCGAACCGGCTCGCCTCGCCGTCGCCGGGACGGGCTTCGGGCGGAAGGTAGGGCTGGCCGGGCGAGAGGGCCCGCCGCTCGGAGAGGTTCCTCCCGGCCATGGCCCGGACCACCCCGGCCGCGTCGACGAGGAAGAGGTTCCCGCTCCGCCCGGTCAGCTCGGCGAGGAGCGTGACCGGGCCGGCCGGGCGCTCGAAACGCAGCGCCACCAGCCGATCCCCGCCGGGAGCCTCGATCGACGCCAGGCGCGCGCCGGCCAGCTCGCGCCGCAGGGCGACCTGGAAGGCGAGCGGCTCCGGGGGCAGCGGGGGGGGCCAGGTGGCGGCGGGGATCCGGGTGAGGTCGGGCTCGGCGGAGAGGAGCAACGTCACCGGGCCGCTGGCCCGCAGGAGCTCCATCGTCACCAGCCGCTCGGCGTGGACCCGCACCGCGTCGACCCGCGCACCGGCGAGCGGTGCCAGCTCCGCGATGACCAACGCGATCTCGCCGGAGCGGAGGGACATGGGTTCCCGAAACGGCTGCGGCCGCCCGGAGGCGGCCGCAGGACCTGGGCGCGAGTTGCCTCGCGCCACGAAGGCAGAGTTACTTCTTCTTGGCCTTCTTGGCGGCCTTCTTGACGGGCTTCTTCGCGGCCTTCTTCTTCGCAGCCATGTGTTACCTCCCTGACGATTGGTCAACTACCAACGACGCACGACAAAGACGAGTGAAGATTAGCGAACGCAGATCCACCTTGCAAGGACACGGCCGCGCTTTTCTTGCGACGGTCGCCGGCGCTACACCCGGTTGGATCGTGCGCGTCCGGGGCCTCCGGAGCGCATTCCGGCGTCGCGCGACGGGCCTGACTTCACCCATCGTGACCATTCACGACGGGTGACTGCCGCGCAAACTAGCCAGGGATCGCGATTCCCCGACGATGACCGCCGGTGGATGACACGCGGAGCAGATCCGGCCGAGCGTCGTTTCCGGATCGCCCCGGGGCCCGCGGAGCGCCCCGGACCACCCCTCCGGAGGCTCAGGCGCCCTCCCGAAAAAAAAGACGTCGGAGGGCGCTCAGGCGCCGAGCGCGCGCTTGAACTCGTCCACCTTGGAGGTGACGAGCGCCTGGATCTCGGCGAGACGCTCCGGCGTCCGGGCCTCGAAGCGGAGCACGAGCAGCGGCTGGGTGTTGGAGGCGCGCACCAGTCCCCAGCCGTCGGGGAAGATCACCCGCACCCCGTCGACGGTCACCGCCTCGTGGCGCGCGGCGAACCACTCCTGCGCCCGGCGCACCAGCTCGAACTTCAGCTCCTCCGGGCAGTCGTAGCGGATCTCGGGGGTGGAGAAGGTCCTCGGCACGTCGGCGAGGAGCGTCGAGACCGGGCGATCGGTCCGGGAAACCAGCTCGAGGAGCCGCCCCGACGAGTAGATGCCGTCGTCGAAGCCGAACCAGCGGTGGGCGAAGAAGATGTGGCCGCTCATCTCCCCGGCGAGGAGCGCCCCCTCCTCCTTCATCTTGGCCTTGATCAGGCTGTGTCCGGCCTTCCACATGATCCCGCGCCCTCCGCGGGCGGCGATGTCGTCGTAGAGGGTCTTCGAGCACTTCACCTCGCCCACGATGGCCGCGCCGGGGTTCTCGGCGAGCAGCGCCCGGGAGAAGAGGATCATGAGCTGGTCGCCCCAGAGCACCGTCCCCTTCTCGTCCACCGCCCCCACCCGGTCGGCGTCGCCGTCGTAGGCGACCCCCAGGTCGGCGCCGGTCTCGCGGACCTTCGCCTTGAGGAACTCGAGGTTCTCCTCCACCGTGGGGTCGGGGTGGTGGTTGGGGAACCGGCCGTCCATCTCGATGAAGAGCGGGACCACCTCGATCCCCAGGGACTCGAAGAGCGGCACGGCGATGACGCCACCGGTGCCGTTGCCGGCGTCGATCACCACCTTGAGCTTGCGGGGGCCGAGCTGGAGGTTCTTCCGGACGTAGTCCTTGTAGGGCGTGACGATGTCGTGGGTCACGACCGTCCCGGTCCCGCTCGTGAAGCGGTCCTCGACGATGCGCCGGAGGAGCGACTGGATGCCCTCGCCGTGCAGCGTGCTCTTCCCCACCCCCACCTTGAGCCCGTTGTACTCGGGCGGGTTGTGGGAGCCGGTGATCATGACCAGGCCGTCCACCGGGAGGGTGGCCGCGGCGAAGTAGGTGAGCGGCGTGGGCACCACCCCCAGGTCGGTCACGTCGATGCCCGCGGAGTTGAGGCCGGCGATCATCGCCCGGGCGAAGCGGGGTCCGCTCTCCCGGCAGTCGCGACCCACCACCACCCGGCGGCCGCCCTGCTCCCGCACCTCGCTGCCCAGCGCCCGTCCCACCAGCCGGACGGCGTCGTCGGTGAGGTCCTTGTCCACCAGCCCGCGGATGTCGTACTCGCGGAAGATCGTCTTCGAGATGGCCGCCATGTCGTTCCCCCTTGCTCGCCCGCCCGCCCGCGCCTCGCCTAGAGGAGGTTCTCGCGACCGCGCCGCTTCAGCTCCTCGACCGCCTTGCGCACGTCCTGGGCCTTCTCCTTGCGCACCACCAGGACCGCGTCGCCGGCGTCGACCACCACGAGGCCGTCGACCCCGATGACGGCGACCGGGCGCTTGCCCTGGCCGAGCACCACGTTGTCGTGCCCGTCGATCACGATGGCGTCGCCCTGCAGGACGTTGCCGAGGTCGTCGAGCTCCCGCACCTCGGAGAGGGCCGCGAAGCTGCCCACGTCGCTCCAGCCGAACTCGGCCGGGACCACCGCGATTCGCTGGCTCTTCTCCATCACGCCGTAGTCGATGGAGATGGAGGGGGCGGCGGGGAAGACCCGGGCGAGCGTCCGGGCGTAGGCGGGCGTCCCGATGGCCTTCTCGATGACGGCGAGCTGCTCGCCCAGCACCGGCATGGCGCGCCGGATCTCCTCGAGGATGACGTCGGCGCGGAAGAGGAAGATCCCGGAGTTCCAGAGGTAGCCCCCCTCGGCCAGGTAGCGCGAGGCGGTGACCACGTCGGGCTTCTCGACGAAGCGCTCCACCCGGGCCGGGTGGAAGGCCTTCTTGCCCTTCCCCATCGCCTTCAGCTTGGCGCCCACCTTGAGGTAGCCGTAGCCGGTCTCGGGACGGTCGGGGCGGATGCCGATGGTGGCCACCGCGCCCTCGAAGGCGAGCTGGGCCCCGGCGGCGAGCGCCTCGCGCATGGCCTCGGGGCGGGCCACGTGGTGGTCGGCCGGGAGCATCGCCATGACGCCCCTGGGGTCGCGCCGCTTCACGTGCAGCGCCGCCAGCCCCACGCAGGGCGCGGTGTTGCGCGGGCAGGGCTCGACGAGGAGGTTCTCCTTCGGGAGCTTGCGCAGGATGCGGCGGGCCGCGGCGGCATGGTTCGGCCCGCAGACCACGAAGGTGTCCTGGAGGCGGGCCAGCGGCGGGAGCCGGTCGACCGTGGCGGCGAGCATGGGCTCGTCGCCGTCGAGGGGCAGGAACTGCTTGGGGCGGTTCTTCCGGCTGAGGGGCCAGAAGCGGGTCCCGCTGCCGCCGGCCATGATGACGGGATAGATCCTCATGCGGTTCTCCAGACGGTGAGGAGCTCGTGGAGGATGCGGGCGCTCGCCCCCCACACCTGCTCCCCGGCGACCTCGAAGGTGTGGACCTCGTGCATCATGCCGAACGCCTCCGCCTCCCCGATCCGGTGAGCCCCGGGCGCGAGCAAGTCGGCGACGGAGAGCTCGACCAGTCCGGCCACCTCGGCCGGCTGCGCGACGTAGGGGTACGGGTATGGCACGAGGCCCACCCACGGAGTCAAGCGGAAGCCCGACAGGACGGCCAGCGCCTCGCTCAACCTCCCCACCACCTCGACGTGGTCCGGGGCGAGCCCGATCTCCTCGTGCGCCTCGCGCAGCGCCGCGGCCCGGGAGTCGGCGTCGCCCGGATCGATCCGGCCGCCCGGCCAGGAGATCTGCCCGGGGTGGAGCCGCAGGTCGTTGCGGCGGCGCGTCATGAGGACGTGCGGCGCGCCGTCGTCGTGGAAGTAGACCGGCACCAGCACCGCGGCCTCCCGGAGCGCGCCGGGCGAGCCGGCGTAGCCGCCCCGGAGCGCGGCCAGGTCGAGCCGGGAGATCGGGTGCCCCGCCAGCGCGCCGCGGAGCCGCTCCGGGGTCATGGGGCGCGAGCCGCGGCACGAGCCGGGACGGGCGCATCGTCGTCGGCCGGGAGCACGCCCTTCCAGAGCAGGACGGCCACGAGCACCCCGAGCACGATCCGCCAGGCCACGAAGAGGTAGGTGGTGCGGGTGCGCAGGTAGCGGAGCAGCCAGCCGATCACCAGGTACCCGGCCACGGCCGAGACCGCCGTGCCGATGATCGTTGCGGTCCTCCAGGCGGGCTCGCCGCGCAGCACCGGCAGCGCCTTGGTCAGCTTGTAGATGCCGGCGGCCAGGATGATGGGCACGGAGAGGAGGAAGCTGAACCGTGCCGCTGCCTCGCGCGAGAACCCGAGCATCATCCCGGTGGTGATGGTGCTCCCCGACCTGGACGTCCCGGGGACGAGCGCCAGCGCCTGGCCGACGCCGATGGCGAGCGCCGACCTGGCGGTCATGTCCGGGAGCGAACGCCGGTGGGAGGCGTAGCGCTCCGCGCCGGCCATCACGAGCCCCCAGAAGATCAACGAGAAGGCGATGACCCCGTTGCCGAGCGCCTCGATGCGCCGCTCGAGCAGCTTGCCCAGGATGGCCGCCGGCAGCGTGCCGAGCGCGATGTACCAGGCCAGGCGGGAGTCGGGCGTCCCGAGCGGGCGCCCCTCCCGGATCCCCCGGACCCAGGCCACGGCCAGCCGCCACAGGTCCTGCCGGAAGTAGACCAGCACCGCGAGCGTGGTGCCGGACTGGATGATGGTGACGAAGGCGCGGAACTTCTGGTCCCCGAGGCTCTCGCCCATGAGCTCGCCCACGAGCAGCAGGTGGGCGGTGGAGCTGACCGGGAGGAACTCGGTGATGGCCTGGACGATCCCCAGGAGGACGGCGGCGAGAGGTCCCATGCCGGCTCCCGGGTTCGGACGGCTGGGCTACTTCCGCTTTCCCTTGCGCCCCACGGCGGCCCGGAGCGCGTCCTTCTTGTCGGTGCGCTCCCAGGTGAAGGCCTTCTCCTCGCGGCCGAAGTGGCCGTAGGCGGCGGTCGACCGGTAGATGGGGCGAAGCAGGTCGAGCCCCTCGATGATCTGGCGCGGCGTGAGGCCGAAGACCTCGCGGACGGCGCCGGCGATCGACTCCTCGGAGGCGCTGGAGGTCCCGAAGGTGTCGACCATCACCGAGACCGGCTCGGCCACGCCGATGGCGTAGGCCACCTGCACCTCGCAGCGGGTGGCGAGGCCGGCGGCCACGACGTTCTTCGCGATGTAGCGCCCCATGTAGGCGGCCGAGCGGTCGACCTTGGAGGGGTCCTTGCCGCTGAACGCGCCGCCGCCGTGGCGGCCCATGCCGCCGTAGGTGTCGACGATGATCTTCCGGCCGGTGACGCCGGTGTCGCCCATCGGGCCGCCGATGACGAAGCGGCCGGTCGGGTTGATGAAGATCTTGGTCTTGCGGTCGACCAGCTTCCGCGGCAGGGCCCGGTCGATGACCTCCTCCCGGACGGCGGCGTGCAGCTTCTTGTTCGAGATGGCCTCGGAGTGCTGGGTGGAGACCACCACCGTGTCGATGCGGGCCACCTTGCCGTCCCGGTACTCGACGCTCACCTGGGCCTTGCCGTCGGGGCGCAGGAAGTCCATGCCGCGCTTGCGGGCGCGGGCCAGCGCGCGGGTGAGGTGGTGGGCGTACTGGATGGGGGCCGGCATGAGCTCGGGCGTCTCGTCGCAGGCGTAGCCGAACATCATCCCCTGGTCGCCGGCGCCGCCGGTGTCGACCCCCTGGCCGATGTCGGGCGACTGCTGGTCGACGGCCACGAGCACGGCACAGGTGTGGCCGTCGAAGCCCATGTCGCCGTGGGTGTAGCCGATGTCCTTCACCGTCTCGCGGGCCAGCTTCTGGTAGTCGATCTGGGCCTTGGTGGTGATCTCGCCGGCGATCATCACGTAGCCGGTCTTGAGCAGGGTCTCGCAGGCCACCCGCCCCCGGGGATCGCGCGCCAGGACGGCGTCGAGGACGGCGTCCGAGATCTGGTCGGCCATCTTGTCCGGATGGCCTTCGGTCACCGACTCGGAGGTGAAGAGGAAGTCTTTCTGCATGGTTCTCCCGGGGGAAGGGGGGAAGTCTTACGTCCGCTGGAACGGACGTGTCAAGGATGGCGTCGATGCAGCGGATGGGTGCGTTTCACCCGCTCACCGGGCCCACGCTGGCGGCCCCCTCGAGCAGGCCGGGGAAGCGCCGGGTCATCTCGGACCGGACCATGCGCTCGATGTCGTCGGCGGTGTTGAGGCCGAGGATCCGGTCGAGCAGCTCGCGCCCCTCGCGCGCCGAGGCGCTGCGGATCACCCGCTTCACGAGCGGGATGGACGGGCCGTTCATGGAGAGCTCGTCGAGCCCCAGCCCGAGCAGCACCAGGGTGTAGAGGGGCTCGCCGGCCATCTCGCCGCACATCGAGACGCTCTTCCCGGCGGCCCGGGCGGCGTCGGTGATGGACTTCAGCATGCGCAGCACGGCGAGGTGCAGCGGCTTGTAGAGGTAGGCGACGTCCTTGTTCTGCCGGTCGACGCCGATGGTGTACTGGATGAGGTCGTTGGTCCCGATGGAGAGGAAGTCGACCTCCTGGGCCAGCCGGTCCGCCACCACCGCGGCGCTGGGCAGCTCCACCATGACCCCCACCGGCGGCATGCGCGCGGGGATCCCCTGGGCCACCACCTCCTCGAAGGCCTCGGCGAGCATCCACTTGGCGGCCCGCACCTCCGCCACCCCGCTCACCATGGGGAACATGAGGCGCAGGTTGCCGTGGGCCGCGGCCCGCACCGCGGCGCGCAGCTGGGCGTGGAAGAGCTCGGGGTGGCGCAGGCAGTAGCGCACCGCCCGCAGGCCGAGGGCCGGGTTCTCCGAGTGGTCCTTCTGCCCGGAGGGGAGCTTGTCGCCGCCCAGGTCGAAGGTGCGCACCGTCACCGGGCGCCCGTCCATGGCCTCGAGGATGGCCCGGTAGTCGCGGTAGTGGTCCTCCTCGGTGGGAAGGTCCTCGCGCCCCATGAAGAGGAACTCGGTGCGGTAGAGCCCGACCCCCTCGCCGCCGTGGGAGAGGAGCCCGGGCACCTCCTCGCCGAACTCGATGTTGCCGACCATCCGCAGGCGGACGCCGTCGACGGTCTCGGCCGGGAGGTCCTTCAGGCGGGCCAGCTCGGCCTCGCGCTCCATCTGCCGGATGCGCGCCGCCTCGTAGTCGGCCCGTTCCCCGGCGCTGGGGTTCACCACCACCACGCCGCGGCCGCCGTCGACGACGACCCAGTCTCCCCGCTCGACGGAGGCGCTGGCCTTCCCGGCCCCGACCACGGCGGGGATCTCCAGCGCGCGGGCCACGATGGCGGTGTGGCTGGTGATGCCGCCGGCGTCGGTGACCAGGCCGGCCACCTTGCGGTCGTGGAAGAGGAGCGCGGTGTCGGCGGGCGACAGGTCGCGGGCCACCACGATGGAGCCGGGCGGCGGCGTCTCGACGACGTCGACCCCCTGGCCGAGCAGGTTCTTCACGATCCGCTCGCCCACGTAGTCGACGTCGGAGCGGCGCTCGCGGAAGAACTCGTCGTCGGGGTCGAAGGCCCCCTTGATCTTGCGGATGGCCCGCTTCACCGCCCACTCGACGTTGACCCGCTCCTCCCGGACCAGCCGGCGGGCCTCGTCGACGAGGGACGGGTCGCGCAGCATGGCCCGGTGCACCTCGATGATGGCGAGGTGCTCGGCCCCCTCGGCGCCCTGGACCTTGGCGCGCACGCCGTCGAGCTGCTGGACGGAGAGCTCGATGGCCGATTCGAGCCGGTGGAGCTCGGCCTCGACCTCCTCGACGGCGACCTTGCGCCGGGGGGTTCGAACGCGGCGGCGGTCGACGGTCCAGCACCGCCCCACCGCGATGCCCGGGGAGGCCGGGAGCCCCTGCAAGGTGGTCGAGGCCATCCGCTAGCGCTCCCCGAAGCCCGACTCGAAGACCTTCGCGATGGCCGCCATCGCGGCGGCGGCGTCCTGCCCCTCGCAGACCACGACCACGGCGGAACCCTTGGCGGCGGCCAGCGTGAGGACGCCCATGATGCTCTTGGCGTTGATCTGGAGCCCGTCCTTCTCGAACTGGACGTCGCTGCGGAACTTGTTGGCGGTCTGCACCACCATGGCCGCCGGGCGGGCGTGGAGCCCGAGGGAGTTCACCACCGTGAAGGTCCGCTCCAGCCGCTCCATGGCTACCTCCCTCCCCGGAAGACCTGCTGCGCCGCCATCCCCGCCGCCGTGCCCAGGCCGATCGCCGCGTACGCCGACGGCAGCAGCCTGGCCCGCAGCCCCAGCGCCCCCAGCCCGGCCGCCGCCGCGACCAGCGACAGGAACCCGGCGCCCGGCCCCAGGCGCCCGGCCGCGGAGAGCGCGAAGAGCCCCGCCGCCACGCCGCAGAGGACGGAGCCGCCCTTGCGCAGGTGCGCCGCCCAGGTGGGCAGGGAGAGCGCCGCCAGCCGGGTCACCACCTCGTCGCCGCAGCGGTAGCCGGCCCGGAACAGGCTCCAGCGGATCCAGAGGTGGAGGACGTTGTAGGCCGCGAGCGACGCCACCAGCGCCGGCCAGCCCAGCGCGAGCGTCCCCACCGCGGCCAGCGCGCCGAAGAATGGCCGGAGCCCGGCCCAGAAGAACCCGTCGCCCACCGCGGCCAGCGGCCCCTGCAGCACCTGCTTGTAGGCGAGCGGCGCGCTGGTCGGCTCCTCGCCGGCCGCGACCCGCTCCTCGTGGTGGATGGCGCCGCCCACGATGGCTGCGGCCGTGTACGGGTGGCAGTTGAAGGTGGCGAGGTGGCGGCGCAGCGCCTCGGTTCGACGGCCCGGATCGGCGTAGAGGCGGCGCAGCGCGGGGTCGATGGCGTAGGCGAAGCCCAGGTTCTGCATGCCCCGCCGGTTCCAGGCCGCCTGCAGGAACAGGCAGCGCCAGAAGACGCGGCGCAGGGTGGCGGCCGGGACGCTCACCGGGCCCCTCCGGTGAACCAGCCCACCGCGAAGGTGACGGCGGCCGCCCCGGCGAATAGGCCGAGGCCGGGCGCGCTGCGGAAGGCCCGGGCCCCCGCCGCCGCCGCGAGGCCGCAG